>CAZRQP010000026.1:0-2870 GCA_964602315.1 uncultured Dehalococcoidaceae bacterium
GAAATAAGCGACTTGCCTAAAGGCAGGCGGTCGATGCATACATTAAGGAAACTGCCGATGGCGATACCGGCCAGGGTGAAAAGGATAGCTAGCTGGATACTCATTTAGTTAAACTTATTCTGTCTTTCATTCCTCACCGCTGATATATTTTGACGTGTTTTTACTTTATAGTCAACAGGCTACCTATGTTTTTTCATGCAGGTAATTACCCTGTTCAATCAAGGGTTATCTTTAAAGAAAAAGCGTTGATTTTAGCCGATTTTTACGGAGATTGATTAGCTTCAGGAATTGCTTATGACTTTATTCTCATATAAATGTGGGACTAATACCCCATTGAACAATAATATGGCTATGTTAAAGTTTTATTTAGGGGAAAAATTATTAACGTTCAACTATGGAGGTAACCAATGAAAAAGTTCTTCAAAAGTTTCCGTTATGGGGAAAAAGGCTTCACACTGATTGAGTTGCTGGTCGTCGTGGCGATTCTCGGTGTGCTGGCTGCCGTAGCCGTACCGAACGTCGGTAAATTTATCGGCCGGGGAGCAGAAGAGGCTGCGGAAACCGAGCTCGCTAACATCCTTACGGCAGTGACCGCTGCCATGGCCGACGCAGTATCGGCTAACATAAGCCATGGCAACGATGACGGCTCCACAATTAATTTCGGTCTGACCAGCGGTGAAGGTACACCGCAAACATGGATTGACTGCGACGTAGCCACAGTAGGCGCTACTACGTATAGGGTAGGTGATTACATTGCCGGCGGTCATACCAGCGTAGCAGGCGGCTATAACATCGAGGTCGACGGCACTGTTAACCAGGTATTTTATCCGTAATCAGATATAATCTAAAAAGAATGATATAAAAAAACCAGTAAGCCTGCCAGCAAATAAATGAAACTCTGCTGGCAGGCTTCCTATTGTCCCGGATTGTTTAGCTGATTTCAGCCAGGCATTCCACGATATGCGGCAAAGCGTATGAGGTGGCATGGGGCGGGGCGTTGCAGCAGGTCTTGACTATCAGCTTGCCGCCGCAGGCCTGTTCGGCGGTATCTTTGATAATTTCTGCCATCGTAGGATAAGCTTTTTCCGTTAATGCCTGCGTGCCGTAGCTGTCTCGGTGAGTATCCATACCCATTATCCAGAAAAGCATGTCCGGCTTGAATTTCTTAACTCTTTCCGGTACTTCTCTCCGCACGTTTTCTATCTCTGAAGCGTCGTCGGAACCGTGGGAGAAACACATCTTGGTATCGTTGGTCGTTAAGCTGTCGGAATCATCGTCCCAGCCGTAACCGTGGCAGAAGCAGATATGCAGAACCTCGTCGTCATCCTTGAAAATGTCCCTCACGCCGTCGGCATGATGTGTATCCGTGTCCACGATGGCAAATCTCCTGGCCTTGAAATGCTCGCGGGCATGGGGAATAGCCAGTCCGGTCACGCTGAAATAGCAGCCTCCCCAGGCGCTGTCACGGTGGGCATGGTGTCCGCCCACCCCGGCGATTACCAGCGCATTATCGAGTTCTCCCTTTAATACCTTTTCCGTCGCCTCAAGGACCCCGCCGATAGAATAAAGGGACACCCGCCACCACTGGGTGCGCTTCACCTCGTCAATCCATTTTCTGGTATGGATTCTGGCTATCTCTTCCTCGGTAGCCGGCCTTGATTCGTAGTGGGTAACGTTTGGCTTGGAGAATAGCCCGGTCTTTTCTATGCCTTTAAATCCGTCGGCAACGCCCATGGCCAGACTGGAATAAGCTTCTTTACCGCAAATATCGTGGTAAAATACGCCGGTCTTTTTCATCGTGACTCCCTCCATCAAAAAAACCTGATATGATTATAGCAGATTCGGAGTCACGTGGTTGATATTTAGACCTGCTTGCGATTTGGCTATCGGATGTATTCCTAGTTAAACTGGGGGGTAAATACGGTCTGGTTTTCACTGGTTTTTGCGTCTGCTTTTTCACCGGTAAGACGTACTATTTCATCGCGGTCATTACAGAAGTCGAATACCATTTCCTTTTTAATGGTGCCGCTTTTATAAAGCCTGACCAGCGCCTGATCGAGCAGCTCCATGCCCTGCTGCGTGCTCATGCGTATAGTATTGGGCAGCTGGAAGGTCTTACCGTCCCTGATAAGGTTTCTAATTGCGGAATTAGCCAGCATGACTTCAATAGCTGCCACCCGTCCCGAGCCGTCGGCTTTGGGCACCAGGGCCTGGCAGAGGATGCCGAGCAGCAGCGACGCCAGACGTGTCTGCGCCAGCGTACGCTCGTGGGGCGGGAACATGTTGGCGATACGCTCGATAGCCTGTGACGAACTCGGGGCATGTCCTGTGGTCAGCACCAGGTGGCCGGTTTCAGCGACGGTAAGCGCCGTCGAGGCTGTTTCGAGGTCGCGCATCTCACCGACCAGAATGACATCCGGGTCCTGTCTTAAGACATGCCTTAACGCCTCGGCAAAGGAAAGGGTATCATGGCCGAGTTCACGTTGGGTGATGGTACACTTTTCATTTTCATAGGTGTATTCGATTGGGTCTTCTATCGTAATCACGCGGCGGCTTTCCGTTTTGTTAAGATAATCAATCATGGAGGCGAGGGTCGTGGATTTGCCGCTGCCGGTGGGTCCGCTGATTACCACCAGACCGCGTGGGCGGTTGATTAGTTCCTTGCAAACCGCCGGCAGGCCCAGTTCATCGAGGGAAGGGATGGTTGCCGGCAGCAAGCGTGCCACCAGGCTGATAGTGCCGCGCTGTTTGGCGGCGTTGAAACGCACTCTGCCTACTTCCGGTTCCGTACGGCCGAAATCAAGTTCAAGGTCTTTCGCGAAATCAGCCATTTCCTTTTCCGTCGTGATAGACTTTAGCGCCTGTTCTAT
>CAZRQP010000026.1:2970-16349 GCA_964602315.1 uncultured Dehalococcoidaceae bacterium
TCTGTGGCCAGGAGGTCCCTTACGTACTCCAGTACCAGTTGCTCGCTGGAAGCACTTCCCTTGATACTTATTTGTCCGTTTGCATGGATCAGCGTGGCCAGGTTCAGTTCATCGACGACGTTGTCTACCATAGTATTCAGATCGGTATTCATCAAATCGCCGGTCCTATTCATGTTAATAAACGCATTGGCATAAACCGTATATCGCGTATCGGCCGTGGCGATTTGCGACTGCAAATCAGAAATATTATTCATCAGGACCTTTTTCTGCGCCTGGCTTATCTCCAGTGTGAAATTATTAGTGATGATTTGGGTATTTAAAAAGTCGATATTTGCCGCTGTCTCCTGAACGGTCATTATCATCATGACTATTAGGGCTATGGCAATAGCGACTGCCGGTACTACCATTACCTGACGCATAGATACCTGTTTAGGTTGATAAGGCGACGGCAGGACATTCAGGTTCGGCAGCAGCGGTCCGGCTTCCTTGGGTATTTCTTTTAGAGTGAGACCGACATTTACCAGATAGTGCGAGGCGTCGAGGTCCTTCATGCTTTTTAGTGGCGAAACCAGCAATTCTGCTTTAAGACCAAGTTCTTTAGCCAGCGGTTCGTAGAGTTCTGGAGCTGTGCCCAGCTCCCCGGAAACCAGCAGCGTCGCGTCCGGTTGAATGGCTTTATCGGCGTTGTTTTTGTTATAAAACTGCATTGTGCGCTTGATATCGTCTTCGATGACGTCGAATTTTTCCTCCAGGGACAGCGCTTCACTTGGGAAGGACACCGTGCGTACTGGCTGGGGTATATTATCGCTGATAATGATGATATCAAATTCTTTAGCCTGCACATCTATAACAACAGCATTGCTTTCCCTGCATAGTCTCGCCAGCGCCAGGGGTTTAATATCCATCAGGTACGGTTTATAACCCGCCTGGTTGACTACCCTTATGACCATATCCGCCATTTCACGAGGTAAAGCTACTGCGTACACATATAGTTTATCTTCCAGAGTGGATATGACCTGCCATGAGAGATAAAGCTGGTCGATGGGCACCGGCAATACCCGTTGGGCCTCCCTGGTAATAGCCTCTTTCAACATCGCCCGGGGTAGCTGGGGCAAAACAAGCGGACGCGTCAAACAATGGAGCCCGCTCAAACCGAGGACTATCTTCTTGGAAGTCACCTTATTTGATTTAAGGAGGTTTTTTATTATGTCAGCCAGCTGTGCCTCTTTTTCCTTGGTATCGATGTCCACCAGGCTGGTATCAAGAGGCGCTTCAGCCAGCGTGGCAATACGCTTGCCGCGGGTAACCATTAACCGTAGGCTTACGTCATCTATATATAGTGAAGCAATTGTTCCTGGCATTTCTATATACCCTCATGCGTATAAACGACCATCATGATAGAAGCCGAAGTGCTGATTACAGCCTCATCCTCACTAATAATTATCTGTGCCGACTCAACATATCCGGTGGTGAAATTGTTGTTCAGACCGGTAATAAAATCGATAACATGCGAAAGGTCGCCGCTGACGCCAGCGTTAATGGTTATCAGGGTACATGGAACGCCTTCATAAGCCCCCGACTGATTTTTTGTCGTGCTTATAGAATCGACTATTATGCTGTGATAGGCGGCTATTTCATAAAATTTATCGGTAACATTAACACTGATAACTGATTGGGACAGCCTTTGTTTTACTTCTGCCAGCAGGCTTTCACTCTCGCTTAGCTGTTCCTCAAGTTCAGCTAGCTGTACCTGTAACGGTTGGATGTTCATGAAGCTCAATCTTGTCTCCGATAGAGCTAAAGCATCGTTAAGGCTATCCTGCTCCGATGTTTGGCTGAAACGCATGAAACCGAGACTTGCCAGCACAACGATAAACGCACCGGCTGCAAGAATAAGCAATCCTGTTTTGCTGAACTTGAAACCTTTCATATCTTATGTCCTATAATAGCTTGCCTGGTTAAAATGCTTGCCCGTACATCGAGTACATTGCCGAGACCATCGATAAAGCAATAACGCCGACAACACCGGCAATAACAACAGTCATCATCGGCTGTATCATGGCAATCAGCGACTTGGTCTTGTCCTGGGCTTCCGCCTCATAATTGTTGGCCACTGCCTGTAACGACGAGTCTAAGTTGCCCGTTTCCTCACCGACTTTTACCATCTGCACCATCATCGGCAGAAAGAGCTTGTCTTTTGACATCGGTTTAGCCAGACCTTCTCCTTTTAGCATTTCCGTCTGGACACCGTATAAAGCCTGTGCCACCACACGGTTATTGCACCCCTGGATAACAAGTGGCATGATTTCTGTCAGCGGCAGACCGGCTGCATACAGTAAAGAGATACTCCGGGCGGAGCGGGAAAGCTCATTAAGATGCCTCACCCTGCCCAGTTGCGGTACGCGCAGCATAATTCTATCAAGGTTATATTTTCCATCCTCCGTCCTGAAATAAATAAAAGCCAGACCTACTGTGATTAAAATCACCAGGAATATTAACATGAAGTGCTCGCGCAGAATTGCAGATAGGTCCAGCATTATTTGAGTTATGCCCGGCAGCTCCGCACCCAGGTCTGCATAGAATCCGGCGAAAGCGGGTATTACAAAAAACATGAGCACACCAACGACGACTACAGTGACAACCAGGGCTATGGCGGGATACATCAAGGCTCCCTTGATTCCTTTCTTAGAGGCGATCTCCTTCTCCATGTAATCGGAAACCTGCCGCAGCATCGTCTCTAAACCTCCGGTCTGCTCACCGATGCTTAACGACCGGCACGCAAGTATGGGAAACACATCCGGGTGCCGGCTCATCGCCACCGAAAGCTGATTGCCTGCCCTGATATCTTCTATTACTTCGGTAATGACCTTCCTTAAAGTACGATTTGTTATTTGCTCCTGCATCAGCTCCAGCGAGGTAACGATGTTGACTCCCGACTCAAGCAGTAGAGCCAGCTGTCGAAAAAGCATGATTATATCGTTCGGCTTGACCGGGAATAACTGCGCCGTCAGCTTCTCCATGCTTAAGAAAGGAATAAAAGGACGTAAATTAATAAGACGATAGCCGGCAACTCCCAGCATTTCGGCGATAGAGTCTTCACTGCTGGCAGTCAGTTTTCCCTTGACGATTTCGCCGGACTCGCTGCAGGCAATATATTGATAGAGCATTATTATTCCCCAGCTTTATTCCATTACAATAAAGCCCTAGGTAACGGTATAAGCGTTACGCATAACCTCCGCAGGAGTGGTTATATTTTTCTTCACCTTTTTCATCCCGTCTTTCACTAACGTAACCATCCCGTCTTTAATAGCCTGTGCGCGTAATTCGGAAGCCGAAGCCTCTTTTAGCAGTAAAGACTTGATATTATCGTCGTTAACGAGAATCTCGAATATGCCCGTTCTGCCCCGGTAGCCGCTGTTAGAACATGATTTACAGCCGGCCCCCTGCATAAACTCGGTTTTTTCCTCGCCCATTTCCTGGGCGTAAATCATCGTCTCTTCAGGGGATACTTTCATAGACTTGGCACAATGGGAGCAGATACGCCGCGCCATCCGCTGGGCGACAACCCCAATCAGGGCTGACGATACGAGGAAAGGCTCCACGCCGAGGTCTAGCAGACGCAATACCACGCCTACGGAGTCGTTAGCGTGGATTGAGGACAGCACGAGGTGGCCGGTAAGAGCAGACTGAATAGCGATGTTGGCGGTTTCCGCGTCCCGTATCTCTCCTATCAAAATAACATCGGGGTCGAGTCTAAGTATCGACCTCAACCCGCTGGCGAAGGTAATCCCTGCGCGCGTGTTGACCTGTATCTGGTTGATGTTGGAAAACCGGTACTCCACAGGGTCCTCGACGGTGATGATATTGCGTGAAGTCTGGTCGAGCGAATTCAGCGAGGCGTATAGCGTGGTCGTCTTGCCGGCTCCGGTGGGGCCGCTGACCAGGATAACGCCGTAAGGCACCTTGAGCATGTTCTCATACGTAGTCAGGCTTTCCGGCAGAAATCCGAGTTCGGCTAGATTAAGAGACGCCCTTGACTTGTCCAGGAGACGTAAGACCGCCATTTCTCCGTAAACCGTGGCTATAATAGCTACCCTGACATCAATTAAGCGGCCTTTGGTTTTTATCGAGAACTGCCCGTCTTGGGGCCGGTGATGGTCGGCGATATTCATTTTTCCCATGATTTTTATCCTGGATATAAGCTGCGTCATGGTAGTCAGTGGCAGGGAAAACATATCGTGCAGCGCGCCGTCGATTCGGAAGCGTACCCGTAGATTGTCCTCGCCCGGATGCAGGTGGATATCGGAGGCTCTGGCTTTGACCGCTTCATCGATGATTAGGGATAGAGCGTGGGCTACCGGTGCTTCGGTGTTGGGGTCGATAACAATCTGTTTATCGGCTTTAGTATCCTCGGCAAGGGTTATACTGGAAATCTGCTTTTCGATTTCCTCGTAATCTTTGTAATTAAAGTCGATAGCCTCAAGAACTTCTTCCTGTGTTGCGGCTTCGGTCTCGATACGCATCTGACTCCAGCTCGCCAGCGCTTCCAGAGCCAGGATATCGGAAGGATTGGCCATAGCCACACGCAGGATATTGCCCTCTATAGCAATTGGGATAGCAACATGCTTGCGGGCCAGCGTCTCCGGAATCAGGCGCAGTGCTTCCGGCTCGGGCGATTGTTTACTCAAGATATTCTTGATTTCTTCAATAGGTGAACTCATGAAAAGACTGCCTTTTTATATCGCGTTATACACCCTACGTTAATCATCTTATATGTCTTTCGTCACTGCTACAATAGCTTTTTGGTCATGGCTAATACGTAAGGTCAAATACAGGGATTAGCATTTTTACCTCAAAATTAAATCACGTTTTTAACACATCTAACATTCCATGGTAATTAAGTAATATTTATTTGGAACTGGTATAATTTCTAGGCACGTTGATTGATATTGGCTTTTTTATGTTAAAATATTATGTTAAAATATTAGCGTGAATCTTAACGGCAGGGCCGTGACAACACTGTCCATGAGGAGATGATATGAAAGAGTCGATTGAAAACTTTTTACATTATCTGGAGGTTGAAAAGGGATACTCCGAGCATACCATTTCCGCCTACCGTAACGACCTTACGGGACTGGCTGATTTCGCAGGTAAAGAGTCTGTGTCTTCTTGGGCTAATTTCAACAGGCAGACGATGTTAAGCAATATGCTTAATCTCAAAGAGAGAGGTTATGTAGCGACCACGGTGGCGCGTAAGGTAGCCGCTGCTAGGTCTTTCTTCAGCTTTCTGGTTGCGGAAGGCATCATTAAAACCGACCCCACGGAAAACATGAGTTCGCCGAGCGTGGGCAAGGCTTTACCCAAGCCGATTCCCATCAGTCAGGTGCGCCTGCTGCTGGAACAGCCAGCCAAACTCTCTACGGCGGAAGCCAAACGCGACCGCGCGATGCTGGAGCTGCTGTATGCCAGCGGCATGAGAATCAGCGAACTTGTAGCCCTGAATCTGGGTGATGTTAATACTAAGGATAATTACTTCGTGCGGTGTTTCGGCAAAGGACGCAAAGAACGTATTATTCCCATTTATGAAAACATCGCCAGGACGGTACAGGACTATATTAATGAAGACCGGCAGAAACTTGCCCACGGCAAGAAAGATACAGCTTTGTTCCTCAACGCCCGCGGTGAAAGACTCACCCGGCAGGGGTTCTGGCAAAAACTAAAGGAATATGCCAAGTCGGCCGGCCTGGGTCCTAAAGTCAGCCCGCATACACTGCGGCACAGCTTTGCCACTCACATGCTTGGCGGCGGCGCCGACTTAAGGTCGGTGCAGGAGTTGCTGGGACACGCCAATATCTCCACCACCCAGGTCTATACTCACCTGACTACTGAACAGGTCCGCCGTACTTACGATAAGTCACACCCGAGGGCTAAATAATATCTTCAGGAGGCACACGATTGCCAGCTAAATCCAAACACAGCCGAGGCAAGCGCCATCGCAGTAAGAAAAATAACAAATTCAGGCAAGCTCAACCAGCTACAGGCTTACCGCAGGAGACCTCCGGAAATATGGCCCGGGAAAGCGCCCCGGTAGCTGCTGCCCCGCTGGTAAAAGCCCCCGTTCAAAAAAAGGCATCGGCTTCGGCAGCGCTGCCCCTGCATTACGAATTTATCAACGGCGACCTCAAGAGGATAGGTATTTTAACAGGTATCATCGTCGTCTTATTGATTGTAGCGTATTATATAATCGCCTAGATTTACAGTTTTATGAAGGACTACGCGACGGCAAGAGCCGGAATGACAAAGCAACTTGCTGCGGAAATAAATGATAAGCGGGTCCTGGCCGCCATGGCGCATATACCGCGCGAGCAATTCGTACCCCGGGAAAACCGGTACCTGGCTTATGATGACGGCCCGCTGCCCATCGGCTACGAACAGACAATATCCCAGCCCTTAATTATCGCGCTGATGACAGAGGCGCTGGAGCTTAAGGGTGATGAAAAGGTACTTGAGATAGGCACGGGCAGCGGCTATCAGACGGCTATCCTCGCCGAGCTAGCCGGAACGGTAGTTACCGTGGAACGCGTGCCTGCCCTGGCGGAATCGGCGCTGGAAGTCCTTAATAACCTTGGTTATAAAAATGTTGAGATATACACAGCTAAAGAAACACTTGGATGGCCGGAAAGAGAGCCGTACGATGCCATCATGGTTACCGCCGGCGCGCCCGATATACCCATCGACCTGCTCTCGCAGTTGTCTATCGACGGTCGGATGGTCATACCGGCTGGCTCGCGCTATGTCCAGGAACTTTATAAAGTTACCCGGCAAAAAGATGAGAACCGCGTTGAAAAACTCGGCGGTTGCCGCTTTGTCTCTCTAATCGGCAAAGGAGCCTGGGAAAACTAAACTTGAAATAATAACGGAGGGAGAGAATGGATATCTTTGAAGCTATTAAAAACAGGAGAAGCATCCGGCACTATAAGCCCGACCCTGTCGATGACAAGACTGTGGAAAAAGTCCTGGAAGCCGCCCATTGGGCTCCTTCATGGGGCAATCAGCAGTGCTGGCGATTTGTCGTGGTGCGCGACCCCAAGACCAGGTCCGCGATTGCCGATACACTCGCTAAAGTGAGTGTTGATAGCGAATGGGTGGAAAACGCCGCTGCTGGTTCCATCAGGCATGCCCCCGTGTTAATCGTTGTATGCGCCGAAAAAAGCGGGGCCGGCCGTAGCGGCGATGGAGCCCTTCTTAACGAGAAGGGAGAGTACTGGTACATGTTCGATATCGCCCTGGCGATGCAAAACCTTACCCTTGCCGCCCACGCCCTGGGACTGGGTACGGTAATCGTCGGCGGCTTTGATGTTGCTAAAGTGGAAAAAATAATCGGCGTGACCGGCGACTGCACAGCAGTTACCATGACGCCGTTGGGCATACCCTCAGGTAAAGGACAGGTATCTCCCCGCAAAAAACTGTCCGAAGTCATATTTATGGAAAAATTTTAAATAATAGGTAGGAAAGACATATGGATTTATTTGAAGCTATCAAAAGTCGCAGAAGCATCAGGCGCTATAAACCCGACCCCGTTGAAGATGAAAAAATCGAGGCAATTTTAGATGCCGGGCGCTGGGCGCCCTCCTGGGGCAATACCCAGTGCTGGCGTTTTGTGGTCGTCCGTGACACTGCGGTGAAGGCAAAAATTGCTGATACATTGAAGATGATAAAGCTGCCGGATAAGGAAGTGCCGAATCCGGCTTCCGGGGGTATGAATAATGTCCCCGTTATTATCGTTGTCTGCGCCAGGATAGGCAGTTCCGGCGCCGTTCATAGTACGCCCGGCGGTAAACCTGAATACGTAACGGATAAAGGCGATTGGTTTATGTTCGATGTCGCCCTGGCCGTGCAGAATATGGTGCTGGCCGCCCACGCGCAGGGACTGGGTACGGTAATCATAGGTGCTTTTAACGCGCCTCAAGTAGAAAAAATACTGAACGTGCCGGAAGGATACCGCGCGGTCACTCTGTTCCCTCTCGGCGTGCCCGAACATGAAGGCAAAGCGCCGCCCCGCAAAGAGCTGTCCGAGATTGCATATAAGGACAAGTTCGGGACGTAAGTAACGCCCTTCCCATCTAGTCATATATCACGCTTGCCGTGTTCGACCGACTGCGGTTATAATGATAATCGAAGAATCTAGAGAGCAGGTGGTTTCATGCCTAAATACGGACTTGGTAATATTCATAATGTAGTATTGTTGTCCCACGGCGGTGCCGGGAAGACTTCGCTTTCCGAGGCGATGCTTTTCAATGCCGGCGTGGTCAAGCGCCTGGGTAAAGTTGATGACGGGGCTACTGTATCCGATTATGACCCCGATGAAGCCAAGCGGCGCATCAGCATCAATCTGTCTTTACTGCCTTTAAACTGGAAGGAGCGTAAACTAAACATCATTGATGCCCCCGGATATACCGACTTCGTCGGTGAGGTAAAAGCGGGTATGCGCGTCAGCGAGGGGGCTATCGTCGCCGTATGTGCTGCCTCCGGCGTGGAAGTCGGCACCGAGATGGTCTGGGGTTACTGCGAAGAAGCCAAGCTGCCGAGACTGATATATATCAACAAGATGGACCGTGAGAACGCGGACTTCTTTAAGGTAGTTGAAGAAATTCAAGCCAAGCTCGGTAAAAAATGCCGCCCCTTACAGGTAGCTATCGGGTCCCAGGCCGGTTTCAAAGGCGTGGTCGACCTGCTTGCGATGAAAGCCTATACCGGTTCGCCGGCTAAGGAAACTGAAATCCCGGCGGAACTAAAAGACAGGGTGGACTCATACAGGGAAAAGCTTGTAGAGTCCATCGCCGAGTTGGATGATAAGCTCATCGAGAAATACCTCGGCGGAGAGGAAATTACTCAAGAGGAATTCACCAGGACGCTGCGACTGGGCGTAATCAGCGGCAAAATCGTGCCTATACTGGCAGGCTCGGCATTACTTAATATAGCCGTCGACCGCGTGCTGGACGCTATATGCAATTACCTGCCCCTGCCGGAAGAGCAAAAAGTAGCCGTTGCAGGCGGAGCCGTTGAGCCGTCGGAAACTGCCCCTCTGGCAGCTCTCGTTTTCAAGACCACGGCCGACCCCTATGTCGGCAAATTGACTTATTTCCGTGTTTACAACGGTGTTTTCACCAGCAACTCGCAGGTATTCAATTCCACCCGGAACGCCGGCGAGCGCATCGGGCAGTTATATTTTATGAGAGGCAAAACACAGGAGCCGGCCGCGGAAGTCAGGGCCGGGGATATCGGGGCGGTGGCAAAACTGAATGTCACCGTTACCGGAGACACCTTGTGCGCCCAGGAAAAGCAGGTAAAACTTACCCCCGTCAAGTTCCCCACCCCCATTTTCCGCGAAGCCGTGTATCCTAAAACCAAGACCGATATCGATAAAATGGGAACGGCGTTGTCCCGCCTTACGGAAGAAGACCCCACCCTTGATGTGCACCGTGAACTTGGCACTGGCGAGACCATTCTTTCCGGCATGGGAGATACCCACCTTTCCGTAGCGGCGGAAAAAATGCAGCGCAAGTTCAGCGTGAATGTCGAGCTGTCGATTCCTAAAGTCCCCTACCGCGAGACAATCACGGCTCCGTCCAAGTCCGAATATAAGCATAAGAAACAGTCGGGCGGGCACGGACAGTACGGGCATGTTTTACTTGAGCTTGAGCCGCTGCCGGAACGTGGCGAAAATGAGTTCGCCGATAGAATCGTGGGCGGGTCCGTACCCAAGAACTACATTCCGGCCGTGGAAAAGGGAGTTGTGGAGGCTTACTCGGAAGGCTGTCTGGCCGGGTATCCGGTTATTGGTGTAAAAGCGACCCTTTACGACGGCAGCTTCCACCAGGTCGATTCTTCGGAAATATGCTTCAAAATAGCCGGGGCCGGGGCATTTAAAAAAGGCCTGTCGGGGGGACAGCCTATCATGCTGGAACCTATCATGAATCTCAAGGTGACCGTCCCCAACGACCTTACCGGGGATATCATCGGCGACCTCAATACCAAGCGCGCCCGTGTGCTGGGCATGAACCCGGAGGGCGACACCAACGTTATCGAGGCACATGTGCCCCTGGCGGAAGTCCAGCGATACAGTATCGACCTTAAATCGATGACGCAGGGCCGGGCGACCTATACCATGGAGTTCGAAGATTATGAAGAGGTCCCCGCCACCATCACCCAGAAGCTTGTAGCCCAGAAACAGGCGGAAAAGGAAGAAAAGAGCTAGCCTTATACTTAGCTTAATAAAACGATGACGCCCCGGTTTTCCAGGGCGTCATTAATTTTTGGTAAATGAGAAAAATTTAAGAAGCCAACAGTTCTTTAAGCCTGGCGGTAAATGCCGGCAGCACCTTTTTCCAGTCCCCCACTACCCCATAGCGGGCGTATCGGAAGATATTGGCCTCCTGGTCTTTATTGATAGCGACAATCGTCTTGGAGCCGGAGCAGCCGCTCATGTGCTGGCTGGAGCCGGAGATAGCCACGGCAATATAGACATCCGGCGCGATGATTTTACCGGTCAGTCCCACCTGTGCCGTTTCAGGTATCCAGTTGTTATCGCAGGGGGGTCTGCTGGAGCCTACGGCGCCTTTCATCAGTGATGCCAGCTCTTCAAGCTGCTTGAACCCTTCCACGCTGCCGATGCCTCTGCCTCCGGAAACGACTATCGCCGCGTCCTCTATTTTAATACCGGCTACTTCCTCCGCTACTCTTTGCACTATCTTAGTTTTTAAAGCAGCAGCATCGATTTCCGCCTTAATATTCACCACCTCCCCTTTGCGGGAGGCGTCCGGTTCGAGAGCTTCCATAGCCTTGGTGCGTATGGTTGCTATCTGGGGGTCGGTCTCGGTGATAAAGACCGCCTGTGCATTGCCTCCGTAAACCGGCTTGGTCTGCAGCAATCTTTTAGAGCCGGAATCTATATCCAGGTCAACACAGTCTAATATGGCTGCCGTTTCCAAACGGAAAGCCAGCCTGGGGGCGAGCTCGCGCCCTGCGTCGGTCTGACCCATAATCATTATTTGAGGCTTAATATTTTTAGCCGCGTTCTCCAGAACGCTTACGTAAACATCAGGCTGATATTCCTTAAGCTGCGCATCATCGACAACGTACACCTTATCTGCCCCATACTCAATAGCCTGCTGCGCGTAAGTCCCCACCCCGCTGCCCAGTATGACGGCCGCAAGTTCCTGCCCGAGACTATCCGCCAGCTTCCTCCCGACACCCAGGCCCTCGGCGCCAATCGGCATGATTTTATCATCTTTTATTTCACAGTAAACAGCTACGCCTGTATTATCGGCCATTATCAGTCACCTCGAATATTCTATATTGTCTTGGACTCTCTAAGTTTGTTCGCCAGGTTTACCGCCATTTCTTCCGCTGTATCTCCGTCGGCAAACTCGCATTTGCCTTCGTGGACCGGCTGGAATAGCCTGTGTAGTTTCGTCTTGACGCCGGCCGGCGCATCAAGCCCGATATCGCCAGGTTTCCAGATAACCGGCTCGATTTTTTTAGCCGCCATAATCCCTTTAATCGTGGGATACCGCGGCTCGCCGACTTCATTGCTTATAGTTATAACCGCCGGCAGACTTGATTCGATAACGTCATATCCGGATAAAGTAACTCTCTCTACTTTAAGCGTACTGTCAGCGACTTCAATCTTGCGCGCCAGGTTGATACAGGACAGTCCGAGGATTTCAGCAATGGCAAGGCCTGTCTGCCCCGCATTGGTGTCCGATGCCTCCCGACCGCACAAAATTAGGTCGTAGTCACCCTTCTTCTTAATCGCCAGGGCCAGAGCTTGGGCCGTTGACAAGCTATCGCCTTTAGTAAAGGCCTCGTCCTCTAGCAGGATAAGCTCGTCGGCGCCCATGGCCAGGGGTTTCTTAACGACCTCTCGCAGCAGGTTTACACCCATTACTATTATTGTAATCGTTCCGCCATTAGCGTCCTTAAGACGTAAAGCCGCCTCGACGGCGTACTCTCCGTAGGGGTCGATTACCGGCGGCGCGCCGTGCATTTCCGCTTTGTTATGCTTGGTATCTATCTTAAAGCTGGCTGGCGGAGCCTCGGGGTCGATGACCTGTTTTACGCATACGATTATATTCATTGGCATAGTCCTTTGCTAAAAATGCTCTGGGATTCAGACTTAATTTATCATTGAATTCAGTACTGTGTCAAACGTAGCGCGACCATGCGTTCGATGCCCGCAAGGTCTTTTTCAATTTCGATATTTGCCAGAGGATAATATTTATGTAAAATAACCTTTACCGCCTCTCCCTGGCCCTGCCCTATTTCCAGTAGCAGGCTCCCGTTGCTGTTAAGCTTGCTCCCCGCCTCCCTGCATAACCCCCCGATTTTATCCAGCCCCTCTTCCCCACCGTTCAGAGCGTTTGCGGGTTCATAGCTCAACGGCCCCTTATCAGGAACATCCCTCTGCCTAACGTACGGCAGGTTGGCTATTATCAAATCTACAGGCTCCATGAGAGGCTCCAGCAGCTCGCCCTTTAAAAACTTAATTCTATCTTTTACGCCGTGTTTTGTAGCGTTTTGCCCGGCTACCCTCAAAGCTCCATCGGATATATCGGTAGCGTAAATAAGTATGTCAGGCATAGTAACTGCCAGGCTTACGGCAATCGCCCCACATCCCGTCCCTATATCAGCGACTTTAGAGTAGCTATATTCACGGCACAGGCTAACGGCTTTATCCACCAGCATTTCGGTCTCGGGACGTGGTATGAGAACTTGGGGGTTTACGTTTAAATCAAGTGCGTAGAACTCACGGTGCCCCGTGATATAAGCCGTTGGTTCGCCCTTTGACCTCCGTGCAACGAGTTTCATGAAATTTTGTCTCTGTTCAGGGCTTATATCGGCATCGAGAGAAGCTAACAGCCGGGCGCGGTCTATTCCCAGTACATACCTTAAAAGGACTTCGCTTTCGATTGAAGCGTCTTCGATATTATTTCCCGAGAGGAGCATCTTGCCTCGAAACAGCGCCTGTTTTATATTCAACCCTTCTGTTCCTCGAGCAGTCTTTCGTGTTCGGCTCTTGCCAGCGCATCTACAAGCTCATCGATTTCGCCTTCCATGAAGCGCGGCAGATTATGCAGGTTGATATTGACACGGTGGTCGGAAATTCTGTCCTGTGGGTAGTTGTAGGTCCTTATCTTTTCGGCGCGCTCCCCGGTACCTACCTGCGAGCGGCGTTTGGAAGTTATTTCTTCCTCCTGCTTGCGCCTCTCGATGTCCAGTATCCGCGTCCTTAAGACCGATAGAGCCTTGACTTTATTCTGCAGTTGGGAGCGCTCGTCCTGGCAAACGACGACCATACCCGTTGGCAGGTGAGTTAC
>CAZRQP010000027.1:0-2661 GCA_964602315.1 uncultured Dehalococcoidaceae bacterium
CGGGCTTTTGCATGCCTTTTTGGCCCATTTTTTTTGGCATAATGCCCACCGTACCGCAATAGACCAAAGGGTTGCCCACATAGCGCTTATCAAAGAATATCGAGCCGTTGGAGGTGGGAATGCCCATGCGGTTACCATAGTCAGCCACCCCCGCTCTAACCCCCTTAAAAATACGGCGGGGATGCAACACGCCTTTGGGCAATTCGTCATAGGGATAGTCCGGCGGGCCGAAGCAAAAAACGTCAGTATTCATTATTGGAAAGCTACCCAGTCCCGTGCCCAGGGGGTCGCGTATCACCCCGCCGATACCCGTAGCCGCGCCGCCGTAAGGCTCCACCGCCGAGGGGTGATTGTGCGTCTCGACCTTGAAACAAATTGCGTACCGTCCGTCAAAGTCGATGACGCCGGCGTTATCTTTAAACACAGAAAGACACCAGGGCTTGTTCAACTCCTGCGTCACCTTCATCACCGTGCTTTTCATCAGGCTATCGATTACTTTTTTACCGAGCGTTATTTTAGCATTAAACGTCTTGTGAATGCAGTGCTCGGACCACGTCTGCGCCAGCGTTTCCAGTTCCACGTCGGTCGGCTGGCGTTTCAATTCTTTAAAGTGATTCTGGATAATGCGCATTTCATGAATATTCAGCCAGAAACGGCCTTTGCTTAACTCCATCAGGGCATTATCGTCCATGGCGGCGATGTCTATTTTCTCCAACCTGAATTTATAGGATGCCGGAGGCAATGCCCCCGTCTCTTTACGGGCGACGATATGCTGGACGACGCTGTTGACGAGCAGCTTATCACAAATGGACTTTAGAGTATCATCGGGGATATCGCCCCAGAGGAGATACTTACTGGCTGTCCTGACAGTGGTAATGGTAGTAATACCGAGGTCGCGGATGCCCTTTTTCACGCTGTCTTCCACCGGGTCCATGACGCCGGGATTATAAGCTACTTCAACCAGGCGGGCGCCGGACGGGGCGGGCTTTTCCTCGGTAGCATACTCCTCGACAATCGGGTCGGTCAGCAGTTCGCGGCAGACGGCCAGAAGCTCTTTGTCGTCCAGCTTGCCTTCCAGCAAATAGACGCTGCTGACCTTGACGCGCTTGACCGTTTGTATGCCGAGGTCGAGGATATCCTTTTGCAGTCCCTCCGAGCGCGGGTCGGCGAAACCTTCCTTTACCGAGACCTCAATACGATACACAACGGCCCCTTTCTTTTAGCCTGATTGGATACTTTCAACCCTCTTATCAATTCTATTCACTAAAAACGTAATCCAGCGACTCGGTTCTCTGGTCTGGCTGAAGTCAAAATCAGTATAAACCATATCCCCAGATTCGGCAAAATAACCTCCGTCAGTAGCTTTAGCATGCACGCAGTCCACCATGCTTTGAAAAGACGGGCTTTTTATGGCGTAAGGGAAAAATGAAAGCACATCCAGCACCCGCAGGATGCCGTACTTTACCGCCGGGTACTGCAGGCTGCGGAAGCGTTTCCCCACCCCGAACCCGTAAAGATGTGTTCTTTCCTGCCAGTGCATTAGCAAGTTATCGATAGCTCCATAGAGCTTTGGGCTATCGCGGTAATCGAGGTACTGCCCCAGCAGCATCAGGATATTCATATTATCCATTGGGCAGGAGTCTCCAACTCCGTAGCTGTTGTCATAGCAGTCCCAGCCGCCCGGCATCTGGTCGTTCATTACTGCGCGGATATATTTTATTACCCGCGGGTCGTCGCGGTAGCCCATCTTTGCCAGAGTAGCGATAAGAATAGCCGACATGCAGAAGTAGTTTTCCTGAACGTTAGGAGGCATGGTGAAGGTGCCTTCGTGCAACTGAAATCTGAAAATTTCCTCCGCCTCCGCTTCAAGTCCGGCATCCGTTACAGTCAGCCCGATGTCCGCCAGGAAAAACAGGTCCCAGTAGGCCTTTTCCTTATCCGTGTAATGCACCCTGCCCGACTTTATAGCGGGGATGCCGGCATCATTGCCTTTGAGTCGGGAGATAATTTTCCGGATAGAATTATCCTGAAGCGCTTTATCAGCTTCCGGTTTTTGGTCCAGCAGCTGGAGTTCGACAGCATACTTGAGCCACGCGGGTCCTTCCAGCAGCCAGTTGAGGACTTTTTTATCCAAAATTTTTCACGTCCGTAAACTACGATTTCTCGGCATTCTTGAGGATGTTCAGACACTTATATTTTAGCTTTTTTCCGCCTTCACGTAAAGATTTACATGTTATTATTCCTTGATAAATCGTCGCTTATGGTGTAAACTTTTTTTCACATAAGGCATATTCTTGATAATCGCCCAAGCTGAAAAGAAGAAATTTCCAGCAAGTCCCAGGAAGGAGTCTGCCATGTTTACCGTTGAAGCAGATATTAAGAAAAACAGATTATACTCTAAAATGGTAGGATATTTCGATTATAAAGAGATGAAAGAGTGCACCGATAAGACCATTACGGAGGTCGGGAAACTTAAACCGGGGTTTGATGTTATTACCGACCTATCGGAATTCAAGCCGGTCGGCCAGGACACGCTAGATGAGGTAGCCCGCGGCCAGGCGTATCTAAAAAAGGCCGGCGTGAGGCACGCCATCAGGGTGGAGGGAACATTCAAGCTGGCCAGCATGCAGTTCTCCAGAATGGGCAAGAGCACCGACTATA
>CAZRQP010000027.1:2761-16093 GCA_964602315.1 uncultured Dehalococcoidaceae bacterium
ACATTCAAGCTGGCCAGCATGCAGTTCTCCAGAATGGGCAAGAGCACCGACTATACACCTGATATCGTCGCTACCAGGGAAGAAGCAGAAAAGCTGCTTGATGATAAGATGGCGCAGGAACAAAAATAGAATACAATTCAGTATTCTGGTTTTTCAAGACTTATGATTTGCAGTTAAAAAATATCAAGGGGAGTGTGAACACCACTCCCCAATTTTTTATATCAGGTTTTATCAAGTTATTTTATACTTCTTTTTTCCCTCAACATATAAGTCGCCACCATAGATATCATTGATGACGGTAGCGGGGAAGTCCTTGACCTCAAGCTTGAGAACGGCCTCGGGGCCAAGGTCGGGATAAGCAACGACTTCAGATGTTACGATGGTCTTCGAAATGAGGGCGCCAGCGCCGCCGACGGTTGCCAGATAGACGGCTTTATATCTTTTCAGGGCTTCCCTGACCTCCGATGACCGTACGCCTTTGCCAATCATCCCTTTGAGTCCGACGGCGAGGAGGCGTGGGGAATAAGCATCCATACGTGCGCTGGTGGTGGGGCCGGCAGAACCAATTACCTTGCCGGGCGGGGCGGGAGAGGGCCCCATATAATAGAGTGCCTGGTCTTTAATATCGAAGGGGAGGGATTCTCCCTTGTCCAGGGACTCCACCATCCGGCGGTGGGCGGCATCGCGGGCAACATAGAGGACGCCGGATAGCAGGATATTATCCCCAGCTTTTAGGCTTTTTATTATTTCTTCAGTTAAAGGGAGTTTTATTTTCTTTGCCATAAATATTCTCTAAATCACTACTTCCCGATGTCGGGCGGAGTGGCACTGCAGGTTTACCGCTACGGGGAGGGCGGTGATATGGGACGGGAAGCTCTCCACATGCACAGCTAAAGCCGTTATCCTGCCGCCGTAGCCCATCGGGCCGATGCCAAGGTTATTAACTTTATGTAAAATTTCCTTTTCAAGTCCGGCATTCTCGTTATCGGGGCTTGTCTGCCCTACTTTTCTAATCAGGGCGTGCTTTGCCATCGCCATCGCTTTTTCAGCGGTGCCGCCGATACCAACTCCGATAATTACCGGGGGACAGGGATTGCTCCAGGCTTCATTAACGGCATTAACCACAAAGTCGATAACGGCATTTTTACCGGATGCCGGCAACAGCATGCCTAGTTTAGCCATATTTTCCGCGCCGCCCCCCTTGGGTAACACCATAATTTTAAGCTTATCACCAGGAATAATATCAGTGTGAATCACGGCCGGGGTGTTATCTCCCGTGTTTTTACGGTCGGTAAAGGGGTGGTCGACCATGGATTTGCGCAGATAACCTTCCTCGTAAGCTCGCCGCACACCCTCATTAACGGCAGCATAGAGGTCACCGCCCTCAATATGAACTTCCTGCCCAATTTCCAGAAAGACCACGGCAGTACCGCAGTCCTGACAGAGGGGGATTTTATCTTCAGCGGCAATACTGGCGTTCTCGATAATAGTGTCCAAGGCTTCGCGACCGGCGGGGGACTCTTCCTCACGGCGTGCCTTTTTTAGTGCGTCAAGAACGTCATCGCCAAGATTATAATTAGCCTCCTTGAAGATCTTGGAGACAGCATCGAGAATAATGTCGGCCTTGATAGTACGCATTATTCCTTTTCGCCCTCCGCCAGTAACTTGCGCACCTCAATAATCATTTCCGGCACGTCGATTTTCACGGGACACCTCTGGCGACAGCGCCCGCATGTTAGGCAGGTATAGGCGAGGGACGCCGCCTTTTCCAGGTCCTGGTTGACGATAGCCGCCCAGACGGCGCCGATGCCAGTAAAATATTTATCGCCGAAATGGCCGGCGGTAACGGCAAAGACCGGGCACTCGTAAAGACAGCCGCCGCAGCGTAGACAGTAAAGCGCCTGGCGGAGAAGGGGATATTTGGCCAGTCGCGTCCTACCCCCGTCGAGGAAAATGACATGAAATTCCCTGGGGCCATGAGCGCCGTAGGTAGTGACCTTTTCAATATCGCCGGTCTTGCTGGGACCGGATACCATACTCACATAAGACGGAATGGTGTAATTGGCATAGCGCCAGGTAACCTCGCTCACTTTAAAGGCATCGCTTAAAGAGGGCACCAGTTTTTCCATGCCGACTAAGGCGATGTGGACCGGTGGAGCGCTGGTGGCGAGTCGGATATTCCCCTCGTTTTCAATAATGAAGAGAGTGCCGGTCTCGGCGGCAACTACGTTGGCCCCGCTGATGCCGATATCGGCGCGGAAGTACTTGTCTCTAAGGTATTCCCTAGCCGCCGCTACCATTTCCGCTATTTCAGCATCGGGGGCGATTTCCTGTCCCATAATTTTCGAGAACAGGCGGGCGACATCCTCGCGGGGCACATGAATGGCAGGCGACAGGATATGCATGGGACGCGACCCCATTTTCTGGATAATAAACTCCCCTAAGTCGGTCTCATAGACCTCGTTGCCGGCTTCTTCTAGATGCTCGCGGAGTCCGATTTCCTCGCCGGTCATGGACTTGCCTTTAACGATGAGCTTCTTCGTACCGACGAGGTCGGAGATGATTTGCAGGGCTTCTTCGGCCGTGCGGGCAATATAACCTTTGCCCTTATTTTCCTCAATAGCAGTGACGGCCTGTTGGGCCAGCTTTTCCATGTCCGGGATGGCTTTTTTCTTAATTTCCAGGACTTCATCCGCAAGTTTTTCAGTATGAGGGAATTTTTTGAGGGCGTTTTCCACGTTGGCGCGGAATCTTTTGACGGCACGGGAAAGCGCCAGACGGAGGCGTTCGTTATGAGCAGCGCCCATAATATCTTTCTTATAGCTCTTGAAATCTGAATTATTTTTCATGGTTCCATTGCTGCGTCAACGACCTCCATCAGGTCAAGCACCTCGACGTTTTTTACCTTCAGCTTACGCAGGCCGTCCTTGAGCTGCATGATGCAACCGGGACAATGCGTGACGATAATATCCGGTTTGGTTTCCAGCAACTCGTTAACGCGGTTAACAGCAAGCACCTCGCTCAATTCCGGGAAGACCGTCTCAAAGCCACCCCCGCCGCCGCAGCAGGTCGCCCACTTTCCGTGCGTCCACTCCGGTTCCACCAGCGTAATACCATCAATGGAACGTAAAATACGGCGCGGCTCTTCCACAAGGTTCATGTAACGGACCATCTGGCAAGGGTCGTGATAGGTTACCCTGACCGGGTGGGGATAACGTAATTTTAAGAGAGAAATTTTTTCGTCAACAATTTCCAGGAAATGTTTCACCTCTATATCATAACCATCGATAAAGAGGGGAAAAAGGTTTTTCAGTGCGTTAATGCAGTAAGGCACCACGCCTATAACTTGCCTGACACCAGCATCCTTGAGTGTTTTATAAGCCTTACGGGCATTTTCCGCGAACTTGCTCTGAAGTCCGGCGTGATAAAGCGTGGCGCCGCAACAGGGCTCGTTTTCCGCCAGATAGCCGGGCTGAATGCCAAGTTTGCGCAGCACCTTAACGGCAGCCTCCAGCGGCTTGACCTCGGCGGCGCCGCCGCGAGACAGGACATTGCTATAAATGGCAGCAAGATTGAGTCCCAGTTTCTTCTGAAAACGGGCAAAGCGCATGGGAAGCTCGGAACCAATAACGCTTTTATCGGTACCACGGGCCAGCGACATTAAAACTTCCAGCTGCGGCGAGAACTGGTAGCCGCAGCCGGCGAAGAATATAGTCTCGGCAGCGGGAGGAAGTTTTAACTTTTTCGCCCAGCGCGCGCCCTGTTCCTTGCTGACGCCGAGGATATTCTGCTTTGTAATTACATTATCAGCCAAGTATTTAAGGCCGGAGGGGACTAAATCACTATCCATGAAAATCAATACTCCAGTTACCTATGATACAACCAGCCTGTTACACATAGCAAGTTAAATCACGATAGATTAGGCACACTCTAACCGGCAAAAATAAAGCGACCGGAAATTCAGATTAACCTGCCGGTCGCTTATTATTTACTCTTTTTAGATTATTATCTAAACATTCTTCCCATGGGAATGACAGTCCGCCCGAACTTGCCGTTGATGATAATCGCCGCCGCTCCGTAAGCCGCCGCCGCGCCGCAGAAAAGCCCCTCTATTCCGGCGGGTACAGCCGAGATAGCGCCGAATTTATGAGCCGCCAGTAGGCCAAAGAGTATTACCAGCGAGGCGAACACGAAGAAATGCACGAAGGTCATCTTGAGCGTGCCGATCATCATGAAGAAGGTGAAAACAGCCCACATGATGAACGTCCAGGCCAGACCGGAATTATCCAGTGTAACAACACCGGTCCATTGGAAAACGAAAGCCATCGCGATACCTATCCAGAACAGACCGTAGGAACAGAATGCGGTCAGCCCGAAGGTGTCGCCGCGTTTGCCGTCGATAATGCCAGCGATTACCTGGGCGATGCCTCCCCAGAAAATACCGTAAATCAGGGGCATATAGCTATCTATCCAGCCGATATTATGAATCTGGAGCAGGACAGTGTTGAGCCCGAACGCCGCCAGGCCGAGAGCGCCCGGGTTTGCCCATTGCGGTTCGTCTTTGGTCGAGATTTGTGACACGAAATACCTCCAAAAAATTTAGTTTAATACAACAAACGACCGGGGAAGATTGCCCGCCCCGGCCGTTCTCTCACAGGATTTTACGACTTTTTACCTGCCATCAGGGTCTGCACCACCGATGGGTCGGCAAGGGTAGAAGTATCACCCAGGTTGCTCGTATCGCCAGAAGCGATTTTCACAAGGATACGCCGCATGATTTTACCGCTGCGTGTCTTGGGCAGGCCGTCAGCCAACTGAACAACATCAGGGGTGGCAATGGGGCCGATTTGCTGACGGACATGGGTCCTCAATTCCTTATCTAAATCCGGGGTTACGGTCACGCTGGTTTTTAGGGTTACATAGGCATAGATACCCTGCCCCTTTAATTTGTGTGGCATACCGACTACGGCAGCCTCGGCTACCTTGGGATGGGAGACCAAACTGCTCTCAACCTCGGCGGTGCCGATGCGGTGTCCGGAGACATTAATTACGTCGTCGATACGTCCCATGAGCCAGTAATAACCGTCCTGGTCCTTGCGGGCGCCGTCGCCGGTGCAGTAGTAGCCTGGGAACTTGGAGAAGTAAGTCAGTTTAAACCGTTCCGGGTCGCCCCAGAGAGTACGCATCATACCAGGCCAGGGCTTCTTGATGCATAGCCAGCCACCCTCGTTAATGCCGGCCTCTGTGCCATCTTCTCTCAAGATTACCGGCTCGACACCCGGGAACGGGAGAGTGGCGGAGCCGGGTTTGGTGGGGATGGCTCCGGGGAGAGGGGTAATAAGGACGCCTCCGGTTTCCGTCTGCCACCAGGTATCAACGATGGGGCATTTTTCCTTACCGATAACATTGTGGTACCACATCCAGGCTTCAGGATTTATAGGCTCACCGACGCTGCCGAGGAGCCTAAGACTGGAGAGATTATGCTTATTCGGCCATTCCTCACCGTCTCTCATCAACGCCCTGATGACGGTGGGGGCGGTATAGAATACGTTGACGCCGAATTTTTCCACGATTTGCCAGAACCTGTCGGGGGCGGGGTATGTGGGCACGCTTTCGAACATAAGACTGGCGGCACCGATGGCCAGGGGGCCATAGACGATATAGCTGTGGCCGGTCACCCATCCGACATCCGCGGTGCACCAGTAGGTATCTTCGTCCTTTATATCAAATATCCATTTCATGGTCTGATAACAGTGCAGGAGATAGCCTCCCTGCGTGTGGAGAACGCCCTTGGGCTTGCCTGTGCTGCCGCTGGTATAAAGGATAAACAGAGGCGCGTCGGCGTCCATTTTTTCAGCTTCGCAAACTGAAGAGATATCCGGGGCGTCCATTTCGTCATGCCACCATGAGTCCCTCCCCTCCTGCATCGGGATATCAATGCCCAGTCGTTTCACAATGATGGATTTCTGGACGGTTGGGCATTCCTTAAGAGCGTTATCGGCATTGACCTTGCTGCCGATCTGTTTACTACTGCGCCAGTAGCCGTCAGCGGTGATAAGCACTTTCGAGCTGCAGTCCTGAATCCGGTCCCGCAGGGCCTCGGCGCTGAAACCGCCGAAGACCACGCTGTGAATCGCGCCGATACGCACGCAGGCCAGCATAGAGATGGCCAACTCCGGAATCATGGGCAGGTAGATGGAAACGGTATCGCCTTTCTTGACGCCGTGCTTTTTCAGAACATTGGCGAATTTGCATACCTCACGGAATAGCTGCTGGTATGTATAGACGCGAGTATCGGTATCCGGTTCGCCCTGCCAGATAAGAGCGGCTTTGTTTTTCCTCCATGTATTAAGGTGTCGGTCGAGGCAGTTGCAACTGACGTTGATTTTTCCGCCAATGAAGTAGCGTACTTCAGGTTTATCTTTAAAATCATATTCCTGGAACTTGTCCCACTTCTTAAACCAGTCCAGCTGGCTCGCCACCTGACCCCAGAACCCTTCCGGGTCCTTAACCGACCAGTTATAAAGCGCTTTGTACTCTTCGAGGCTGCGGATAGCCGCCGAGCCGGAAAATTCTTGAGAAGGCTTGAAGACGCGGTTCTCCGCCATCATGGAAGCTATTTCCTTACCGGAAATCTGGCCGAGGAGGTCTGATTCGGACCGCTCGGTATCTTCCTCCGATGCTGTGGTTTGAACATCTCCATTTCCATATATGGCATGCTTTACCATTCTTTCCAGTTCTTCAGGATTAAAGGGCTTCACAAGAAAGCCAACAGCACCCAGCCTGATACCCCGGCTCATGACATCCACGGACGGGTAGCCGCTGATAATGATGTATTTGAGGTCGGGGTGATATTGTCTGGTTTCCTCCAGGATAGTGATACCGTCTTTACCGGGCATGCGTATATCAAGGACGACAACACCCAGATTATCGTTCTCCTTGAGTTTCTCCACTGTTTCATCACCATTCGCGGCGGTAACGACCTCATAACCGTGGTCGGTCAGCCAGTCTGCCAGCGAATCTCTCACGATACTTTCATCATCCGCAATCAGTACCTTTTTATTCTCAACCATTAAGTTCATCTCCTTTTTTTGTTTCTGCTAATATGCGTGGAACTAAAATAAAAGGGCGGGTATATCACCCCCTTTACCATCTCTCCTTAATAAGCCAGCGTAAAAGACGAGTGGCATGTCTCCTGTCCATATTGCTGACCCAGCTTTCTATTTTTTCTATATCGCCGTTGACAAGCGCGTCCATTTCATCATGGGTGAGTGTGTAGTAATCGTCAGGCTTGTCACTAAAAGAATCATCACTGCCTTTTGATGAAAGATAATCTTCAGATGCTTTAGTAAGTGCGGTAAGAATGGCTTTCTTCTTCTTGGTTGCTTCTTCTTGACTTAGCTGTTTTATGTCTCTTTTTTTCCTCACCCTGCTTCCGCGTCCTCTCATTTCTGTATATATTTTCATATTATCATTTTCATAAATTCTCCAAACCGCCCTTCGGACGTATCAAGCCTGTTAGTAAGTCCAATTTATTATCGAACTTTAGATATAGTACCCCAGACCTAATTCGTCAAGTTTGAGATTTTGGCCCGAACGTTTTACAATAATATAGTTAAAAGCAATCTCAAGCCGGGTCAACAGGAGCGAAATGAAAACCAGGATATTAATTGCCGACGACCACGCCATGCTGCGGGAAGGCATGCGAAACCTGCTCGAGCAGGAAAAAGATTTCGAACTTGTGGGAGAGGCAACCGATGGCGAGGAAGCCGTTCAAATCGCCAAAGAGCTTAAACCGGATATCGTCATCATGGACATCGTAATGCCTAAGCTTAACGGCGTGGAGGCTACCAAGCAAATCAAGCAGGTCTCCCCTTCCACATCGTTATTGATATTGACAGCCTACAGCGATATCCGCTATATTATCGGACTGCTTGAAGCCGGGGCCTGCGGGTACCTGTTGAAAAACTCGCCGGGCAAGGATGTAGTGAAAGCCATACGCGCCGTACGCTCCGGTGAATCCGTCCTTGACCCCGAGGTAACCCGCAAGCTGGTGCAGAGGTTGGCTAATTTATCGAAAACCGAGGGCGAGCGCGAAGCCGGAGGTCAGCTTACTTCCAGGGAGATGGAAATACTAAAATGGGCTTCAAGGGGGCTAAGCAATAAAGAAATGTCGGAAAAGCTCTTTATCAGTCTGCGTACCGTGAAAGCCCATATGACCAACATCTTTAACAAACTCGGCTGTAGCAGCCGCACCGACGCCATTATCAAGGGACTGAAACAGGGTTATATCGACCTCAACGATATACAATAATAACTCTATCCTCAAATAGGTAAAAACGGAGTAGTAGCCATTCGGTTTCATGCACTGAAACAAGCCCCCCTATCCGTCTCCAGTCCCCATCTCTGGGTACTGGCAGTGATGTTTATCATCGGCATCATCTTTCATTATCCGCAGCAGATTTTACAAATAGATTCTCCTTCACTGTTATCGTTCTGGGGTCTATCACGGCACGGCATGGAGCGGGTACTGTTCCTGGTGCCGATTATCTACGCCGGTTATATCTTCGGTTTGAGAATCGGGCTGGCCACCTTAGGATTAAGTCTGGCCGTATTCATACCGCGCATTGTTATACTTTCGGAATACAAGTCCGACGCCATTCTGGAGAGCGTCGTGGTCGTTATCGTGGGACTACTGGTGAATTTGTGGATTGAGGCTTACCAAAAAAGGGGGGTACAGTCACAGCAACTGATAACAAAGCTCGAGGAATCCGAGCGGCGCATGAGCGTATCGGAGCAAAAATACCGCTATCTTTTCGAGCATGCCAGCGACGCTATCTGGGTGCAGGATGTCAACGGATTTTTCGTGGATGGCAATCGTGCCTGGGAGAAAATGACAGGGTTCACTAGGGAGGAATTGAGGGGGATTCATCTGGCGCGCTTTTTAAGCGAAGATTCCCTGACGCTGGCCCGCGAGGTACGAACCAAGTTAATAAACGGTGAGGAATTCGGACAGCCTTACGAGCAACACTTTTTTATCAAAGGCGGTGCGATAAGAACCGTAAAGATGTCCACTAATGCAGTGTTATCCGGCGGCAGGATAACCGGTTTCGAGCACGTTGCCAGGGACGTTACACAGGAAAAACTACAGGAAGAAAATGTACGGGCTTACCTCCAGCAGATAACAAGGGCGCAGGAAGAAGAACGTAAACGCATCGCTCGCGACCTTCATGACGATGTATCTCCCGATATAATTATCCTCATTCAAAAGCTGGATAACCTTATTTCAGCACCGCGGTTGAAGCTGGCCATACTAAGGGACAACCTCGAAGAGGTGAGGGAACAAGCGGTCAAGGCCCTGGAATCGCTGCGCGCCACGGCGCAGGGACTACGACCCCGCATAATCGACGACCTGGGGTTGGTGGCAGCCCTAGAGTGGATTGCCGAGGGGCTGGAAAGAGAACATAAAATCCAGGTCAGGGTCGAAACCAGGAATATAAAGACAGCACCATCTCCGGAGACCCAGATTTTGCTTTTCAGGATTGCCCAGGAAGCGCTGAATAACATCAGGAAACATGCCAGGGCATCAAAAGTAACTATAAAACTAGAGAGTAAAGATAACAGCATCCGGATGACCGTGACCGATGACGGCCAGGGCTTTGAAGCGCCCGAGAGAATCGAGGGTATGGTCAGCGCCGGCCGGCTAGGACTGATGGGAATGCACGAGCGGGCACGCCTCCTCAACGGCACTCTCCAGATAAAATCCGCCCCGGGTAAGGGCACGGAACTTACTGTAGATATACCCCGGCCTATCGCAAAATAAGAATCAGCTTGATGTTTCTGCTTCGGGCTGTTCCTCACCCTCGTAGGCCGGCAGAATTACAGTAAAAGTGCTGCCCCTGCCAACTTCGCTCTGGACTTCTATCCTGCCGCCGTGGCGTTCGATAATACCGTAAGAAATCGCCAGACCTAATCCCACACCCTTAACATCGTCCTTGGTTGTAAAAAACGGCGTAAAAAGCTTGTCCATGTTCTCCGGGGTTATGCCGTTGCCAGTATCACTGATAGATATTTTCACCAAGCTGTCATCCTGTGTGGTATCGACGGTAAGCCTACCGCCTTCTTTCATGGACTGAACAGCATTCAGGATAAGGTTGATAATTACCTGTACCAGCTGATTGAAATCCGCCACCACCAGTGACAACGACGAAGCATCCGTACGGGAAACCTCGATTGTTTTCATCTTTATCTGGTGTCCCGTTAAAGACATGGCTTTATTGATAGCCCGCCCAACGGTTACCGGACGCAGCAGCGGCTCCGTCTGCCTGGCGAAATCAAGCATGCCCTGGATGATGCTGCTGCAGTATTCTATAGCCGACTCAATCTTTTCCAGATTACTATTCATTTTTTCTTTATCTATAATGTCTTTAGCAATTTTTTCTTTTGCCAGCCTGGTATAAATCAGTATTCCCGCCAGGGGATTATTCAGTTCATGGGCTACCGCCGCCGCCAGCTGGCCGAGAGAACTCAATTTAGCCGCCTGAATAAGCTGCTGCTGGGTCTTGTGTAATTTATCTATATAGTCGTTAAGTTTTTCATTCAGGGAGAGGATTTCCCGGTAGGCTTCAAGTTGGTTTTCCAGATAGTTAAGGAGGACGGCCCCGAGCGCGGCGGCAAGATAGGCGAAAGCGGCAAAAATCAGCGTACGGACAAGAAACACCGGGTCTTGAGATACCACCAGCGCCTGCGGCAGCAGGATGCCGATAAAGACCACCCCGGTAACGACTACCCCGCGTATGCGGTAGACGATAGCGGCATATATCAGGGGGTAAAAGAAAATTATGATGTATATATCCTTGTAGGACTCCAGCAGATAGTAATAGACAAAGGTGAATACGATAAACAGACCGATGATTATCCAAAAATGCGGGCTGCGGAAGCCTGTTTTCGCTTTAGCGCGCAGGAACTGTAACGTGAGTCCGGAGGATAAACCTTTTTCAGGCAGAAAACGCTTTTTTTGAGGTTTCTCTGTCATATCATCAATGTCATACCTTTTTACTGAACTTATTATACTCCTTTAAAAATATCGGATACACTATATATTCCGCACTTGAAGTCGCCAGCTTGACAGAGTAGTATTATGACGTGGATTTTATACCTGAAAATACAGGACTCCGGACGGAGAATGAATGTACGATGTGATAATAATCGGCGGCGGACCGTCGGGAAGCTATACAGCCCGCCGCCTGGCGGAAAAGGGCTGGAAAGTTCTGGTACTGGAGAAAGAAGCGGGGGTGGGGAGGAAAACCTGCTGCACGGGCATTATCAGCCGGGAATGTGTTGACACATTCGAAATCGATAGCAGAGTAATTCTCCGCGAGTTAAACAGCGCAGTACTTTTTTCACCTTCAGGTAATAACCTCCACCCACACCGCAAAGAGCCGCAGGCAGTCGTCTTAGACCGGCCGGCTTTTGATATGTCCATCGCGGAGCGCGCGCAGCTTGCCGGCGCGGAATATCAATTCAACAGCCGCGTAACAGAAATCACTATCGCCGGCGAACACGTCAGTATTACCGGATTAAGGCAGGGTAATAATTTCCAAATAACCTCAAAAGCAGTGGTTATCGCCAGCGGTTTTAATCCCGGCTTAAGCGAAAGGGTGGGGCTGGGAATACCCAAAGACTACGCAGTCGGCGTACAGGCGGAGGTAGAATCCCCGGGGCTCGAAGAGGCAGAGGTATACTTCGGCGCTATGGCACCCGGCTTCTTCAGCTGGCTGGTGCCGATGTCAAATGGAATGGCGAGAGTAGGACTGCTTTCACGCTCGGAGGCAGGAGCACGACTGAAGCAATGGCTGCGTCAGCTGGCGGAGCAGGGCAAAATAATGTCCGCTGACGTGAAGTTAAGTTACGGGGGAATTCCCCTAAAATCACCGCCCCGCACTTACGGTAAGAGGCTGCTGGCGGTGGGCGATGCGGCAGGCCAGGTAAAACCGACCACCGGGGGCGGTATATATTACGGGCTGCTGGGGGCGGAAATAGCGGCGGACGTCCTGCACCAGGCGCTGGCAGATAACGACCTATCCGCAAAACGACTCTCAAGTTACCAGAGGGCCTGGCGGAGGAAGCTGGGACGGGAACTAAGAACAGGGCACTGGGCGCGGAAGCTATTCGAGAGGATGAGCGAAAGGCAAATCGACCGGGTTTTTAAAATTATCAGGTCCAGCGGTATCGATGAAGCCCTGCTTAAGGACAAAGATATTACTTTCGACTGGCACAGTCGGGCGATAATGAGTCTCCTCAAATACCAGTTGATAACCAGAACTCTAAAAGTAATTAAGATGCCCTTTAAGTAAAACGGAATTGACCGCTAATGCCGCTAATGCTTAGAATAAAACAGCGCCGTAAAAGGGAGGATTGATGCCCGAAAATAAAGACCAGATTCCCAGCCTGGGTGAAGCCGCCACGCTTTACCTGGGTAAACTATCGGCAAAAGACAGAGAATCCAGCCAGGCAGAGGTATATAAATTCGCCCGCTGGTACGGCTGGGAGAGTCCTTTTTCCAGGCTGGCCGGCCCGGCCGTCGCCGGCTACACCGACCAGTTGAATGTGACGGATATCGACTACGAAAAAAAGATTAGAATTTTACGTTCGTTCTTTGCCCATGCCAGGAAGGCAGGCTGGAGCCAGACCAACCTTGCGACACATCTTAAAGCCAAAAAGGGCAAGATTGCGGCTTCGGTTGGAAAGCGAGACGTTATTGAGGCTGCCAAGCTGACACAACACAGATATGACGAACTGGCGATAGAGCTGGAGAACCTTAAAAAGAGGAGCCGGGAACTCGTTGCGGATATACAGCACGCCGCCGCCGATAAGGACTTCCGGGAAAACGCGCCGCTGGATGCCGCCAAGGAAGAACGCGGGCATGTTGAGGGAAGGATTAAAGAGATAGAGCAGACTTTAAAGTCGGCAAACATCATCCGGGAAAAGAAGGAGCCAGCCCGCAAATCGGGGATCGGGGACAGTATCATCGTCTGTGATTTAGCTTCCGGTGAGGAGTGCCGCTACATAATAGTCGACCCGCGTGAGGTCAACGCCGCCAAGGGCAAGATATCAATCGTATCGCCATTGGGAAAAGCGCTGCTAGGCCGGGGTGACGGGGAAACCGTGGAAATCACGGTGCCGGCGGGCAAGCTATGCTACCAGATAAAACGCGTCGAGCGTTAATCACGATATGCTATAATAGTGCTGTTAATGTGGGGATATAGCTCAGCTGGGAGAGCGCCGCGTTCGCATCGCGGAGGTCGGGGGTTCGAATCCCCCTATCTCCAC
>CAZRQP010000028.1:0-9091 GCA_964602315.1 uncultured Dehalococcoidaceae bacterium
GGGAAATATACGAAAGATTGTTCAAGCCGGATAAAGTCTTTTTAATGCAGGATATTCTCGACCTATTGAAGAAAAACCCTGAACTTTTAAAAATCAACCAGGGTCACGCCAGGAACGAAGGCTATACCGAGGCAAAAAAAACGGATAAGATATAAAGTTACATGGTGAAACAACTCAAAGGAATTATTTTTGATTTTGACGGCACCCTGGTCTACCTGAAAGTCGATTGGGGAAAGGTCCGGAGCGAACTGGCCGATATTGCCAGGCGATTTGGGGTCGGGTTTAATACATCATCCGTATTACAAAGCATCCAGGACAGCTACAACTTACTCCTTCAAAATCCAGAGACAGAGAAAGAAGCGAAGAGGTTTCTTCATGAAGCCAGCGAGGCTTTATTCCAAGCGGAATCAGCCGGATTAGACAAGGCGACACTTGTTCCCGGGGCTAGAGAGGTTCTCGAATGGCTGGCCAAGGCCAATATTCCCGTAGCGATTTTGAGCAATAATGACAGCAGCTGTGTTAAAAAGGCCTTTGCTAAATTCGGTCTGCCAGTACCGACGGTTATCGTGGGTCGAGATACAGTATCTTCCCCAAAGCCAAGTACTGAAGGAGCAGAGTTTGCTTTAAAATTTATGGGGCTCGAACCCAGCGAGTGCTGGCTGGTAGGAGATTCCCAGCCCGACCTGGAGGTAGGAAAGTCTCTGGGATTCAACGTGATTTATATGCAACCTGCCGCAGCTGAAACAGATAAAAATCAACCGGGGGTTCTGGTAACTGATAATATGGCACATGTCAAGTCTTTATTACAGAGCGAGTACAATAACCAGGAGATGGGTATACGGGACGTAAAGACATGAGATTAATTAAGAACGTAACGGATTTTTTGATTATCGTATTGAACAAGATTTCAGGTATTTTCGGATTAGTCGTTCTAAGGAAGAGTTCGTACGGGCCTTATAGTATAGATATCTGGGACTATAACGATGAGTTTGAAGCTATATACGGTAAAATCGAAAGCCTTGCCGGGGTAACCAAGAGAAGCCTTTACTTGATTTATCAAGCCCTGCACCAGACTTTCTCTATTCCAGGGGATATCGCCGAATGTGGTGTTTACAAGGGCGGAAGTGCATATCTAATAGCCGAAGTTACAAACAAGCTAGCGCCCCAAAAAACCGTTTTTCTTTTCGATACGTTTAAAGGTCTGCCCGATATGAATATCAAGCACGACTCTGCTCTTGATAAGAAAAACACTTATCAAGACACTTCAGTTGAAAGCGTGAAAGCATTATTAGACAAATTTAATAACTGCAATATAAACGAAGGGCTTTTACAAGAAACGCTTAAAAGTGCTGCCGAAAAGACTTTTTGTTTTGTCCATATCGATTGCGACCTTTACGATTCAATTAAGTATTCCTGTGAATTCCTATACCCCAGGCTAAACACCGGTGGAATGATTGTTTTTGACGATTATGGCTATACAATCGACTGGCCGGGGGCAAAGCTGGCTGTCGACGAATTCTTTAAAGACAAGAAGGAAAAGCCAATACACCTGCCAACAGGGCAAGGCGTGATAATAAAATTATAGAGAAAATGAAAAAATGCTAAATGATATAACAGTCCTCTATACTTCAGCCGGCGGACTGGGTTATCCCAGTCATGTAAGATGCTTTGCGGCGGTTAAAGAAAGGAAAATAAGGGTTATAGGAACAGCCCAAGATAGTACCGCGCCCGGTTTCGCATTTGTGGACAAGGGCTATGTAGTCCCACCGATAGGCAGTAAAGAATATATAGAAGAAATTTTCAACATCTGCAGAAACGAAGGCGTACATGTAGTTATACCAGCAGACCCGCGAGAACTAAATACATTTGCTAAAGAAAAAGATAGATTCGAGAAAATTGGCACCAAGGTAGTTATCTCATCACCAAAGAGTTTGAAGGTAGCGAATGATAAATGCCTTCTATACGAATATTGTAATCGGGAGTCCATTCCTGCACCTGCTTTCTTTAAACCCGGAAATTATAAAGAATTCATGAAAGCAGTAACAAGTCTCGGCTACCCGGAAAGTGATGTCTGCTTCAAACCAGCTATATCCAGCGGTTCCCGTGGTTTTAGAATTATAACCAGCAGGGTTGACCGCCTGGATTTACTGCTCGCAAATCAGCCGGACAACACTTTTACCAGCATTGAGGAAGTCACTTCAGTTATGGGTAATTCTGATGATTTTCCGAATTTATTGGTAATGGAGTATCTTCCCGGAGATGAATACAGTGTCGATGTTGTAGCGGACAGGGGAAAGGCTATCGTTATCGTTCCCAGGATAAGGGAAAGAATCATTTTAGGGGCCAGCTTTACGGGCAGAGTATTAAGACATGACCAGATAACAGAATATTCCAGGAAGATAGTCAGTGGAATAGAACTAAATGGAGCGGTGGGATTACAGTTCAGGATGGATAAAGAGGGCACCCCGAAAATACTAGAGGTTAATGCTCGTCCTCACGGGGCGCTGACATTGTCCGCTGCCGGTGGCGTAAACATATTATATCTGGCTACAAAAGTTGCCCTGGGAGAAAAGGTTACCCCACCTAAAATAAAATGGAATACGAAAATGACCCGATTCTACGATGAGGTATACTGGGATGAAGCAGGGCATTCCTTCAAAATATGATATATCGTGTCCAATCTGTAAAAACAGTTCAGGGGTACACGTTGTTGAAGAAGTAAATTCTAAAGATACTTCCAGCTATGATATCTGCTATTGTCCGAATTGCCGGGGCGAGTTCTCGCGCCCGATGAATCCCATGAATTATGAAGGCGCCATCGATACAGCGAATATAGATTATGAAAGCCTATTGAGCCAATCATTACGGAGAAATTACAGCTATTCCTGTATGGTATCCTTTCTAGACACTATTGAAAAAAGTGAGATACTCGATATCGGCGCCGGCCTAGGAATCTTTTTGACACACGCCTACAATTTAGGGTTTCGGCCATATGGTGTAGATACATCTAAAGATAATATTGATTTTTTAAATACCCAGTTACCTTTCGCTACGGTTGCCGCAATCAAAGATACAATCATTCTGCCACCACAATGGCCGAAGAGCTTCAGGGTTATATCAGCACTTGACGTATTCGAACACGTAGCAAAGCCTTTTGAACTGGGCAAACAGATTTATTCAATTTTATCACCGGGCGGATATTTCCTGATGAGCTTACCGAATTTGGGGAGATATTATTACAGGCTGGGACGCATTATTGATGATTTCATCATTGAAAATAAAGACGAACCGCCCTATCATTTAACCAGGTGGAGGAAAAAAACCGTAAAGACATTTCTAAAGAGCATCGGCTTCAAGGAGTGTTGTATAGTAACAGGGGGACTACTCTGGCGGAAGAATATATCAGTCAAAGGAACCCACTCCAGACTGCTTTCTTCAATACCTAGATCTCTTTATAAATTATCACCGTATATACCTCTGGCTTTATTAAAGGTTATAGAAAGCCTGGGAACACACTTCATAGTGTTTGCCAAAAAAGAGGGGGATGCTGATGATAGATCTTTGAAATACATCGAGAATAAAGTGCTGAAGAAGGTATATAGACGGCGGATTCCCTTTTTTATCGAAAGCGAGATAGTATGAACCAGCAAAAACAGGACGTAAAATACAGAGCCGGCATCGTTGGCTGCGGTCGAATAGGCAGCGAATTCGATGACGACCCGAAAAGGAATTCAGTCTCAACTCACGCGGGGGCATATTCCAACTCTGATAATATCGACCTGGTTGCCGTTACAGATTTAAACGAAGAAAAGCTAAATAAGTGTGGTAAAAGATGGGGGATTACTTCTCTCTATCAAGATTACAAAAAAATGCTCCGAGATCAAAGTCTGGATATACTTAGTATTTGCACCTGGAATACAACCCACCTGGATATTTTAAAAGAAGCCGTTAATATTGGTGTAAAGGCCATCTTCTGTGAGAAGCCAATTGCCGATTCCCTAAAAAATGCGGATGAAATGATAAATCAATGCAATAAAAAAGGAGTTATACTCCAGATAGACCACCAAAGAAGGTTCGACAGTGTCCACCAGGAGACAAAGGATTATATTCAAAGCGGAGGTTTAGGGGGAATACAACAGGTTAGTTTTTATTACACGGCCGGCATAGCCAATACAGGAAGTCATATGCTTGATTTACTGCGCTTTTTCTTCGGTGATGTTGACTGGGTTCAAGTTGTTTATAGCCAGAGTAAGACTCCAAATCCCAACGACCCGAATATCGAGGGCATGGTAAAATTTAAAAATGGAATATTTTGTTCTCTAAAGCCCTGTGATGTCAGTGAGTACAATATTTTCGAGATGGACTGCCTCGGCACAAAAGGGAGGCTGAAAATAACCCGCAGCGGCTTCGACCTGGAATATTACGAGGTAAGAGAGAGTGACCTGTTCTCCGGGTATAAAGAGTTATTCCATAGCGAGCCTCCTATAAAAAAGGATGTCCCTAGGGAGTTCATGAACAGTGCTGTGAGTCACCTAGTGGAATGCCTAAGAGAAGGGAAACAATCCATCAGTAGCGGACAGGACGGCAGGGCTGCTCTTGAACTGATATGCGCCTGCCACGAATCAGCTAAGGCTGAAGGTAAAAGAATTACCCTTCCCCTTAAAGATAGTAAGATAAGGATAATATCTAAGTAAGGAGCAAAAATGGCCAAGAAGCTGGCTTTATCGGGTGGGGAGAAGGTCAGGAAGAACCCCTTTCCTCCTCATCCCATTATTGGTGAAGAGGAAAAAAGAGCGGTTATGGAGGTCCTGGAAAGCGGGAAAATATCCACCTTTATCGCCCAATCGGGAGAGCTCTTTTTAGGCGGGAAGAAAATTCGGCAGTTTGAGAAGGATTATACCGAATATTACGATATAAAGTACGCCGTCGCTTTTAACTCGGCCACCGCCGCCCTACATGCCGCCATCGTCGCCTGTGGTTTAAAACCGGGGGAGGAGGTGATAGTTCCTCCATATACTTTTACTTCAACGGCTACAAGCGTACTGATGCATAATTGTATACCAGTCTTCGTTGATATTAAGCCTGACATCTTTTGCATTGACCCCGATAAGATTGAGTCGGCCATCACCCCGATGACAAGAGCAATTATGCCTGTCCATCTCTTCGGCCACCCCGCCGATATGGACCAGATTATGTCAATAGCCCATCAACACAAATTAAAAGTAATCGAGGACTCCGCCCAGGCACCGGGTGCAATCTATAAAGGTAAGCTGGCCGGCAGCATTGGCGATTGCGGTATATTCTCTTTCACCGAAACCAAAAACATCATGACCGGTGAAGGGGGGATGCTGATAACAAATGATAAAGAAATCGCTGAAATCGCCCAAATGGTCAGGAACCACGGTGAAGTAATACTAGAAGGACAAACCCAGCGAACCTACAGGTCGGATATCCTGGGCTGGAATTACAGGATGACCGAGATAGAGGCAGCCCTGGGAATCGTTCAATTTAAGAAAATGGATGCACTCAACCAGATAAGAATTGAACTTTCTGAATACCTCGCCGACAAGCTTGCCGATATCGACGGACTGATTCCGCCAGTAGCCTACCCCGATGTTAAACATGTCCGCCATGCCTTTGCTATGAAATATAGTGAAGCGCGTATTGGAATACCCAGGGATACATTTGTAAAAGCCTTGGCTGCGGAAGGCATACCTTTAGGTGCCGGTTACGTCAGACCTCTATATTTGAATCCAATCTACCATGAAAACAAGCCGTTCATTTACAACTATTATGGCAAAGGAATTAACTACGACCAGGGCATCTGCCCGGTAACAGAAAGGCTTTACGAAAAAGAACTCATACTCACCGCGGTATGCCGTCCACCGGCAACCAACAGTGATATGGATGACATCGTTAAAGCGATAAATAAAGTAATAGAAAATAAAAACGAATTAGTCGAGGGATGAAAACCGGGGAATTCTGTTGAAAATACTGGTAATCGGCTGCGGTTCAATCGGGGAACGCCATATTAAAAATATAAAATCCCTGGCGTTGTCTGAAGTGATAGCTTGCGAGCAAGACGACCAAAGGCTCGAATATATTAAAGAAAAATATGAAATAAAAACTTTTAAAGACTATGAGAAAGCGCTTGCTGATGAAGCTATCGATGCCACCCTGGTGTGTACCACAACGACCAATCATATTTTGCCCACGTTAGCCGCAGTCAAGCACGGAAGCCATGTTTTTATAGAAAAGCCTATCTCACATAACCTGGAAAAGGTCGATGATTTAATTAAAGAAGCCAGAGATCGCAGTTTAATACTGATGACCGGCTTTAACTACAGGTTTCATCCCGACCTCCAGCATATTAAAACTCTATTGGACACAGAGGTATTAGGCAGACCTATCAGTGCCAGGTTGCATTGCGGCACCAACTTCCAATATCGCATACCATTTCATAACGGGAAAGACTACCGGCAAGACTACGCCGCCCAGAAAATCGGCGGCGGCGTTATTCTTGACACGGCGACTCATTTTATTGATTGTATGATGTGGTTTTTTAAAGACGTAGAAGAAGTATTTTGTTATTCAGGGAAGATGGGAAGCCTGGACTTGAAGGCTGAAGATTTTGCGGAAATACTTTTAAAATTTAAGAATGGAATCATAGCCAGCATACATACAGATTTCATACAGCAGCCATTCCAGAAAAAGTGTGAGATAATGGGAGAAACAGGCACCGTTAACTGGGACGGTGTTGATGGAACGGTGAAGCTTATTACGGCGTCTTCAAATGAATGGCAGGAAATCAAGGTTAAGGATAAAACCAAGGATATGTATATTGAAGAAATCAAGCATTTTATCCGGTGCATAAAGGGAGAGGAGACGCCAGTGGCAGATATGACTGCGGGCAAACGTGTCCTGGAGATAGCCTTGGCGGTAAAGGAATCTGCTACTACGGGCAGGGCAATAAAAGTATAGCTCCACTTATAATAATATTTATATGAAAGGAAATCAGGAAGCGGGATTCCGACTTATATCTTAAGATTTTTTAAGGATATAAAATGAGTTATATTGAAATTGAAGGGCGCAAGGTCGGAGACGGTTTCCCGGTGTATATAGTAGCTGAACTATCAGCTAATCATAATCAAAAATACGAAGATTCGATTAAACTCATTCACTCAGCTAAAGACGCAGGGGTAGATGCCGTAAAAATCCAGACCTATACCCCGGACACAATTACAATTCAGAGCGATAGGCCGGAATTTAAAGTCAGTGGTGGCACTCTCTGGGATGGGCGCACTTTGTATGAGCTATACAGCGAATCCTACACACCCTGGGAATGGCAGCCGAAACTTAAAAAGGTCGCTAATGAACTGGGGCTGGCGCTCTTTTCCTCACCATTCGATAAAACGGCCGTAGACTTCCTGGAAGCAATGAACGTACCAGCCTACAAGATAGCTTCTTTTGAAATCGTGGACATTCCCCTTATCGAATATATTGCTGCTAAAGGCAAGCCCATGATTATATCCACCGGCATGGCGACACTCGACGAGATAAAGGAAGCAGTGGAAACGGCTAAAAAAGCCGGCGTTTCACAGATTGTATTGCTTAAGTGCAACAGTGCCTACCCTACCCCTCCTGAAGAAATGAACCTAAAGACTATTACCGACTTAACGGAAAAGTTCGCGATACCGGTCGGCCTTTCTGACCATACGCTTGGCATAATAGCACCAATCGTAGGGGTATCGCTGGGCGCCTGCATGGTCGAAAAGCATCTTACGCTTTCACGGGCTGTACGCAGTCCGGATAGTGCTTTTTCCCTGGAGCCTCAAGAGTTCAAGGAGATGGTGGAAGCTATCCGGCTGGCTGAAAAAGAACTCGGAGAGGTAGGCTATGACACAGGCATCGAACAGGCTAAAAGCCTTAAACACCGCCGCTCTCTTTTCGCAGTCAAGGATATTAAAGCAGGAGAGGCATTCACCGAAGAAAATATTCGCTCTATCCGCCCCGCGGACGGGCTACACCCAAGATATCTGAAAGAAGTACTTGGTCGAAGGGCTGCGATGAACATAAAACGCGGCACGCCTTTAAAACTAGAGATGGTATCACAATGACACCTACCCAGCAAAGACTATAGTAGGAAAGATATATTGTCTGATAAAAAGAAAATACACGGAAGCGGACTTTTCGAGATAGCAAAAATAAATGCTCTCCTAGATATACTTACCAAATGAAAACCTACTTAGTTGAAAGCTACAGCCCCGAAATTCAATTTGATGCAGGTAGTCTCATTATCGCCTTGATACCACAAGTCTGTTACCAGCTGGATAAGGCCAAGATTAAGTATTCCATCATTGAAGACTATTATGATGTAGCCGATTTTTCTGCCCAGGATGATGAGTATCACAAATCTCAACTCAACTGGATAAATGGCTTGGATGAATTCCTGAAAAAGAATATCAGTGAATTGGAGACGTTAGATCTAAATCTTGGCACCGTATATTACTACTATTTAAAGACCATGCTCCTCGACCCCCTGTATTTTCGCTGTTACACCCTGCGAAAGCTGTTTGAAGCTATAAAACCAACAAAAATATTGTTGATTTCACAAGCGCATCCAGAAAGCCCCCCTGATTTCACCCTGCAATATTACAACAAGAGTTATTATTCACAGGTCACACCTATCCTCTGCAGACAAAGTGAAATTCCATTCGAAGCTATTTATCTAGAACCAATCAAGCCTGTTATTCAACGCGAAAGCTTTGTTACACGACTGAAAATCATACTGATGGGGATTAATATCATTAGAGAAACATATTTACGAATTATAATTATTTACAGATACCTTAGCAGTCCCCTTAAAAAGCACCCAGAACAGAAGAAATTAAATATCTTTCTACTTAAACTTGCACATATTGGAATTGACTTTGTTATCGAGGCTTTAATACGTGGATACAGGGTATATCAATTATCAAATAAAGTCATTGTTAAATATACTTGCCTGGGTACCAGAAATTACCTAAATTTAGAGGTGGAAAAAATTAAAGCCGGATTCCCAAGCAGAGATATCTGGAGAAACACCGCCAAT
>CAZRQP010000028.1:9191-15171 GCA_964602315.1 uncultured Dehalococcoidaceae bacterium
GGAAAAAATTAAAGCCGGATTCCCAAGCAGAGATATCTGGAGAAACACCGCCAATCTTCTTGAAAGCAATAACTTAATGAAAAGGATTAATGAAAAATGCCAGCTAGATGTTACTACCATCATTTTACCGAGACTTAAATTCTTTATTACAGAAATATGCCCGGAGATTCTTGGATATTTTAAGGCTTTTTCTCAATTCTACAAGAAAGACCGAATTGATTTTACTATTACTCCCCATGCAGCAAACCCCATTGAATATGCCGCAATTACAGCGGCCACGCATAGTAAGAGCACCAAGAGTTTTAATGTTCAACATGGGGACAGTGCTTCTGCCGCCAAGTTCTGGAATATTACCGAACTCACTCACTTCAATATGCGTACCTGTACAAATAAAGAGGTGTTAGAGTATTTAAAACAACAATGTATTATAAATAATATCCCAACTAAACTATATGGGAACTCGGAAAGGCTGTTAAATATTGAGAGAATTAAGCGTTTGAGAGAAAGTAACGAGGCAAATATTAAAAAAGGCAGGATTATCTATTTACCTACTTTTTTCTTGGGTGACCATCGCCGCATAGATGGTCAGGTGTATCCAGACACCTGGTATTACAGATTTCAAAAAGCGCTTATCGAATATTTTTCCACAAAAAAAGAGTGTAGTTTTATCTGGAAAGGCTTGCCGACGGTAGATGCCACTTACAATCCTATTCCGGATTATATCAGGGATAAAAAATATATTAATATTGAAATTGCGACCAATCCCTTCTCGCAACACTTAATTTCGGCAGATAAAGTTATCTGTGATTGCCCTTCGACCGGATTTTATGAATCCGTCGCGGCAGGCGTACCCACCATAGCTTTATATCATAAAGAATTGATAGTACGGGAATCGGCAGTAGCATATTTCGGTAATTTATTTAAACGATTCGCCGACTTTAACGAAGCTATAAAACATATTGATGAATTTTTAAACAGTGATCCGGATATGTATAAAATGAGTATTGACCTTGAAGAAGGTAGTCTGTTCGATATACTTGAGCAAAACGATAAGAATGATATGAATTTTAGTCAATGACAATTAGTATTACTAATATAGCTAAAAATTCCCTGAAATTCAGCACCGTCCAGATTATCGGGGCGGTTATCAGCACATTGGCATCCATGTATGTTGCCACCATAATAGCGCCGACCGAATATGGCATCTATGGTTTCCTGTTATTATGGCTGACTTACGCCAGCCTTGTAAGTCCTGGGATTATAGGCGCTGGAAGCCGCGAAATGCCCGGCCTGCTTGGAAAAGGCGAGGCCGGAAAGGCCATCAGAATACAAAACGTCTCACTTACACCGGAAATTCTGTACTCACTGCTGCCTTTTATCGTTATTCTGGTCGCCGCTTTTTTCTACTCGGATTCCGTTATCAGAACAGGCATGATAATCATTGCCTTCAGTTATTTAACAGCCCGTCTGGCGAATTCCTGGTCTAATTTCAATTTTATCCGAGAGAAATTCAATACGGTGGCCGTGGGAAATCTGATACAGGGTATCGCGGTGCCGGTGATTACGATAATACTCGTTAGCTGGCTGAAACTGAACGCTTTATTACTAGCACCATTGATAGTTAACATTGTCCTATGGATTTACTATCTCAAGAGAGGGCCAATCAACTACCGGTTTCAGCTCGACCGGAGCGAGATAACACGGCTATTCAAAATAGGTATCGTCCTGCAGGCAGGAACCCTGGTATTCTGGGCATATCAACTGATGGACAGGACGCTCATTGCGTCGATGCTGACACAAGAGGACCTAGGGCTTTATACCTTCGCCATCGGATTCGTTACACTGGCGCTTAGTCTTCCAATCAGCTTTGCCAGAGTGTTGCAGCCGGTATTATGGAGATACGCTGATGCGGCTAAAAGCGTTATCGAGGGTTTTAAAGATGCCAAGAGGATTGCCGTTTTCCTTGCCCTGGGCACGGCACTGCTGATACCGCTGGTACAGCTTGGTTTCTATATAATCGTAAACTGGATTACGACCAAATATATAGGCAGCATACCTATATTCAATGTCCTTTCTTATAATCTTTTCCTGGCGGCAATAATAGGCGTACCCAGCCTTGTTTTAAATTCAGCTATCGTTAACAAACAGAGAATCCTTTTGGTTTTTTATGCGATAGGACTGGTGATAAATATAATATTAAATGTCCTTGTTATTAAACTCGGCCATGGCGTGGTCGGCGTGGCGTGGGTGACCGTAGCCACACAGGCTTTATTAACCCTCACGGTGTACCTCTTTACCCGGCAATATATGTTCGTCAACAAGATGGAGTATTTTAAGCACCAGGCAAAGATGCTCGCTCCTTTCATCGTATCAATAGGTTTTTTCTTTTTACACGGGTATCTGGAGTCATCTTTTGCCAGCATAAAGACTTTTACCGGACTCTCTCTGGCAGCCCAGGTGGTGATATGGGGAGTACTGATAGGTGTTTTTTACAGAGACTACTTATCCCCAAGAGAAATCAAAGCCTTGATAGAGCAAATAAGAACAGGCATACGCTCCAGAAAAGCTGAAAAATAATCATTCTCAAATCCCTTCTCTATTACCCGTTCTCAATATAATTAGCAGCAGCGGTCCCCAAATAACAAATAGCTACCCCTTTTTAAGACGGGGAGGACTACATTTAAATTGCCCCGTATGCCTTGGTATGATATATTATGTAGATAATAAAGCCAGCATTTTGGAGCGGGTATGAAGACTAATATTTTGAAAAAGAAGCTACAGCGACGAGAAATTACTTTAGGCAGCTGGATTACGCTCGGCCACACCTCTGTGGCTGAAATAATGGCCAAGTCCGGCTTCGAGTGGCTTGTAGTGGATATGGAACACAGCGTTATCACGCTGGATACTGCCCAAGAACTCATACAGGTAATCGAGGGGTGCGGGGCAACGCCGCTGGTGAGGGTTGACGAGAATAACGCCAATGTAATCAAGCGGGTGATGGATGCCGGCGCTTACGGCGTGATTGTGCCGATGGTGAACACGAAAAAAGATGCCCAGGCAGCCGTGAATGCGGTTAAATATCCCCCGGTCGGCACGCGGGGGGTGGGGCTGGCGAGAGCCCAGGGATACGGACAAAATTTCGAAGAATACCGAGACTGGGTAAATAAGGAAAGCATCGTTATCGTTCAAATAGAACATATAGACGCGGTGAATAATCTGGAGTCAATTCTTTCTGTCAAGGGAATCGACGGCTGCATCATCGGGCCTTATGATTTATCCGGCTCGCTGGGCGTGCCCGGCAAGTTCAAGCACCCCGACGTGCTGGCAGCTTTGAAAAAAGTCGAGCAGACCTGCCGCGATAAGAAGGTCGCCCTCGGATATCACGTAATCCAGCCGGACTACAAGCTGGTTCTAGAAAAGACGTCCAGCGGGTACAGTTTTATAGCTTTCAGTCTGGATATCCTGTTTTTAGGCAACAGCTGCCGCGAGCAGTTGAGCAAGCTCATGGGAAAATTGGCATGATAGATGAATCCAGAATCAACCCTAATCTTGATAAACTCTATCAACATTTCGACAAAGCTTTAGCAAAGTATTTCAAAGATTCAAAACCTATCCCTCGATACTTTGAAAAAGTAAGTTGTTACAATTGCGGCGGAGTGGAAACTGTCAGTTCATTTATCGTGAACAGATTCAGGCATGTACGTTGCAAGAATTGCGGTATGGTGTACGTTTCTCCCAGGCTAAAAACGCGTATTATTAACCTCTTGTATAACGAAGCACCATATACAGATTTTTATAAAATTAAGCTTATTCCCTCTATTGATTATAGAAAAAACATATTGGCTGTTAACAAATATAATCAGATTGCCCGTTATTTTAATAAACCCGGGAAGGTGCTGGATATCGGCAGCGGCCTGGGCGAAGTCCTTAGCGTTTTCCAGGGAAATAATTGGGACTGCCTGGGGGTAGAGACCAATAAGTTCGCCGCCGATTATTCCCGCAAAACATTTAAATTAAATATAATCAATAAAAGTATCCATGATTTCGAGCCCCAAGATAAATTCGACGTTATCATGTTGTGGGGCGTTTTAGAGCACCTGTATAAACCGTTGGTATTGCTGGAAAGAGTCCGCAAATTGTTGAAAGAAAACGGGGTATTGCTACTTGAGGTCCCGTCCGCGGACTCCGTTTTGGTACGTTATTACGAAAGAACGCAGAAACGTGTAGATAGAATTATTGAGGGAGACCGTCATATCATGCTCTTTTCTCTGCGAAGTTTCATCGAAATTACGGGGAAAGCAGGATTCAAGCCGATTGAAATCCTATCGAACGGACTGGATATCAGCACCCTTAATCGATTGGAGTTGAATAATAAATTATCCCTAACGCAAGTTAACGAGCTGCAGACACTACTGGACATTTCACTGCAGGGTGATTTACTTCGCGGTTTTTTCAGGAAAGGGTAACCAGATGAACGTAATCGGCATAATCCCGGCGCGCATGGGTTCCTCGCGCTTCCCCGGCAAGCCGCTGGCAAAAATACTGGGGATTCCCATGATTGGCCACATTTACTACCGGTGCAAAATGGCGTCGGCGCTTAACGAGGTGTACCTGGCTACCTGCGACGATGAAATCAAGCAGTACGGGGAGTCGATAGGCGCCGGAGTCGTCATGACCTCCGACAAGCACGAAAGGGCCTCCGATAGGGTCGCCGAAGCAATGACGAAGGTGGAGAAGGCCAGCGGACGGAAAACGGACATCGTGGTCATGATTCAGGGGGACGAGCCCATGGTGATGCCGGAGATGATAGACCTGGCCGTCCGGCCCATGCTGAAAGATAAAAAAATCCTAGTGGTTAACCTTATGGCTCCTATCAGGACGCGAGAGGAATTCCAAGACCCAAACTGCATAAAGATGGCGGTCGATAACAACAGCGACGCGCTTTATTTCTCCAGAGAGCCTATACCGTCGGAGAAAAAATGGGATGGGGAAATACCCATGTTCAAGCAGGTATGCGTTATCCCGTTCCGCCGGGACTTCCTCTTGAAGTTCAACAGCCTTACGCCTACCCCCCTTGAAAAGGTGGAGTCCATAGACATGCTGCGGGTGCTGGAGCACGGCTACAAGGTAAAAATGGTCCTGACCGATTACGAGACGTACGCCGTCGATACTCCCCAAGACCTGCATGCTGTTGAAAAGCAAATGCAAAACGACCCCCTGGCGGGAAAATACCAGCAGGTGAAGCGATGAAGGAAGAAGAGATTCGCAAGCGTTCTGCGTTTAATCGATACCTTGAGCTTATATCCGAAGATGTAAAGACGATTTTTGCCGACAGCGGCAGTTTTGTAAAAATCGACTGCCCGGCCTGCGGCAGTAAAAAGTACCAAGCCCAATTTGAAAAAACCGGGTTTACCCTGGCGCTGTGCCAGGAATGCGGCACCCTGTTCGTTAATCCCCGTCCGCCGGGTCGATTGCTGAATGACTTTTATACCCGGTCGCGCTCGGCCAGCTTTTTCGTCCACGATTTCTTTAAGCCGGTGGCGGAGGCGCGGCGGGAAAAAATTTTCCGTCCGCGTGCCGAGTATATAAGGGACACTTTGCCGGAAAAATCGAAAGGGATAATCGGGGACATCGGCGCCGGTTTCGGGCTGTTTTTGGAAGAGCTTTTGAAGCTCTGGCCTTCAGCCAGGATGGTGGCCATCGAGCCATCCGCGGAGGAGGTGGAGATTTGTAAAGAGAAGGGACTGGAAACCATCCCCTACGCTCTGGAGGATGTGGAGGGCTGGGACGGCAAGTTCGACTTACTCACGTCTTTCGAGCTTTTCGAACACTTATATAGTCCGGATGAGTTTCTTAAAAAGATATGGAAACTGCTGCGTCCGGGGGGGCACTTATTCCTCACCACCCAGAACGGGGAGGGTTTCGATATCCAGATACTGTGGGAAAAATCAAAAAGCATTTCCCCACCCGTCCACCTCAA
>CAZRQP010000029.1:0-1556 GCA_964602315.1 uncultured Dehalococcoidaceae bacterium
ACCCAGCAGCGCGAGGACGGCATCGTCTGGGTTGACGAGGATAAGTGCGTGGGCTGCCGCTACTGCATGGTGGCCTGTCCCTACCAGGCGCGCCAGATGTATGAAGACGGTGATGCGCAGTATTTCCCCGGGCAGGAATTGACCGAACATGAGAAGATAGGCAAGGAGCTGTATCCTCACAAGCCGGGCGTCGTCACCAAGTGTGTCTTCTGCATGGAGAGGATAGACGCCGGCCTGGCGGCGGGGCTGACACCCGGTGTCGACCGTGCAGCGACCCCAGCCTGCGTTATAAGCTGCCCGACGAAGGCCATACACTTCGGCGACCTTGACGAACCTAACAGCGATATCAACAGGGTGATAAAAGAGAAACACGGACATCCCTTCCATCCTGAGTTTGACACGAAGCCCTCGATTTACTACATAGACTAAGGGAGGTAGCGAGAAATGATTCAGAGAAAACCATATGATTTCATGGTCAAGTACCAACAGCAAAAAGACTGGGTAGACGGGCGGGGCAACTTCATCGCATTCGCCTTCTTCCTGGGAGGTATCGCCGGAGGTCTTTTCCTGGCTGCCGCTTACTTTGATAACCTGCTGGGAATGTTCATCGCATTCCTGCTAACCGGCCTGATGGGCGCATCTTATATGCTGCACCTTACCCATCCCATGCGATTCTGGAGGATGGTGCTGAAACCCGGCACATCCTGGATTTCCCGTGGGTTCACCTTTATCATGTTGTTCGGTTTCTTTACCGCAATAACGATGATACTGATGCAATGGGCGCCGGATGCCACTGCCGCTATAACAACGTTTAAGGTATTAGCCGGCATCTTCGCTTTTGCTCAATCCATCTATACCGGATTCGCAGTCAGTTATGTCAGCGCCATAAAGGTATGGAACTCGGCGATTGTGCCGATTTTATTCGTAACCTGCGGTTTGAGTGGCGGGTTGGCCATTTTGCTGGCGATAATGGTGGGGCAGGGTAGCGCCCAGATTGCCACGCTGGAGAATATAATCCGCGTGGTGCTGATTGCATTCGCCATCATCGTTGCTGTGTATATCTGGAATGCCACTTACAGCAGCACCGCCGCCAGGGACGCCGTGGTACGGCTTATCGGGGGCGTGCTGGCGCCGCTCTTCTGGATAGGGGTTTTCCTGTTCGGCATAGCCATACCGGTGGTGATATCAGTCATAACGTACTGGGTGCACGATGCATCATCCGCACTGCTGATTACCGCGGTAGTCAGCGAGATTATCGGCGGGCTGGCCTTGAGATTCGCCGTGCTGAAAGCGGGCGTTTACGAGCCGCTGCTGCCGTCTGACTAACCAAAGTTAAAGGTAAAACCGGAGGACCATCGCGGCGGAACCAACCGCCCGGTGGTTCTTCTTTTTTTGGTATTAAAACTGCCAATTAGAGTATAATAATCCCATAATCAGCGGGGAGGGATAATGGCCGCTGCGGCAGATTTATACATCGGCACGTCCGGCTGGTCTTACCCTAAGGGGGAGGGCACCTGGAAGGGCTATTTCTATCCCCCGGGCAAGATAAACGAGCT
>CAZRQP010000029.1:1656-13220 GCA_964602315.1 uncultured Dehalococcoidaceae bacterium
GTCAGGTCTAAAAAGCTCGGGGCGCTGCTGGCGCAGTTCCCGCCCAGCTTCAAGAACGACGACTACGGGCGGCAGATAATCGGGGCGGTGGCTAAAGCCTTCGGGGAATACAGGGTGGCGGTGGAGCTAAGGCACCGCAGCTGGAGTGATGACGCAGGCACCGCGGAGTTGATGCGGGAAAACAACCTTGCCTGGGTGCAGATAGACGAGCCCAAGTTCGGTTTTTCCGTTGCGGCGGAGGTGCCGGTGACGGCGGATTTCGCTTACTTCCGCTTTCACGGCAGGAACGCTAAAGACTGGTGGACGGGGAACGCGGAAACACGCTACAGGTACCATTATTCAGAAGATGAGATTAACGAATTAGCGGAGAGGGTGAAGAAAGTCGGGGAAAAAGTAAAAATAATGTTTGCCTTCTTCAATAACCACTGGCAGGCTTACGCCCCACGCAACGCCAACGACCTGAAAAAGGCGCTGAAGATGCCCTACGAACAGCTGCCGATGAACCTTGAAATAATGCAGGAAAACCCCAATACTGATAAAGAATCGGGTAAGAAATAGGGTCATGCTTGACGAGCTATCTGTAAAAAATTTCGGCATAATCGAGGAAATCGACTGGAAGCCGTCCTCCGGCCTGAATGTCATCACCGGCGAGACCGGCGCGGGGAAGTCGCTGGTGGTGGACGCGGTCGAAGCTTTGCTATCCGGTCGGGCGCGCGAGGAGGATATCCGCCACGGCGCGTCGGAGGCCGGGGTGGAGGGGATTTTTCACCGGGGTGACGGGGAGGGGTATAAGACGCTGGGTGAAATGCTGAAAGACAAAGGACTGGAGAGCGATGACGGCGCCTTGCTGCTGGCCTGCGAGTTCCGGAGGAAGGGGCGCACCACGCCGCGCGTGAACCGTCAGGCAGTATCGCGGGCGTTGCTGAAAGACATCGGCGGGGCGATGGTGGACATTCACGGCCAGAGCGAGCACCTTTCGCTGCTTAACAAGCAAAACCACCTGGACTACCTCGATGCGTATGCGCACACGCTGGGAAAAAGACACGACTTCGCGGCGAAAGTCCAGGAACTGCACCAGATCGAGCGTGAAATACAGTCGCTGACTAGGGACGAGCAGGAGCTGGCAAGGCAGACGGAGCTGCTGAATTTCCAGATAGACGAAATCAAGCGGGCGGAGCTTGAAGAGGGTGAGGAGGAGGCGCTGCAGAAGGAACTGGCAATACTGACATCCGCCGAAAAGCTGAAAACGGCGGCTTTTGAAATATACCGCGTAATTTACGGGGAAGAAAGCGCCATGGCGGCAAGCTCGGCGCTGGACAGGGTCAACGAAGCCCTGCCGCTGATGAAGCAGATAGTCGAAACCGATGCCTCCCAGCAGATCAAGATGGGCAGCCTCGAAGTGATTATTAACGGACTGGAAGAGCTGGCGCGGGAGGTCCGCGCTTACGGGGATAATCTCAACTTCGACCCGCAGCGACTGGAGGAGGTACAGGAGCGACTCGAACTGCTGAAAAGCCTGAAGAGGAAGTACGGCGGATCTTTGAAGGGAGTGCTGGAGTACCTCGTTAAAGCTGAAAAGGAGCTGGCGGGGCTGGCCTTTTCCGATGAGAGACGGGCGGAACTGGAAACCCAGCGGGAAAAGCTGAAAAAAGAAATGGGTGTTTTAGCTTCGAAGCTATCGCAGGAGAGGCAGAAGGCGGGCAAGAAGCTGGCCGGGGTGGTAAAAAAGGAACTCGGCGAGTTAAGCATGGCGCGGGTGGATTTTGTCGTCTCGATTACGCAGGAGGCATCGCCGGAAGGGATATCCTTCCCCGACGGAAAATATTATAAATTCGATAACAGGGGCGCGGACGATGTTGCTTTCCTTGCGTCCACCAATCCGGGCGAGCCGGCCAAGGCGCTGGACAGGATAGCCTCGACGGGCGAGATATCGCGCTTTATGCTGGCGTTGAAAAGCGCGCTGGCGGAAGCGGACACGATACCGGTGCTGATTTTCGACGAGATTGATATAGGCATCGGGGGACGCAGCGGCGAGGTCATCGGCAGGAAACTCTGGAACCTGGCGCAGCACCACCAGGTGATTTGCGTTACCCATTTGCCGCAGATTGCCGCTTTTGCCGATGCCCAGTACCGGGTCAGCAAGACGACCGCCCGCGACCGCACCGTCAGCACCATAGAGTCGCTGGATGGCGAGGCGCGATTCAAAGAAATTGCCGTGATGGTGGGCGGGCCGCGCTACACGGAAAGCGCGCTTAAGGCCGCCCGGGAGCTAATCGAGGGGGCGGAGGCGTGGAAGAAGGACCATTAAAAGGCAAGGGGCGCATAGAAAAACCCCATACGCCCCATTATCAACAGTTTTTTAGCTTACGGCGCGGTTATTCTCTCGATACTGGATGCCCCTGATATATCCATTTCACCCATGGACGGACTGCCAGAATATTCCAGCGAAGAAGCGCCGCTAAGCGAAACATCCAGCACGCCATTAACGTTTATAGTAGCGCGGCTGGCCCCGGACAAGTCTACAGAGGCGTTAGCCACGGCAAAATCCAGGAGGTCGGCGTTACTGGCGCCGGAACCGTCAATATTGATGTCGCCACCCAAACCAGTGAGAATGGCGCGGCTGGCCCCGGAAAGCTCGAAATCAGAGCTTGAGGCTATCAGGCGACCGGTAATTTTGCTGGCGCCGGATAATTCGGCGAAAAAGTCGCCTGTTTCCATATCTAAATCCAGTTCGCTGGCCCCGGATAAATGTACCCCCAAATCATTAGAAGACCGAAAACCGCTGGCGGAGCCTTTGCAAGCCCCGGAAAGCTCCAGCTCGGTGAGGACGGGCATGGTAATAGTGAGTTTAGGGGAGACGAACCAGTTGATAACCCAGGTATTGACACCGATTACCAGGGTGCTGCCGTCTTTATAGACATCGAGGTGCTCGAAGGCGTTTTCTCCGGCGGTGATGGATATTGAATAGTTATCCGATTGGGTAACCGTCACCTCGAAGGCGTGCCCGACATCGATACCGGTGAAGTCGGTGTAATTATAGTACCGCGTGGTCATAGGGCCGGCCTTTTCCGATAGCGAGACACGCACGCAGCCCGCGAGAACGGGGACCGATAATATCAGCGAGATTAATACCAGTGTAAATATCATTTTTTTCATCTAGATTCCTCCTGTGAAGCCATGACTGCCTTTCGTTGATTGGCGGACACAGTCCTTACGTATACTCTATTCAGACCGATAATCAGCCTGGCCATATAAACGATTATCATGATTAGCCCGATGAATATAATAAAATTTTTCATGGTTATTCCCTCACGAGCATGTACTTGGCCATCAAGCCGTGTAATCTGGCGGTATATTTTGCCAGGTGCATAATGGCGAAAAGCAGGAGTATGCCGGCGATGACTACCAAGGGCATCAGCCATACGGGCGTGTAGTAAGCGTAATCGCCGATGATGAACGTAGGCATATCCAATACCAATTCGGTGATAGGTTTCATGATTAGATAGCCTGCGAAAGATATCAAGGTAATGAAAACGGTGAAGTAAATGATACCCAGCGGCATCTGCAGAATCATATACAGCACGGCCGACCAGGTATGTCTTTCCGTGAACACGTTTTTGAATTTCTGCCACCACCCGACGTCCTTACGGGTAAAGAGGGGACGACGCGGCATTCTGATGCCGACCAGGGCTTCGATAATGCGGCCTTCCAGCAAGGCGATGCCCCGCGCCGAAAACAGGAACAGAGCCAATATGGGCAGGCCGACGATAAGAACCAACAACCCTGCGGACACCGATAGACCCGTTACCGCCCAGGTAAAGTAAGCGATACCCGTGCCCAGGGTGAACAAGAGGTATATCAGGGCTCCCCAGGCCCGCGGTTCGGCAAAGACGCTGAAGAAGCGGACATAGAACGGGCGTGTGTCCGGGACGGTTGGTGTGGCGACCGGGGCTGACGCGGCTGATTTCACCTCGTTCCGGGCGGGACGGGCAAAGGCGAGGGGAGAGCTGGACTCAACGGATTTGTAAGCGGCGGCGATTTCTCCGGGTGTGCCGTACTTTTCTATTATCGCTGCCAGGGCTTCGGCTTCCGAGGTGGGGCTGTCTTGCATTGCATTATCAAGAGCGGTACGCAGGTATTCCTCGGCGTCGGCAAGTGCGTCCTGCACGGTAGCGCGGTCGCTGCCGGCAAGCTCGCGCTTCAGCTCGGCAAGATATTTTTCGATACTGTTAATCATGGTCCCCTCCTTCAAGGACGGCATTAACAAGGTCGCTGGTCTGGCGCCAGATTTCAGTCCATTTAGCCAGGGTGAGGCGACCGGTTTCGGTGATTTTGTAATAGCGGCGGGGTGGACCGGAAACTGAAGGCTCGACCTCGCTCTGGAGCAGGCCGGCGGCTTCCAGCGAGCGGAGTACAGGGTAAAGCGCGCCCTGCTTCATAATGTCTACGTCCTTAGTTTGAGCTTCAATAAGTTTAGCAATCTGATAGCCGTACATCGGGCTGGAGGCTTTATCCAGGACGCCCAGCAGGACGAGGGCCGCGGTGCCGGCGTTCAGTTCCTTCTGGAATTTCCTGATGGCTTCATTAATTTCGTCCAATGTAGTGCCTCCGCCGAGGTTATAATAGCTTTACAGTGTTGATGAATAAATAATAATGATAAGTTAATAATAGTACTTGATTAGTATAAAGTCAAACCGAATTACAGCAGATTACAGCGGAAAATATAGATTAGGAGATGAATAGATGATAATATCTACTTTTTAATGTTAAATATCTATAGATTGCTTAGAATATCAGTAGTATTAAGTCTCCAGGGCTTTCTTTCCGGTGACTTTATGCTTGGTGTACCAATTCTGGACGGCGTCGGCGACTTCCCTGGGACGGTCGAATACCCTTAGTAGTTCAAAATCCTCCGCGGAAATATGGCCGTGAGCCAGCACCGTATTTTTTAGCCAGTCCAAGAAACCGGCCCAGTACTCGCTGGAAAACAGTATCACCGGGAAGGGCTTGATTTTTTGAGTTTGAATCATGGTAAGCACCTCGGTGAGTTCGTCCGTGGTGCCCAGGCCGCCGGGCATGATGACGAATGCGGTGGCGTATTTAACCAGCATTACCTTACGCACGAAGAAGTGATGAAAGGTAATCGTCCTGTCGGCATATACGTTGCAGGCCTGTTCCTTGGGCAGCTCGATATTAAGGCCCACGGACATGACACCCGCCTTACGGGCCCCCATGTTAGCGGCTTCCATGACGCCGGGTCCGCCGCCGGTCATGATGTTGAAACCGGCTTTCCCCAGTAAAGTAGCGATTTCCACGGTCTGCTTATACCATTTATTATCGGGCTTGAGGCGGGCGGAGCCGTATATCGTCACCGCCGGCTCGATATCTGCCAGGCTGTCGAACCCCTCCACGAACTCCCCGATGATGCGGAACATCCGCCAGGAATCTTCCTTGGCAAGTTGATTGATTTCAAAATCGTTGTTCATAAGCCCTCCCGGGGAAATAATGCCTGCTTTATATTATTTATTCCAGATTGACGGTGGTGGCGTAATCCGGCACCAGGGTATCGTAACCGGTACTTTCCTTTAAAAACTTGGCGAACGAATCGGCGGATTTGGCCTCGCCGTGGGTTATGAAAATACGCTTGGGTTTAACTTCCAGCTTGGAAAGCCATTTGAGGAGGTCGTCTCTATCCGCGTGGGCGGAGAAGCCGTGAATATGGGCGATTTTTGCACGGACGGGGTATCGCTGGCCGTGGATTCTAACGGTCTTGGCGCCGTCGAGAATCAGGCGGCCCAGGGTGCCGATTGCCTGGTAGCCGACGAACATGACGGTGCATTCCGGACGCGAGATATTATTAACCAGGTGGTGCTTGACGCGGCCGCCGGTGCACATGCCGGAGCCTGCGATTATCATGATGGTGCCCATTATCTTGTTCAGGGCTTTAGATTCGTCAACCGTTTGCACCATCTTGAGACCGGGAAAGTCGAAAGGAGAACGCTGCTCTTTCAGCAGCCTTTTCATATCCTCGTCGAACAGGTTGGAGTAGCGCTTGAATACCTCAGTGATTCTTGTCGCCATGGGGCTATCGACATATACGTCCAATGCCTGGATACGTTTTTCCATCAGCAGCATATTGAGGTAATAGAGGATTTCCTGGGCGCGCTGGAGTGCGAAACTGGGCACGATGATATTGCCGCCGGCGGTAAAGGCGGCCTTGATTATTTCCTCCAGTGCGTCATCGATTTCCTTCTTATCCTGATGCTGGCGGTCGCCGTAAGTGGACTCCATCACGATGTAGTCCGTATAGCGGAACATGCGCGGGTCGTTAAGCATGGGGCGGTCCCAGCGGCCGATGTCGCCGGAGAAAACGATGCTCCTCTTTTCCTCGCCCTGTGTTATGCGTACCTTTATCATCGACGAGCCGAGCACATGGCCGGCGTCGAAGAAAGTGGCCTCGATGCCGGGGGCGATTTCTACGGTGTTGTTGTATTCAACTCTGGAAAAAAGAGGTAAAGTAGCCTCGGCATCGGCGGTGGTGTATAGCGGGATTTCCGGAAAGGGGCCCTTCCTGCCTTCCCTGATATGCCGCTTTTTCTTATAAGCGGCGTCTTCTTCCTGAATGTGCGCCGAATCCAGGAGGATGATTTTGGTGATATCGGCGGTGGCAGGGGTGCAATAGACCCTGCCCTTGAATCCCTCGTTCACCAGTTTGGGCAGCAGGCCGCAGTGGTCGAGGTGGGCGTGGGTAATAAGGACGGCGTGCAGTTTATCCGGCGCGCAGCGGAAGGGCTCCCAGTTGCGGGACTGGAACTCTCTTTCTTGGTAGAGACCGCAATCGACGAGGATAGTCTTGTCGTTGGCTTCTATGAGGTAACGGGAGCCGGTGACACCCCGAGCGGCGCCCATGAATGTAAGCTTTATATCCATGTTAATCTTCCCCGTTTTTCATTCATGATAGCACCTGCAGGCAATAGATACCAGTATCAGGAGGAGATTGTGAGAAAATAAAAAAAGTGATTGCTTCAGGGCAAGTCTGTCTAGCGCACGATAGCCGAGGGGCTTTCCACGAAGGGGTTGGTGCGCAGGGCCAGCGAAAACAGGAAAGGATACCTGTTTTTCAGGTACTGCATGTAGTCTATCCACTCCTGCGTCAGCAGAGAGTAAGCCCGCTGCACATCGATTACCAGGTGTTCCATATCCGTTTTCGGCAGGCCTTTGAGATTAGGCCGTGCTACGAGCTCGTCCCGCAGGTGTACAATAGCCCAGAGAAGCTCGGCGTAAGTCTCATTCTCTACAAGGTCGGAATTTTCCAGCTGGTGCACCAGCAGTTCGCCTTTATCCTGGAGATAGCGGCGTATTCCTTCAAGGTCGAGCAGGGCCGGGTCGATATTGTGTTTGTAGGTGCTAAGTCGTTTTTTAAGCTGCTGGAACTCCGCCGCCGACCACTGGGGGGTTACCATGAAGTCTTCGCGAAGACTGCTTATATTGGGGTCGAAGCGGGAGAAGGTATGCAGCAGCTTGTTCCCCACCTCCGTATAAAACACCCCGATAAGCATGTTCAGCCGGTGCTGGTGCAGGGAGAGCTGCCGGCGCTGTATCAGCCACTGCGCCAGGCTGGTGATTAGTGTCAGAAAAGTGCCGATGCCGATGATGATAATGATGATGCCGAATATTTTGCCGCCCGTAGTGGCGGGCGAGATGTCTCCATAGCCCACGGTAGATATCGTGACGACGGTGAAGTACAGAGCATCGAGAAACGAGAGACTCTCGACTATCATGAACCCGATAGCCCCTATAATGACTACCGCGAAGGGTAACAGGAAAACATATCTCAATCCCTTGAGACTATACATACGCTTACTTTACGAGGATTTTTCAAAACAGTATATCCTGCTTATATAGTATCACAGGTTTCCAAGCCGCCGTTAACCGATGAACAGCTCCACCTTAGTCGGCGCGGCCATCTGGTTAATCTCGCTGGTGAAAGCCGCCCAGTTGAAGTCGGTGCGCTTGCGGTACTGGTAATTGAGGCTGACGCGGTCTTCCACGACGGACATCGTTACCAGTCTCAAACCCTTTAGACGCTCTTTAAGGAAAGCGGAGAGTTTTGTCTCAAGTCCGCTGTAGGCAGTCTGGTCGATGGAAATCATCAGCTGACCCCGCCCGAACACGGAAATCCGGTTGCGTGTCAGCCAGTGGATGCCCAGGGCGATAAACACAAACAGGACGAGGAGAGAGGTAATCAGGAAATTGCTGGTGGCGGCCCCGATTGACGTGGCGATAAGCAGGAGAAGGAAGCCGATTTCCGCGGGGTCCTTAACCGGGGTGCGGAAACGCACGAAAGACAGGGCGCCCAGCAGGCCCAGGGACAGCGGTATGGATACCTGTATGCCCAGGAAGAGGGCGGTAATGGCCGGCCCGCCGATGATAAAGGTGCGGTGCACGCCCGCCCCGATATGCCTTGTACCATAGAACATCTGGTACAAAAGGTAAACGATAATGGAAGCGATGATTGAAAATCCCAGGTCGACGATGATTTGGTTCATTGACAGCGGTGATTCCAGCGCGGTGATATAGTCCCAGAGTTCGCTCATGTAATATCCTCCTTAGTATTCTTTGGCACAGCCAATCTGCCAGATGGCAGGCAGTGAATTAACTTAATAAATATCCCCCGTTTGCGCAAAATAGGCGTCCATGCAGTTGCCGTACTTGGAAAACCGGCTCCAGTCAATGTCCAGGAAGCGCAGGCGACGGAGGGTTACAGGGAGGTCGATGGAAGGCCCCTTGACCTCGATAACGCCGTTTTCCAGGCGGACGTCGCCCGAATGCCGCCCGAGGTCGGCGGCAACCACCGTGGCGCGTATATCCCGGTCGAAGGAAACGCGCACGCCGGTCTGCATTTCACTATAGCGGTAGCGCCGGTAAGAAATGAGTATTACCGGCCGGAGAGATTTTTCCGTGAAATACCCCAGCGATGCCAGCGTCTGGGAAATTGTCGTCTTGTCCAGTATGCCTTCGAACAGACGCCCGGTTTCTAAAAGGTTTTTAGACGCGATGAATTTCCGGCGCTGCTTGCTGCTGGCGAAACCCTCTCTTTGCTTGATTTCAAGATATACCGGCACTTCCGACGTATCCTTTTTCAAATCGGAGCCGTACCAGCGGATGCGCACCTTGTTTTTCATGAATTCGCCAGAACCCGTCTTCTGGTACTGGTCGAGGTCGGCGGTATCAAAGTAGAGGCTGGTAACGCGGTCGGCGGGATATATACTGTCCGGGCGGCAAATCTGCCTTAAAAATGAATAAGCGAGGTCGAGGTTGGCAGGAAGTATGGCGAATTTTCGCTCGAACCTTTGACCGGGCTTCAAGTTGACCGGACCGGCCAGCTTTTTAAAAATATCGGGTACTTTAATTATCAGTTTCCTCCAGACTTAGTTATTATCCGCCGAACCATTCGGACATCCACATTATGGCCCCATTGCCGGAGCCCCAGCCGGAGCCGCTGGGCTTTTCTCCGTTAAGCTGCTGAAGCACCGACTCGTAGCGGGCGATAATAAAGCTCTTGAGACCGAGCGAGTTAGGGCCGAAACCGGACTGGCGCGGAGGCTGGGGGGATTTTAATGGTCCGTAATAGTTCAGCAGGAACAAATCATAATTCTCCGGTGAAAGACAGTCTTCAAGGGATTGTACCTCTTCATATGTAAGGTCAGCGCCAACCATCTCCCAGAGGCTTCTTACACCGAATTTACTGTATAAGGCGTTGCTTTCTCCAGGACTTATCATCCAGGGGAGCATCGGCGAGGAGCCGCCGGCCATCCAGCCCTCAAAAACATCCGGCGGTCTTAAGTCATCGGTGATGCAGCGCTCCCAGTCCTCATAAGAATAGAACATCTCCGTGTCTGCTCTGGCATACGGTCGCACCAGTTCGACAAGCTGGTCGATACGCGGCAGGATAACGTCTAAAGAAAAGGCGCCGTCCATCAGCTCCTCTATGTAACCGATATACTTCTCAAAATAAGGCTCGTGGGAAAGCAGGCGGTCGACCAGCGGATACCTGTTGACCGGCCCGGCCGTCGGCTCGTCGATGTAGAAATTTATAAGGCCGTCTTTCCCGATGCCATAATTGAAGGTCCCGAAAACCATATTCGTATCCCAGACCAGGGGGGTAAAGACGCCGTTTTCCTCGTAAAGGTAGCTGTTATGACCGGCGCCGATGTAGTTATCAAGATGCACGGTAAGGGCAGAAGCCGCGATAAACTTGAGAGACTGGTCAACATCCAGCACCTTTTCTATTTCCCGGGGGAAAGTTTCATCTGGCTCATTATTAAGAATATCCAGGAGCTTAAACAAAGGGGAATGGTCGGGGCTGTTCTCATTGGTTTTCAACATCATGGATTCTATTCTGTTGCTCGGCATGGTATACGGGGGCAGGCCCCGGTTGAAGTTGCCCTCCAGCGGGGGGAGGTCTTTATAAAGAGCGACCGTATCTTCCATGTCGAGAGCGTGGAGGAGGTCAATTAGCGGTGCCCCGCCGATATTTAGATAAAGCGCCGGGTCTTGCTGCTCCGGCTCGGGCGTACCGGGCGGTAAAAAGCTTTCGTAGGCTTCTTCTTCCGTCCAGTCGAGGCGGGCAACCATCAGCTCCGGCTTGTAAAGGTTACCGGAACCGTCGGCAAAGTGGCGCCGCAGGAAGGAGGTATCGACGACCTCGACCATGGTATAAACGCCGAGGTGAGTATCGTTCGCCCACAGGTCGATTAAAGTGGCGCGGGGCGCGGGATGCCCGATGCTGGCGAATATATCATAAGCGAGAATTTCACGTATAAGGGTGGGGTCGCTCCAGCCGTTATTAAGAAACACCTTTTTTACGCCGTGGAAAGAGCGCGACCTGTTAAGCAGGTTGAAGTCCACACATAGAGGCATACGCGGACTGCTCCAGCCGTAAGCCTGCCCCAGGGAGGAGTTGCCTTTAGTCCTTACGCCGACATCCGGCACCAGTTCGTCGTCAAACCAGAAATCCGCCGGAACGTACTGTTCCTCGAAAGGGTGTTCCATGCAGAATGCCCAGTCTTTATCCAGCATCTCGATACGAACGGTGGCGACGCGGGTGGTATCGAAGGGATACGCATCGCGGTCATAGGAGACTTCCCTGGTAGCGCAACCAGACATGGATGGTGCAATAATGAATATCAGTAATAACGCCGATATTATTGTAATAATTATTTTACGCATGACCGGCCTGAATTTCTTGCTAACAGGTTATCAAAAAAGCCTTCAAAACTCAAATAAAGCCCCCATTATGAAGTGGAATCAATAATATACGATTTAAAAATGTATGTTTACTGCCTTCGATTTATAATGTCCATATTATTGCCGCCGCCCATGGAGAAGTCTCCCCCGTTGCCCTGGCCGTTGTTGGTGCTGGGGATTTCCCCGGCGAGCTGTTTTTCGATTGACGCGATGCGCTCGGTCACGAAAGTCTTAAGGCCGATATTGGCGCCCATTCCCATGACCATACCAAAGGAACCGCTGGCATTTACCGCACCTTCACCGACGGCTGATTC
>CAZRQP010000029.1:13320-14674 GCA_964602315.1 uncultured Dehalococcoidaceae bacterium
CCGAAGCCGCCGAAGGACATGTTAAGGTCCCAGGGTATGATGGTGAATTTGCCGTCGACCTCATATAAATAATAGTTATGCCCCATGCCGATATAGTTGTCCAGGTGCACCAGCGCGGCGGACACCGCCAGGAAACGCAGTACCTGGTCGACATCCAGCACTTTTTCAATTTCTTCGACGAAGGTCTCGTCGGGCTCGTTGTTGAGGACCTCGAGCAGGCGGAAAAGGGCTGAATAGTCCGGATTGTTCTCATTGGTCTTGAGCCCCATCTTTTCGAGATAATCGCCTTGAATGCCTGAACCTATTCCCATTCCCCCCGCGGGTGCCATGCCTCCGCCCTGAATAATTACGTTCCGCCGTGTGAAATTACTCGTTATGTTACCGGCCGGCACCATGTTGGGGGCCTGCTGTATCCCAAACCCCGGTGTGACGTTATCCGCCGGCGGATTATTAATGTTGAATTGTTTGAAAAAACCCGGATATAATTGGTCGGTCTCCGTCTCTTCCTCCTCTAGAAAATCCCAGCCAAGAGCCCTTAATATATCACTAAGGTTGCCGCCGCCGAGGTTCACATCCAGGCTGTTTTCGGAGGTATCCTGCGAGGCAAGTATTTCCGCCACGTCCTCTTCCGTCCAGTTTAAATATCCCGCCGACATTTCCGGCTTATAGAGGTTGCCGGTGGCATCAGTAAAGTAGCGCTGCAAAAAGGTCTGGTCCACCTGTTCCACCATGGAGTAGAGCCCCATATGGGTATCGTTAACCCAGAGGTCGACGAAAGACACGCGGGGGGTGGGCAGCCCCATCTGCTCGAATAGCTCGTAGCTTAGAATCTCGCGCATGAAAGAGGGGTCGCTGAATCCGTTATTAAAGTTAAGCTTCTTAACGCCGTCCAGGTTGCGCGCCGAGTTGAAAAAATTGAGGTCGGCCTTGAGGCTGAACCTGATGGAGCCTTGAGCGATGGTTGAAGACAGCGATGAATTACCCTTGGGTCGCAGGGCGATGTCCGGCAACAGTTCGCCGTCGTACCACATATCGGCTTTAACATATTCCTCTTCGCGGGCATTCTGCTGGAGATATGTCCAGTCCTCATCCGTCATCACGAAGCGTACGTCGACCACGCGGTCGGGGTAAAACGGGGCCGGGCTTTCCGCCGCCGACTGCCAGGCGCACCCCGCCAGGCTCACGGTGAATATCAGCACCAGCAGGCAGGCTAGCACCGTGTAAATAACGCCGTATTGTCCTCTGTTTTTCATGGTTTTTATCTTAGGAAGCACTTACAGGCCGATTTAAAGTTACCGGTCTATTTTAACCTGTAATTGTTAAATCACTATTAACCCGTATATTTTTTAAGGAA
>CAZRQP010000030.1:0-6222 GCA_964602315.1 uncultured Dehalococcoidaceae bacterium
AAAAGAATAGTATCATCGGGAAGACGGAATATTTTTTCCGTGATTGAATTTAATATCTGCTGAAAGTCCTCCGGTGTTTCAGTGTGTCCCGGCCCGCCCGGGAAAATGGTATCGCCCACAAATACGTATTGCCCGATTCTAAAGCACAGGCTCCCTGGTGTATGCCCGGGCGTATGTAGCACCTGGATTTCCAGATTGCCCAGTTTTAAGCTGTCGCCGTCTTTCAATAGAATTTCTGGTGGAGTCTTCAACTGCAAGGAATCCAGTAGATGAGTGGCCAGAGGCACTTTCAAACGCGAGCGTAATGAAACAATGACGCCTGTATGGTCGAAGTGGTCGTGGGTAAGCAGTATATACCTGGGTTTTGTCCCCTTTAAATTCGCAATAATATCGGCAGCTCTTGCCGGGGCGTCCACCACCAGACTTTCCTTCGTTTTCAAGCAGACGGCGATATAGGCATTCGTATCGTAAGGCCCCAGCGTCAGCCTGTCGATGAATACGTCATGATTATTAATCATAGCCATTTTTAACAACTTTTTGCGTCGGGAAAGATATTAGGCTACTATAAGTATAACATTAGGATAAGATGAGAAAAAGACTGGCCAAGCTGATATCCAATACGCTTAACCCTTTCGTGGTAAGTGCTGTCGTCATCATATTACTTGCTTTCAGGGAAACTTCCGCCGCGTCGGAAGCGATAAAATGGGCTGCCATATCCCTGGCGCTTAGCGTCCTGCCGACTTTCATAGTAGTGATATTTCTTGTGTGTAGTAAAAGGATGGACGGTTTTTTCAGCACTACGCGCAAGGAGCGTAATATTGCCTATCTCTTTGCCAGCGGCCTGGGTGCTATCGCTTGCGGGCTATTGTGGCATTTAAGTGCCCCGGAAATACTGGCTATTACCTTCACGGCAGGCCTTATATCGATGGTACTATTTACAGGGATAAACTATTATTGGAAGGTAAGTCTGCATACGGCTTTCGTTGCGGCTTCTTTAGCGATAGTAATAATAATATGCGGAACGGAGGCGGTGTGGGCTGTAATTTTTCTGCCGCTGGTTGCATGGGCGAGAATAGAGCTAAAACAGCACTCGATAACACAGGTAATTGTCGGCGGTCTGCTGGCGGCTTTGATTACGATAGGGATATTCTGGGGATTCGGGGCAATATAAAAAAGAGTGTATAATAGATTGATATAGGCGGACCTTGATTAAGGAGGAAAAGGAATGAAATATCTTCAGCGGGTAGCGATTGGTATTCTGGTTGTTATAATAACCTTCATTCTGCCTATGATGACCGCCTGTCCCTCACAAGATACAACAGATGCAAGCGGCAAACTATTTATCTGGAAGATATCATCAGAGACCACTCACATATACCTGTTAGGCTCGGTACATGTTGCCAGCATGGACCTTTATCCTCTGGACGATACCATTGAAAGTGCCTTTAACTCTGCTGATTATCTCGTAGTAGAAGTGAATACAAATAATCTCACCCAGGTTCATGCCACTCAATTGCTACTGGATTATGGGACGTATCCCGAGGGGGACGGATTTAATAAGCACGTGCCGGAAGAACTTTACAACAAACTGGACGAACAATTTAAACAATGGGGTATAGGGATTGCTATGCTGGATCAATATAAACCTTTCGTGATATACAATTTTATGAGCCAATATATGCTGGAAGGTCTGGGCTATAGTTTTGAATACGGCTTAGATTTTTATTTTATGGATAAAGCTGAAGAAAGTAATAAATATATCCTGGAGTTGGAGACATCGGAGTTCCAGCTTCATTTATTGAGTTCCATTCCGGATGAAAATATCATCACGGCTATGGAATACGATATAGATAATCCGGAAATAGAACAGTATTTGCACGACTTTTTTAATGCCTGGGTGGACGGAGACGCTGCCACGGTGGAGACAATCGTGTTTGAAGCCCTTGCTGAAGAGCCTGATATGGGGCCTTATTATGAAATGATGTATGACCAGCGTAACTTTAATATGCTGGAAAAAATCAGCGATTACCTGGCCGGCGACGAGGTTTATTTCATAGTTGTGGGCGCCGGACACCTGGTTGGTGAAAACGGCTTGCTTAACCTGTTGGGTAATAGTGGGTATGAGTTGGAACAGCTAGAAAAAAGCGGCAGCTAGCTGGTTTCTTCTTCCCCGCTACTTTCTTCATCCACACTTTCGATAAAGGAGTCACCGATGTACTCGTCTTTTTCTTGCGTTAAAACTGCGTCAAGCTGTTCTTTAAGACGGGCTGCGCGCGGGTAGCCGATATGAAGTCGGCGCTGTAGGAAAGAGGTAGATACGTCTTCATGCTGCCGGGCAAGTTCTTTGGCCTGTTCCAGCAGAGGGTCGCGGGGATGCCCGCCGATAGTCCCTGAAGGCGCAGCAGCTACCAGCGTCTCCATCTTGAGCCTATCAGGTTCTTCCTTTCTCTGGCCGCCCCAGAAATAGACAAGGCGTTCTATCTCGGGGTCGGAAAGGAAGCATCCCTGTAAACGCTTAGGCTTAGCGGCCTCGGTGGGCATGTAAAGCATATCGCCGCGCCCCAGCAGCTTCTCCGCGCCGGCGCCGTCGAGAATGGTACGCGAGTCCACCTGCGAGGTAACGGCGAAGCTGATACGGGTAGGGAAGTTGGCTTTTATAAGGCCGGTAACCACATCTACCGATGGGCGCTGGGTGGCAACGACCAGGTGGATGCCGGTGGCGCGGGCAAGCTGGGCCAGGCGGCACAGGTTAGTTTCAACCTCGTCGAAACCGGCCATCATCAGGTCGGCCAGCTCATCGATAACAAGGATGAGATAAGGCATTTTATCGGTGCCTTCTTTGTCTTTATTATAGCCTTCGATATGGCGCGCTCCGGCAGTTGCCAGCTTCCTGTACCTCTGTTCCATCTCCTGGCAAAGCCAGCGCAGTGCCGCCAGCGCTTTATCGATATCTACGATGACCGGTGTGGCTAGGTGTGGAATGCTGTTATACTGCGTCAACTCGACCCTCTTGGGGTCGATAAGGATAAAGCGGATATCGTTGGGGGTATTGTTCATCATGAGACAGCAGATGATGGTGTTAAGGCAGACCGTCTTGCCGCTGCCCGTTGCCCCTGCTATAAGCAGGTGGGGCATCTTGGTCAAATCGGCGGCGATAGATTCGCCTCCGGCCCCCTTACCCAGCGCCAGAGCCATACTGGTCTTGCTTAACAGCTTCTGGAAAGCGCTGGTCTCGACAACTCCGCGTAGACTGACCATATCCGAGGTCGTGTTTGGTACTTCCACTCCTATATATGATTTACCCGGCACAGGTGCCTCTATCCTGATTGTAGGGGCAGCCAGTGCCAGTGCTAGGTCGTTGGCCAAAGAATTAATCCTCTCCACCTTTACCCTGGTCCTGGATATTTCCTCTCTCCGTACCTGTATATTGCCGTCGCGGTCTCTTTCTTTAATCTCTTTGTATTTAATATCCCAGCCTGGCTCCACTCCGAACTGGGTGACCGTAGGCCCGGCATTAATCTGGACCACCTTGGAGTTCACGCCGTAGCTGGCAAGGGTATCCTCTATAAGCTTGGCTCTTTGCAGATTATCTACTTCGCTGAACTGTACTTCGGGTGATGTATCCAGGATATCGATAGGCGGCAGCTGCCACCCGTCGATTTCCACAAGATCGCCGGACTGGCCGTATTTCTTCCAGACATCGGTGGCTACTTGGCGCAGACCCTGGTCGGTTGGAACGTTATCCACCGATTTGGCAGCCTTTCTAAGCTCGGCGGCTTTTTCAGCGGCTTCGATAAGCCTTTGAGTAGATTTTGATATCTCCGGCGGGACCAGCGGCTGCTCCATTTCGTGAGGCAGTCCCGGCTTGTTTTCATATGATGGCCTGGGCTGAATCACGCGCGGCGGAGGCTGCCGCCTGTCTTGCCCGGGAGCTTTAGGCGTTGGTTTTGCCATAATAAACTGATAGAGCCAGTTGAGGCATTTCTTTAGAACATTTAAACTCTCGCGGGGCAGCATGAAAATAGTGCCGGCAAGAGCGTAACCTAAAACGCATAGTATCCCCAGAAAAGTACTCAATGAGTCTGTACCGAGATTACCCACAATCGCTTTACCGAAACTGCCCCCCAGACCGTTGGGAGTAAGCAGATTCTGGTACTGTATCAAGCCCAGTATGCCCCAAATTGCACAGACAAAGAAAATACCCCCTATCCAGCGGTTCCAGTAACGTGGAATAACATCTAGTCTGCGGCGCCAGCCAAGCGTGACCAGGGTAATAATCAAAACGGCAAAAAACACCAGTCCCCACCCGATAGCCTCAAAGACTGCCAGGAAAAAGTCGTTGACCTCACTATGGAAGACAGCCACCAGCGCCACGATGACAAAGAGGAAAACCAGGTACCAGAACGGTCTGGAAGTGAAAAACCGGTAGGCGCCGCCGCCGGAAGAACTGCGTTTTACAGGGCTGTTCTTGGTGCGGGACTTTAATTTATCCATCGGGTTTTTTCTGCGCATAAGTCTCCTGCCGTTAGACCTTTACCATGAACGGGAGGATCATCGGGCGACGCTTGGTGCGTTCGTAATAGAACTTATCTAAAGCATCCCTGACCTTGGTGTTTATGAAACTCCACTCGGTGACACGACTGCCGCTGTGGTCTAGCGTTTTCACCAGGAGTTCGCGGCTCTCTTCAATCATTTTGGCGGACTCTCTGGTATCGATAAAGCCACGCGTAACGATATCGGGTCTACTCACCAGTTTGCCGGTCTGCCGGTTTACGGCGATTATTACGACGACGATGCCGTCGCGGGAAAGCATCTTCCGTGTACGTAATACGACCCCTCCAATATCGCCGACGCTTAAACCGTCCACATATACATGTCCCGACGTCACCTTACCGTTTTTCTTCGCGGCATTGGCATTAACCTCGAGGATATCGCCGTCTTCCAGAACGAAGATATTCTCAGGTGGAATACCCACCGATTCTGCCAGTCGGGCGTGCAGGCTAAGGTGACGGTACTCGCCGTGGACAGGAGCGAAAAATTTTGGTTTTACCAGACTCAATATAAGCTTGAGTTCTTCCTGACTGCCGTGACCGTGGACATGAACCTGCCCAAGTTTGCTGTAGATAACACTGGCGCCTTGCCTGAATAGATTGTCAACAGTCCTGTTTACCAGCGACTCATTACCGGGGACAGGTGTCGCTGAAAGGATTATGGTATCACCACGCTGAATGTGAACGTGTTTATGGTCACGGTTGGCCATTCGTACCAAAGCTGAAGTCGGTTCTCCCTGGCTGCCGGTGGTAACCATAACGATTTTATTGGCAGGTAAACCTTTGAGTTCTTCAATTTTAGCCAGGATGCCGTTGGGGGCATTCAAATAACCTAATTCCAGGGAAATACGCACTGTCTCGGTCATGCTCCGCCCTACCACGAAAACGCGTCGCTGGTGCTTGGCGGCGGCATTTATAACCTGTTGAATGCGTGAAATAAGCGAAGAGAAGGTCGTTACAATAACCCTGCCAGGGGCGTTTGCAATGAAATGCTCCAGTGATTCACCGACCGACTGCTCGGAAGGTGTATAACCGGGCATTTCGGCATAGGTGGAATCGGATAAAAGGAGTAATACCCCTTGAGCACCAAGCTGCGCTAAACGAGAGAGGTCGGTAGGTCTGCCGCTGACGGGTGTGTGGTCGATTTTAAAATCGCCGCTGTGAATCACCACCCCTTCGGGCGTGTGGATGATAATACCGGAAGCATCGGGGATGCTGTGGCAAACAGGGAATAACTCGATACGGAATTTGCCCAGCGTAATCTGTTGGCCGTGATTGATTATTTTTAGATTGACCCCCTCGCGGGTCTTCCTTTCTTTTAGCTTGACGCGGATAAGACCGTTGGTAAGTTTTGTGGCATAGACCGGTACATTATCCAATTGCGGCAGCAGGTAGGGCAGGGCGCCGATGTGGTCTTCGTGGCCATGGGTGATGATGATTCCCCTGACTTTCCCTTTTCTCTCGGTAACGTAGGTGAAGTCTGGAATTACCAGGTCGATGCCGAGCATTTCTTCTTCTGGGAACATCAGGCCGGCGTCGATGATGATGATGTCGTTTTCATATTCCAGCACCATCATGTTTTTGCCGATTTCTCCCAGTCCCCCGAGGGGAATAATTTTTAGTTTTGATTTAGGCATATAGTTTAAACCTCGAACATATTAAGTTGTTGTGG
>CAZRQP010000030.1:6322-9052 GCA_964602315.1 uncultured Dehalococcoidaceae bacterium
TGATTACAGCGCCACCAGCTTTACGGAATAGACGTCCGGGATAGCCAGAATCTGCTGCTGGGCTTTTTCCGGCAGTGGCTCGTCCAGGTTAAGCACCAGCAGTGCCTGTCCTCTAGGCTTGAGTCGACCGAGATGCATCGAGCTGATGTTTACGTTGGCATCGCCGGTAATCTTACCCACCGCCCCGATGAATCCGGGCCTATCTCGGTGGTCGCTGAACAGGAAGTATGAGCCGGGTGTCGGCACGATATCCAGCCAGTAGTCTTTGATGCGCACGATATGCGCTTCGTTATGCATAATGGTTCCGGCTACTGTCCAGACTCCATCGGTAGTGGTTATTTCCACGGTGAGGAGGCTGGCGTAGTTGGCACAGGTAGCCTCTTTTTCCTCGACAATCGTCAGGCCGCGCTTGGCGGCAATGACATTGAAGTTAACTATATTTACTCTTTCTTCGCTGAATCCCTCAAGCAGTCCCCCGATAACGGCCGCCTTAATCGGGTTGGTATCGTAGTTGGCGATATCGCCGTTATACTTGATGCGGATTGTCTTTGACTGCCCCCCGGCGAGTTTATAGACTAATTTGCATAAAGAATTGGCCAGCTTCAGGTACGGTTCCAGTGCCGTCATCGTTTCCGACGGTATATAGGGGACGTTGATAGCTGCTCTGGCAGGCAGGTCCTGGAAAATATCGACTATCTGCTCGGCGACGTCCCTGGCGGCCAGCACCTGCGCTTCAGTAGTGGAAGCGCCGAGATGCGGTGTCACGATTATTCTGTCCTCGCTGAAAAGAACACTATCGGTGCAGGGCTCTTTTTCGAAAACATCGATAGCTGCTCCGGCTACCTTTTTATCCTGTATCGCTTTAACCAGCGCGTTGTCATCGATAAGACCGCCCCGTGCGCAGTTAATGATGCGGAGGTTGGGCTTAACAATAGCCAGTTCCTTAGCACCGATATACCCCTTGGTTTGGGGTGTCAGGGGGATGTGCAGCGTGATGAAGTCCGACTCCTTGAGTAGTTTTTTCATATCCACAAGTTCTACGCCGATTTTCTTGGCGTATTCGACGGATACAAGGGGGTCGGTTCCGATAAGCCTCATCTCAAAAGCCTGCGCCCGCTTGGCCACCTCCGACCCCACGTTGCCCAGCCCGATGATGCCTAGTGTCTTGCCTCTCAACTCCGTCCCCATAAACTCGCTGCGCTTCCAGGCGCAGCTTTTCAGTGATGTGTTTGCCTGTGGAATGTTGCGCGCCAGCGACAGTATTAAAGCTATCGCATGTTCCGCAGCGGACACTGTATTGCCGGTGGGCGCGTTGATAACCACGATGCCGCAGCGTGTAGCGGCTTCTATATCCACGTTATCGATGCCCACGCCGGCCCGGGCGATAACCTGGAGGTTCTTGCCTGCCTCGATGATAGTGGCGGTGACTTTGGTCTGACTGCGCACAATCAGCGCGTCGTACTCGCCGATAATTGCAGTGATTTCCTCCGGTTTCAATCCGGTCTTGATATCGACCTGTGTGTTCTTCAGCAGGATTTCAATACCCTCTTTTGAAATAGGGTCGGTTACCAGTACCTTCTTTCGCTTTTTATCCGCCATAGGACTATCCTTTTAAGACTTATTTTTTAAATCCGGCTATCGGCAGCGTTTTTTGTATCGCTGCCAGTATCTCTTTTATGTCCTTTTCATATACAAGGCCGAGATGGCCGATGCGGAATATCTTGCCGTTTAGGGTCTGCTGTCCTCCCGCCAGAACAACCTTGTATTGCTCCCGCAGGACCTGGCGTAATTTATTAACGTCCATACCAGCCGGAACACTCACGGCAGTAACTGTGTTAGAAGCATAGGCCGGGTCGGCGAAGAGCGGGAGTCCCAGTTTTTTGATGCCCTCGCGGGTCATGTTCCCAATGCGCTCGTGACGGGCAAAAACATTATGGATTCCCTCTTTCAGCATCATCTTGAGGGCGACGGTAAGTCCGTAAACCACGGATACCGCCGGCGTCCAGGGGTTTTCCTTCTTTTCATCATACATATTCTTTGCCTTGGCAAAATCCCAGTAGAAATTGGGCATTTTCGCCGACTCGCGGGCTTTCCATGCCTCCGGGCTTACACTGACCATAGCTAAGCCGGGCGGGACCATCCAGCCCTTTTGCGAGGCGGTAATCACAACATCTAGTCCCAGCTCATCAACAGGAAGGTTAATAGAACCAAGGCTGCTTATGGCATCCACAATCAGCAGCTTGCCGGAACCCTTGACGACCTTGCTTATGGCTTTAAGGTCGTTGGTTACGCCGGTGGAAGTCTCGTTATGGGTGACCATCACGGCTTTAATGTCGGGATTGTCTCTAATTGCTTTCTCTATAACACCAGGGTCGGCAGCTTTTCCCCACTCCACTTTGTAGGAGAGAACGTCTGCTCCGAAGGTCGCGGCTATATTAGCAAAGCGGTCGCCAAAAACACCTATAGAGATCGATAATACCTTATCGCCGGGCGATAGCATATTGACTATGGCGGCTTCCAGTCCGCCAGTGCCGGACCCGGTTAAAATCAAGACATCTTTCTTGGTCTGGAATACTTTCTTCAGGTTCTCGGTCACTTCGGCAAGCATCGCGTGGAATTCAGGGCCGCGGTGGTTGACCATCTGCCAGGCCATGGCCTTGAGGACCTCTGGCGGGCACGGAGTAGGGCCGGGAACGCGTAACTGTGTCATTTTTTCTCCTTGATTATTAT
>CAZRQP010000030.1:9152-13824 GCA_964602315.1 uncultured Dehalococcoidaceae bacterium
GCCAGACGCTTTTTGAGGGACATGGGATTAACGCCGCTCTCCATCTGCTGTTTAAATTCTGCAAGCTCTTCGTCCGGGACATCGGTCAACAGCTCAAAGTACTGCAGAAGAATGCTATCGGGGATGGACATCGTTTTACCGTAGATTTCCTCCGGCGGCTCGGCGATACCTATATAGTTGCCGCGACTCTTGCTCATCCTGTCAGTACCGTCGGTGCCTACCAGTACCGGGTAGGTTAAGCATACCTGCGGCTTTTGCCCGAAGGCCTCCTGTAGCCTGCGGCCCGCCATCAGGTTAAAAAGTTGCTCCGTGGCTCCCAACTGGACGTCTGTCTTTAGATGAACGGCGTCATAGCCCTGCGCCAGCGCGTAAAGAAGCTCGCGCATCCAGATAGGGTCGCCCTTATCCAGGCGGTTGCGTATCCTGTCGCGGGCAATGAACTGCTGTACAGTAAAGCAGGAGGCCATACTGATAACGTCGGTAAAGGTCAGCTTGCTTAGCCAGTCGTAGTTGTATTTTATAGAAGTCCTCTTTTTATCAAGTATTTTAAAAGCCTGCTCGGCGTAGGTCCTGGCGTTTTTCATAACCCTTTCCTTTAACGCTACCACCCGCGCTTCGTCACGGTCGCTGGGGTCGCCGATGAGCGTAGTAAAAGTGCCGATAACGAAAGTTACATCATGCCCGAAGTCCTGGAATTGGTGTAATTTATTCATGGGGATGGTATGCCCCAGGTGGAGGTCGGGAGCAGTTACATCGAAACCGCAATAGACACGCAGCGGGCGTCCCTCCTTTTGGGCCTCAATTAGCCTCTGCCGCAGCTCTTTAGCCATCTGTTCTTTTATCTGCAGGTCGCCGAACTCGGAACCGCGCATGTAAGTGGCAACCTGTTTATCTATTGAGTCCACTGCGGATACTCCTGAAGCTTTTACTCTAGCCATTCTTTTTTACTCCGGTAGAGTCGAGTATGGCTTTACCCCTGATGATATCCTCGGAGACCTGCTTTTGCAACTCATCGATATTATCAAATTTCTTTTCTTCGCGGATACGGGAAATAACATCCAGCTGCAGGTCGGTGCCGTATAAATCGCCGTGATAATCAATGAGATGTGCTTCTACCGTTCTTTTATTGACACCGAAGGTAGGATTTTTCCCAATATTTATCATGGACTGGTAAACGTTTCCATTAAGATAAGCCCGGCCGGCATAAACACCATCGGGGGGCAGCACATGCTCCGACTCTACTTCCAGGTTGGCGGTAGGAAAACCGAGGCTTACACCGCGTCCGTACCCGGTGATAACCTTGCCTGTAATGTCAAAAGGCCTTCCCATCAGCTTGCTGACTTTCAGCATATCACCGGCCGCCAGCGCTTTACGAATCGTGGTGCTGCTGACCGTCTGGCCGTTTATCTTTAGCGGAGGCACTACAACAATATCGAAGTTCATGCTTGTACTTAGTTTTCTAAGATTTTCCGTATCGCCCTCACGTTCCTTACCAAGCGCGAAGTCCTCGCCGATAACCAGACAGCGCATTTTAAGGTATTTTTGCAGGAGTTTAGTGAACTCACGGGCGCTTAGCTGCGCCAGTTCCGGCGTAAACGATAGGGGAACCACCATCGTCACCCCTTCCTGCTTGAGGAGATTGAGCCTCTCTTCTATGTCTGTTAGAAAAGGCAGCTTGTTGCGGTGTGATAACAGCCTCTCCGGATTATGCCGGAAGGTGACCACACCGGATACCATTCCCCGTTTTTTCGACTGCTTCAGCAGCTCGGCCAGCAGCAGTTTATGACCGAGATGCACTCCGTCAAAAACACCGATAGTAAGAACGGACTCTTTATCTGAAGAAAATCGGGCTAGCTCTTCCTCGACCAGCACTCCTCTACTCCTCATGCCGTCACTGATTCCTTAGGCATTATTTGAGTATAATACCCTGCGGGAACAGGTCGGCTAATCATTTAAATGTTATCATATGCCCAGATAGGCGTCAAACGTAAAACAATATGGATACAGTCGTAGAGATGGTGCCGATTAAGCGAAGCGATAGGATAGTAGGCCGGCCGGCACCTTGGGGTAAAAGTAGGTTGATTTACGGGGCATGCGGTCGCCGCTGTCGGCGATGGTCTTAATCACTGCGGGCTTGATGGGATTGACGATGATACCCAGCTGGTATTCTTTATTCAACACCCTTTCTATCGCTGTTTCGGCGTCGTAGCTGTAGTCCAGGAAAGTCCCCGCTTTTTCATGGCTTAAGCCGAGGAGTTCTTCCAGTATCACATGGTCGACGATACTGACATCCAGTTTCTGGTAGTATTCCGAGTGGAAAGCCGGGAACATGGGGCGGATTTCTTTAGAATCGCGGACTGAAATTACCTGTAAATGGTCCGGCTTGAGGCCGCATAAAAGCAGCTTTGTTTCATCTCCATCGTCGGGCAGCAGTGTGTTTACCTGTGATTTAATGTCTTTGTTGATGGCATAATCTTTAACATTAAAGAAAGTATCCAGTCTGGACAGCAGGTCGTCCAGCGCCGATTGCTCCATGCCGCGGAGCAGGCGATGCGCCGGCAGAATTATAAGACCGGGGTCGGCGATATTGACCAGCGTCATTAAGACAAAATCGTAAGGCGCCTCCCCTGTGTCCGCCGTAGAGGCGCTGTGCCTTTCACGCTGATAAACAAGCGCGCTCTCATAGCGGTGGTGACCGTCGGCGATGTAGAGAGGCTGGTCGGACAGACAGCCTTTAATACGCCCGATAGCTTCTTCATCGGTGACGGCCCACATACGGTGGCTTTCTCCGTCAACGCTGGAAATCTGGAAGACTGGCTTATTATTTACCTGTTTCTTAAATATCGAGGCAATTTCCCTGTTCTTATCTTCATAAAGCGACATTACGGGGCTGGCATTAGCCTGGAGTGCCCACAGCATGTTCAAGCGGTCGCTCTTGGCCCTGGTAAGTGTGCCTTCATGGGGGCGAACAACCATCTTGCTCCAGTCCTCAAGCCTGACGAGGCAGTTGATGCTGGTTCGCCGGAGTTTCTTACCCTGGTGTGTGAAGGAATGTTGGTCGATGTAGAGCGAGAGGCTTTCATCGATGACCATGATTCGCCTGTCCAGCCAGTCTTTTAAGGCAGCCGCGGCGCGTGTGTATTTGTTGAAGGTGTCCTTGTCCTGCGGCAGCTCCTTCCCATGCTCAATGCGGACGAAGTTATAGTCGCTGCGCTCGTATAGCTCCTGCTGAAGCTGGGGTGTAATAATGTCGTAGGGAGGGCAAAGAACCTTCGCCAGGTCTTTGACCATTGAAGGATTGTAATGTAAGCCCTGGAACGGGCGAATATCCGCCAATTCAGCCTCCCAGCGGTTAAGTCGGGTATTCCAGTCCAGTTTAGCTTATAGCTAGAAATGAAGCAAGTAGTTCGGGTATACTGTTTAGTATCGGAGGGTGCCTTGATACTTAGAAAACTCACCGTCGGGCCATACGCCAGCAACTGCTACATCGTCGGCGATGAAGCCACTAAAGAGGGCATGATAATCGACCCCGGCGCTAACGGTAGGGAGATACTGGCTAAAGTCGATGAGCTGGGACTGAAGGTAAAGACTATCGTCCTGACCCATCGCCACCCCGACCACGTAGGCGCCGCGGGACAGGTGATGCAGTCTACGAAGGCCGAACTGGCAGCGCACGAGGAGTGCGCCAAGTACCTGCCGCAGTCGCCGAGCTACATGTATGAAGAGCCTTTCGAGGGGGCACCGAAGCCAAAGCGTATCCTTAAAGAAGGGGACAAAATCGATATCGGCGGGCTGAATTTCAAGGTGCTAGAAACGCCGGGGCATACTCCATGCGGCATCAGTATAGCAGGGGAGGGGCACGTGTTTACGGGGGACACACTCTTCAACTACGGCATCGGGCGGTACGACCTGATTGACGGGGACTACGATGCGCTTATCAACGGCATCAAGACCAAGCTGCTGACCCTGCCACCGGAGACCATCGTGCACCCGGGACACGGGCCGGACTCGACGATTGGAACGGAGATAAGGGCAAATACGTTTCTAAGATGATGCCTGTTTTTTAGCTAGCTAGACCTCTCCCTCCGGCTCCCTCTCCGTACACAGAGAGGGAGGGGCAAACAAGGAAGGGGCGAGATTTATAGGGATTCGTTCTGTAAAAAGGCACTTTTTTAATTTTTTTATTTTACAGCTAAACATGGTGTCTTTTCTAGACTATTAGCTTCAATTCGTTCCGTTAAATTTTCAGCAGTTTTTGATGATTCAGATACGATTCGTTCCGTTAAAACAGGTTGATTTTGTATCGCCTTTTTAAACGCAGTACGGATAAAGGATTTGAGAAAGGCCCTATCTTTTTTGCTTAAACTGGAATTAGAAAGATACCATTTAGAGAGTATTTTAGAGGCTTCCATGAGAACGCGGCGGTTATTTGGGGCCGATTTAAGGGCGGAAGCAAGTTTGATACGCAAGGCAATAAGCGCCAGGTCCCGACCGCCCGAGTTGAGAATATTGGCGAGCTCGCAAATCTGGTCAACGGACAAGCGGGAAGAATATAAGCCGTGCTTGCGGGCGTTCTGGTTGCCCGGCTGGCCGCCTCTTTTGCGCTTTGGTCTACGTTCCATACTTGATATTAGCACGGGTGTTCTGGTGGGGTAAAGGGGATTTTGTCGTG
>CAZRQP010000031.1:0-13205 GCA_964602315.1 uncultured Dehalococcoidaceae bacterium
GATAGCTTAAGTCGCTTGGAGCCGCCGCGGTTCATGAAGTTGAGCATCTTTTTCATAATGCCCTTGCCCCCCGGCGCCCCCTCATTCTTCTTAAGTATGTTGAGTCCCCAGAAGGTGAAAAACATATTTACTTCCATACCCATGCTGGCGCCGGTGGTGGCGATGATAAAAGCCGCCAAGGCTTTATCCAGCTCGCCGCTGAAGACGACGATGGTCATTTTCTCTTTTTCTGCAGTCTTTGCCTTTTCGGGCATTTTTAACCTCCGCGATTAGCAGCTTCCCGTATATTGACGCCGCAGCTGGGGCATTTTTCCTTGCCTATCGGTACCGACATCCCACAGTCCGGGCAGCGCAGAACATCTAATTTACAGGCCTCGCAATAAGGGAAAGCCGCCTCGGCGATTTCTTCATCGCAGTACGGACAAAAACGCTTTTCCCCGGTTGTTTTATCTTTGCACGCCATGATTATTTACCTCCCGCTTTTACTTTTTGCTTATTCCGGTAGTCCTTGATGGCCTCGTGCAGGGCCTGGGCACCCAGGTTGGAGCAGTGCAGTTTGTTCTTGGGCAGCCCCTCCAGCTTGCCCGCCACATCGGCCGGGGTGAGTTTCATCGCCTCGTCCAGCGGCATGCCTTTGGCCATCTCGCTAACCATGCTGGAGACGGCGATAGCCGCCCCGCACCCGAAGGTCTTGAACTTAACATCATCCAGTTTATTGTCCTTGACCTTGATATAGAAGGTCATCATATCCCCGCAAACCGGATTGCCTTCTTCCCCCACCCCGTCGGCGTTCTTGATTTCACCCACGTTACGCGGGTTCATGAAGTGGTCCATCACTTTTTCGTTATATGCCGGCATATCACTTGCCTCCTTTGCCAGTTTTAATAAACTTATCGTACAGCGGCGACATCTGCCGCAGTCGGTCAACGATGGGCGGCATGGTCTCCAGAACGTAATCGATATCTTTCCTGGTGGTGTCCAGTCCGAGCGTAAAGAGCACCGAGCCCTGGGCAATCTCGTGGGAAAGCCCGATGGCTATAAGCACATGGGAAGCCTTGAGCGCCCGCGAGGTGCAGGCCGAGCCGCTGGAAACGGCGATGCCCTTGCTGTTGAGCAGCATGAGCATGGCCTCTCCCTCGATGAACTCCACGCAGAAGCTGGCGTGACCGGGCAGCCTGTTTGACGGGTGTCCGGTGACTACCACGTGGTCGATTTTCGCGGGCATCCCTTTGATAAGGCCGTCGCGCAGGGGCGTTAGTTTCTTGATGCGGGACTGCATTTGCGCCGCGGCAATTTCCGCCGCCTTTCCCAGCCCGATGATGCCCGGCACGTTCTCGGTGCCGCCCCGCCGTCCGCCTTCCTGGATACCGCCGTCAAGCAGCGGTATTATCCTGACGCCTTTCCTCACCCATAAAGCCCCGGCGCCCTTGGGTCCGTAGAACTGGCTGCCGGCCAGGCTCAAGGCATCCACCCCCAAATCCCCTACGTTAACGGGTATCGTGCCCGCCGTGGCGATGGCGTCCGTATGGAAGGGGATTTTCAGTTCCTTCGTAATTTTAGCGATTTCTTTAATCGGTTCGATGGTGCCGATTTCCCCGTTGGCGTGCATGATGGATACCAGCACCGTATCTTTTTTAATGGCTTTCTTAACATCGGCGGGATTAACGACGCCGTGCTTGTCCACCGGCACCTCGGTCACCTTAAAGCCCCACTTTTCCAGCGTCTTCGCCGAGTGCAGGACGGAAAAATGCTCGATAGCTGAAACGACGATATGTTTGCCCTGCGCCTGCCGTGCCAGAGCCAGTCCCTTGACGGCGAGGTTATTGCTTTCCGTGCCGCCGCTGGTAAAAATTATCTCCTCTGCCTGCGCCCCGATTAGCCCCGCCACCTTCTCACGTGCCTCGTCGACAGCCATCCGCGCCGTATCTCCCCAGTCATGTAAAGATTGCGGGTTGCCGTAGATTTCCCCCAGGAAAGGCAGCATCGCCTCTTTAACTTCGGGGAGAATGGGGGTGCTGGCGGCGTTGTCCAGATAGACTTTAGTCATGTTTCCTCCTCATTTACAGACAGAGGTATCTCAATGCGCCTCTTAGATTACTCTATTACATGATAATATTCAACAGGTAAGAATTAAAGGACTTTTATCTCATTACTCCCTCTGTCATTCTGAAGGAGTCCTGCCAGCACCGGATGGGGTCGACGATGGGGTGCTGAAGCTCTTTTCCTTTGCTTTTCCAGCGGGTCGCGGAGGGTTGTTTCATCAAGGCAACCAGTATAACACTCTTGCCTGTAGCAGGATAAATTGCTAGAATGTGTTTACCTTATCGTTGGGAGGCAACCGAGGATGTGGCTGCAGGATAAATTCTTTATCTGGTGGCTGCACGGCCCGCGCTACGGCTGGTCGAAGTTCCGACGCAAGTTGTTCGAGGGCGGGTTCCGTGACAAGCCCCTGCCGGAGGCCAACTCCCTGGCAGACATCCAGAAATACCTTGGAGAAATCAAGTGGAAGCGCGACCTGCTGCCGGAACTGTTCGACTGCGTAAGCTGTCCGCAGCGGGTCTGGGAGAGGAAGAAAGACGACTGCGATGGATTCTCCGTCCTGGCCGCCGAGCTTCTCAAGCGCTGGGACCCGGATACCCGCCCCGTCATGGTCACGGCCATGGTGGCGCCCATGAAAAACTGCCATTCGGTCTGTGTTTTCAGGCAGGGTGTGGACTTGAGATATTTCGATAACAGCAGGTTAAAACCCGGACTATTCGTGAACTACCGGGAGATAGTGGACCACCTTACCCCGCCCCACCGCCTAGTCTGCTGGGACGTGGTCAGGCCGGACACACTGGAACAGCTGGAATTCCACGTGGTTTGATTATTCTAAGCTTTCAAATATCAGTATTTCGCGTAATTAGGCACCACGTTCCTGTATTTCTTCACCAGCTGCGCCCAGTTCTTAGGCAACTCCACCTTCGTTATCATCGGGTCGGGGCCTCCCTGTAAAAAGCCCATCCACGAGCCGAAGCCGCCTAAAACAAAGACCTGGACGGGGTCGGGCGAGTGCGGATTGGGACGGAAAATCTGCGGACTTACGCCGGGTCCGGTCACGTCTCCGCGGTCGAACGGCTTATCGGTTTTGAGCCCGAGCCGAGAAAAATAATCATCGGGCACAATCGTGTTTTTCACGATATATTCTTTAAGGGCTTTCTTACTCCAGCCTCCGTCAGCTATTGACTTCGCATTATTGGGCGTGAGAAGAGCCGCAAAAGTCCCCTGCCGGGCAGGTACGATGCTGCCGACGATAGTGGCCAGTATGCCCTTGTCATCGGTCCCGAAAGGCATCATCTGCTGGAAGGACTGCGCAAACATCAGGGTAAGGGTGCTGTCTTCCTTTTTAAAGCCACGGCTTACGTGGAATGGCTCCCAGGGGCTGTTCTCCTCGTTTTCCGCTACCACCCAGGTATATTTGCCGGGATTTCCCAGGACGCCCATGTCCTCTACCTGCTTGCGGATGCCGCGGATGTTCTTGGTAATCAGTCCCATCGCCCGCCCGAAGGACGCATTGGCGATATCGCCCGGGCTGGCGGCGCCGTAGGTCGAGCGGATGTTGATATCTTTAGCAATCGGGCCGTTGACGAGCCAGAAGGGCGAAAACGAGCCGGTGCTGGCTGCCATCATACCGCAGACCGCGTTGGACGCCAGCGCATGCACACCGGCAATCAGCAGGGGCATATAAGTCGGCAGGCAGCCTGCCATGACGGCATTAACGGCTATTTTCTCTATCGTCGCTTTGCCCAGGCGCGGCTCCAGCTTCTCCACGAGGTGGTCGGCGGGGAAATCGGTGCCGGTCATCATCTCCTTTACGGCCGCCTCGGTGGGGGGGATAATCGGCAGGCCGTCCGTCCAGCCGCGCTGGTAAAAGAACCGGTTGACCTCCTCCAGGGTGCCCTTGAAAATGACGCGGGGCGGGTTTTCCGGTTCCCGACTTTTCGGCGATTTTTCCGCCGCGGTCAGGGGCTTAGTCAAAGCGTCAACGACATTATTGAAAACCGCTTTGACAGCCGCCTGGATATCCTTCACGATAGTACACTCGGACACAACGGTTTCCGGCACAACTCTGATTACCGGCATACCCTTGCTTGAGGCCGCCGACATGGCGTCGTTAAAAAAATGCTCGAAGACAAAAGTGGCGACAGGCTTGCCTTTGCCTTCAATATAAATAGCGTCGTACGCAAGGTACTTAGTGCATGCCCCTCAATCGCCCACGGAGGCGATTACCGCGTCCACCCCCTCGAGCCATTTGTTGAACTCCCCCGCCCTGTTTTTCTCCAGCGAGGACACGGAAAACGAGTGGGCGAAGAACCGGGATACCCTGGCGGTGGGGAATTTCTTTTTAAGCAGCTTCTCCGCCGCATCCAAAATAAGCGGGGCGGCGCGCTTGTTATTGCACAACAGGCCTATTTTCTTGCCGTCCAGTTTATCCAGCCTCGGCGCCAGGCCTTTTAGCGGGATAGGGTCGGCCTCCGCCCAGGGACTTAATACTTCATATGATGCCGCAGCTTTACCCGGATTCATGGTGATTGCCTCCTTAAAAAGAGTTCAATGCAAAAAACGGCTATCCGCCGGTTATCGGCACCAGCAATGCAATACGGTCGCCCTTATTTAACGTGAAGTCCTGCCCATCGAAGTAAAACTTGCCGTTAATGTTGAACTTGTACTTCTCGACGAGGCGGTCTTCGCCCTTACGCAGCACCGGCCCTTCTAAAGAAGGTATCTTTTCCCGCATCGCGGCAATTACTTCCGCCATCGCGGCGCCGTCGCGCAGCTCTACTTCCACCTCGCGCTGCTCCGTTATCTCGCGGCGGAGTCCGTACATTGGAATTACCACTTTAAACATGATTTGATTTCCCCGGTGGTTCAGTAATTGTACCACCGCTCGAAAATTCAGGTCAATGGTACTTAAGAAAAACGAAAAAGGGGGAAATAAGTGGTATAACGTCATGGTTAATACCTTGAAAACGACGGGTGAATACTATAACTCTATGCCCGGCGCGCTCAAGGTCTGGTACATCTTGTAATAAAGCCCCTTCTTGGCGAGCAATCCCTTGTGTGTACCTTCCTCCACGATTTTGCCGTGCTCCAGCACGATTATGCGGTCGGCTTTGACAACCGTGGAAAGCCGGTGCGCGATAGTCAGGCAGGTGCGCCCCCTGGTCAGCTTGCGCAGGGCCCGCTGCATGATTTGCTCCGTATTGGTATCGACGTTCGAGGTAGCTTCATCGAGTATCAGTATCTGCGGGTCGGCCAGGACGGCGCGCGCCAGGCAGATAAGCTGCCGCTGGCCGGCGCTTAAGTTCAGGCCCCGCTGCCCCACCTGCGTTTCGTATTCCTTTTCCAGCCGGCTGATAAAGTGGTGCGCCCCCACCGTTTTGGCTACTTCTACGACCTGTTCCCTGGTGGCATCAAGTCGGCCGTATTTAATATTTTCCTCGATGGTACCGGAGAAGAGAATGGGGTCCTGCGGCACGATGCCGATTTGCTTTCTCAACGACTGCTGGGTTACCGAGCGTACGTCGTGGCCGTCAACGGTCACCGACCCTTCAGCAACCTCGTAAAAACGCGCCGTGAGACTTACCAGGCTGCTCTTGCCCGACCCCGTTTGCCCCACGATGGCTACCGTTTCGCCGGGATTGATGGCCAGGTTAATGTTATGCAGGACGTTTTTGCCGTCCTCGTAGGCAAAGCTCATGTCCTTGAAGACAATCTCGCCTTTCACCGGCGGCAGATCGATGGCATCCGGTTTGTCCCGGATATCCGGTGCCAATTCCATCAGCTCGAAGATACGCGCCCCGGAAGCCATGGCCCGCTGGAGCTCCGTGTACTGCATGGAAAGCTCCAGTACCGGCTCGAAAAAGCGCTGGACGTAAAGCAGGAAGGCTATCAGGACGCCGACACTCATCGTGCCGTCCAGCACCTGGTACCCGCCGAAGATGATAACGATGGCAAAGGAAACGCCGGTAAAGAAGTTGACCATGGGCATTATCAGCGCCTCCAGCTTGACCGCGGTTACATTGGCATCCAGGTGAGCGCGGTTTACCTCGTCGAACTGCTCCATGTTCTCTTCCTCGCGGGAAAGGCTCTGGATAACCCTTACGCCGGACATATCTTCCTGCAGTTGCGAATTCACTATGGCTATCGCCCTCCGCACCTGGATAAACGCCCGCCTGGCGAACTTCTGCCATATCATCGTCGCCAGTATCATCGCGGGTATTACCGTAAGTGTAAATAAAGCCAGGCTTGAATTCATGGTAATCATGATAATGGCGATGCCCACTAGAGTCAGTACGCTGGTCAGCAGTGTTAGAATCCCCTGCGTAACGAGTTCCTGGATCTGGTAAACATCATTCTGCACGCGGGACATCAGCTTGCCGACCCGGTGGGTATCGAAAAAGCTCAAGGAAAGCCGCTGAAGGTGGTCGAACATTTCCGTTCTCATGCGGTAAATAATCGCCTGGCCTGCGATAGCCAGGTAAACGCTTTCCAGGTACTGCCCGCCCCAGGTAAATAACGCCGCCAGCACGTAAAAGATAACTACTATACCCGTCCTGCCCAGGTCGCTAGCGACAATGCTATCCGTAGCCAGGCTGACCAGGTACGGGGCCGCCAGTGTAGCCAGCGTCCGGATAATCATACCGGTCGCCCCGATAGCTATCCAGCCTTTGACCGGCGCCAGGTATTTGGGCAGCTTCCCGATTACACGGCTGTCATATACCTTGCCCAGCACTTCGTCGGAATCGAAGCCTCTGCCGTGTCCGCCGTGAAAGCCCCCTCCGTGAAACACTAATGCTCCTCCGCCTGTTCTTCAGCTTCTTTATTCAACATGAGCTGCGTCTCGTACATCTCTTTATAGAGGCCGCCCTTTGCCATTAACTCTTTATGCCTGCCTTTTTCCGCCAGCCGTCCGTCCTGGAGCACCAGAATTAAGTCGGCGTTCTGGATGATGGGCAGCCGGTGCGTGATAATAAAGGTCGTCCGGCCCTTGATGAGCTTGTCCAGCGCCTGGCGTATCAGCCGCTCGGTGGCCGCGTCCACGCTGGCGGTGGAGTCGTCCAGTATCAAAACACTGGGGTCGACCAGCAGTGTGCGGGCGATGGATAGCCGCTGCTTTTCACCGCCGGAAAGGGTATCGCCGCGCTCGCCAACCCAGGTATCGTAGCCCTCCGGCAGCGACGTTATGAAATCGTGAAGATTGGCCGCCCTGGTTACTTCGACTATCTGCTCCATGCTGGCATCGATGGCACCGTAAGCGATATTTTCTTTAATGGTGGCGGAAAACAGGAAGACATCCTGCTGCGCGGCAACCACGTTCTTGCGCAGGGACGCAAGGGTCACGTCGCGGATATCGACGCCGTCCACCAGGATTTTACCCCTGGTCACATCATAGAACCGGGCAAGCAGGTTGGCGATGGTGCTTTTACCGCTGCCGGAGCCTCCCAGCAGGGCTACCAGCTGGCCGGGCTTCACCTCGAAGTTGACGTCCTCTAACGCCGGGCTTATCTCGTTGTAGCCGAAACTTACCTTATCAAATTCTACCTTCCCTGCTACCTTGCCCAGCTGGACGGCGCCGGGCTTTTCAGCGACGTCGGACTTTGTATCCAGTATTTCCAGAATTCTCTGCCCGGCGGAAGCCGTTCTGGAGTAAAGATTTATCATAAAGCCAAGTCGCCTAATCGGCATCACCAGCATGCCCACGTAAAGTATAAACTGGGTAACCTGGCCTATCGTCATATTACCATCGGCGACCTGTCCGCCGCCGTACCACAAAATAATTCCCACCGGTATCATAAAAAGCAGCACCATGGTCGGCATGTTGATAGCCATCACCTTGGCGGCATGTACCTGCTCGTCGGAGAGAACGGTTGCTTGCCCGGCGAATACCCGGTTGTTCTCCCGTTCGTGTGAGAACGCCTTCACCACGCTGATGCCGGCCAGTCCTTCCTCCAGCGTGGTCCCCATGACGCCCATAATCGCCTGGACTTTCAGCCATATCGGCCGGATAACCCTGCCGAAGTTAAATCCCAGCCAGGCTACCGGGATGACAAAAGCGAGGGTAATAAGGGCCAGCGGCCAGTCCATCAATATCAGCATCACATATACCGCCACTACCATCATCAACACCTGAAACATACCCAGAAAGCCCATCGCGAAGAACATGCGCACGGCTTCTACATCCACGGTTGCCCGCGACATCAGTTGTCCCGTCTGGCTGCGGTCGTGAAAGGCGAAGCTCAAGCGCTGGATGCGTTCGTAAAGGGCATTCCTGATAATATAGGTGGTTTTTTGCGCCACGACCTCATTAAGGAAGCGCTGCCCGTAACTGGCCATTCCCCTGAAGATAGCGGAGGCAACAATAACTCCCGCGGCTATCCAGACGAAACTTCTTTCGCCGTTGCTCAAGACGGTATCTACGCCTTCGCCCAGCATGCGGGGGATGGCGATGCCGAACACTGTAGCGATAACCAGACAAAGGAAAGCCCACACCAGCAGGTGCCAGTATCCCCGCACATAGGTCAGCAGTCTTAATATTACCTTCATGAAAAGTCGTCCAAGAGATGAAATTTATCCCGATATAACGTGATATATTATACTATTTTTCCGCCTGCTGCGTAAAGAACTCTTTATTATAATAATAACATATCCCTGGACTAATAAATTAGGTATTTATACCTGTAACAGAGTCAAATAAATAGGTGTTAACACCTAGCTATCACGAGTGTAATTAGGCACACAGACGGAATTCAAACGCCGTGTTTAGATGTAATGTATAGATGTAAGATGCAATTTGAATACAGGGACGGTTCCTTTAAGATTAGCCCTGCTGCACTTTTTCCTGCGGGGCTTACGGTGGGAGGCAGGCAGTGACGATGGAGTGGGGATTTGTAACGGCGCTGGTACTGGTCGTGCTGGTTATTATCCTTCCGGCAGCGCTGGTCTGGTATCTCAACGCCGGAAACATCACGGCAGCCATTAAAAACAACCGGGCGAAACGCGCCCGCAGGAAAGCGGGACTTAAATCGACTTCCGATGGAGATATAAAAGGATAAATGGTAACGGAAACAAAAAATAGAACATTCGTGGACGAGATTTGCAGCATTCCCGGCGGCGAAGGCATCAAGATATGCATCCAGTGCGGCACCTGCACCGCCTCCTGCCCCAACGCCGACAAGATGGACCATACCCCATCGGAACTCATCGCTATGGCGCGCGCCGGCATGAAGAAGGAAGTTTTATCCAGTAACGCCATGTGGTACTGCCTCTCCTGCTATATGTGCACGGTGCGCTGCCCCCGGGGCATTCAGCAGACGAGTCTGATGCACGCCCTCGAATCTCTGTCAATCCAGGAGGGACTTGTCCACACTAAAACAGTCACCCCCACGATGTACCGCCTTTTCAACCACTATTGCCACCTGGGTGTCCTCCCCGAGCTCTGGTTCATGACGCGCTTCTACCTTTCAACAAATCCGCTGCGCGCCTGGCGGATGATTTCAACGGCCTGGGGGCTGTTGAAACACGGCCGCCTGTCCATAAGGTCGAGAAAACTTACCCCGTCAGGAAGTAACCAGCTTAAAGCTATCCTCAAGAAGGCTGAATCGCTGGGAGGCCTGCAATGAAATATTATACCTATTTCCCCGGCTGCTCCTGTTCCTCCGAGGGCGGTGCCAGGGCTTATGACTGGTCAACCCGGGCAATCAGCAAGGTGCTTGATTTCGAGCTAAAGGAACTGCACGACTGGAACTGCTGCGGTTCGACGCCCTCCGGCTCGGTTGATGAGCTGGGAGCTTTTTGTCTGGCGACGCGCGACCTTGCGCTGGCGGAAAAGGCCGGACTGGACATGGTCACGCCGTGCAGCGCCTGCTACGTTATTTTTAACCGCACCAACGCCTATCTCAAGCAGTATCCAAAGCTGAAAGAAAAGGTGGACGAATCTCTGGCTGCCGGCGACCTCAAGTACAACGGCACGGTCAGGGTACGGCACACCCTCGATATTACCGTCAACGATATCGGCTATGAAGCCATTAAAGAAAAGGTCACGAAGCCCCTGGAAGGGCTCAAGATAGCCCCTTATTACGGCTGCCAGATGGTGCGCCCCGGCTTCGGCTTCGACCACCCCGAAACGCCGCAGTCGCTGGAAAAGCTGATAGCCAGTATCGGTGGGGAGGCTACGCGCTTTCCTTTAAAGACCCGCTGCTGCGGGGGCTCCCTCATTATTTCCGAGGAGGATATCGCCTTCGACCTTATTCATAAACTCCTAGAATCGGCCTCGAGTAACGGCGCCGACTGCATTGTTACTGTCTGCCCCCTGTGCCAGACTAACCTTGACGCCTATCAGAGTCGCGTTAACAAAAAATTCAAGACCGATTACCGCCTGCCCGTTTTCTTTTTCACCCAGCTTATGGGGCTCGCCTTCGGACTTCCTGAAAAGGAGCTCGGCATCATGAAGAGTATCGTTTCCGCTAAAAAAGTGCTGGCAAAATACGCTTGAGGAGTGACTATGGAATGTAAAATCGGTGTTTATATCTGCCACTGTGGCTCCAATATCGCCGGCGCGGTGGATGTGGCTAAAATCACCGAATATGCCGGCGGACTCCCTTATGTGACGGTGGCGCGCGATTATAAATTCATGTGTTCCGACCCCGGCCAGGCCATCATCAAGAACGACATTAAAGAAAAAGGCCTTAACCGCGTGGTGGTGGCTTCCTGCTCACCGCGTCTCCACGAGCCGACCTTCCGGCAGGCTCTGGCCACGGCGGGACTGAACCCCTATCTTTTTGAAATGGCCAATATCCGCGAGCAGTGCGCCTGGGTGCATACGGACAAAGAGATGGCCACGGAAAAAGCCAAAGCGCTGGTCGACGCGGCGGTCAGGCGGGTCGTCCTCCACGAGGCTCTAGAGACCAAGGAAGTACCTGTCAATCCCGCCACGCTCATCGTGGGGGCGGGTATCGCCGGCATACAAGCCGCCCTGGAAATTGCCGACGCGGGCCGCCAGGTATATCTTGTGGAGCGCGAGCCTTCCATCGGCGGCAACATGGCCCGCCTCGATAAGACCTTCCCCACCCTCGACTGTTCGGCTTGAATACTTACCCCTAAGATGGCCTCGGTGAGGTCACACAAAAACATCGAGCTGATGACTTACAGCGAGGTCATCGACGTCTCCGGTTACGTGGGCAACTTTAAGGTCGCCGTAAAGCAAAAGCCGCGTTACGTGGACATGGATAAATGCACCGGCTGCGGCACCTGCCAGGAAAAATGCCCCGTGAAAGCCGATAATGCCTTCGACGCCGGGCTCGGCAAGAGAAAGGCAATCTATACCCCTTTCCCGCAGGCTGTGCCCAACGTGCCCGTCATCGACCCGGACGTTTGCGCCTTTTTCCTCAAGGGCAAGTGCCGCGCCTGCGAGAAGTTCTGCGAAGCTAAAGCAATCGACTTCAACCAGAAAGATAAGATAATGGAGCTGGACGTCGGCAACATTATCATCACCACAGGATTCGACTCCTTCGACCCGTCGGTGATGGTACAGTTCGGCTACGGCCAGTACGATAACGTTATTACCGGCATCCAGTTCGAGCGTATGAGCAACTCTTCCGGCCCTACCGACGGCAAATTCGTACTTAAGGACGGCTCGGCGCCGCAGAGCGTGGCCATCCTGCACTGCATCGGCAGCCGCGATAAACACTACCATGAGTATTGCTCGCGAGTCTGCTGTATGTACTCTCTTAAGTTCGCCCACCTGCTGCTGGAGAAGGTGCCAGACGCAACCGTATATCAATTATATATCGATATGCGCTGCGCCGGCTCCGGCTACGAGGAGTTCTACGAGCGTATTCAGGAGGAGGGGGTCAATTTTATCCGCGGCAAGGCCGGCGAGATAACCGACATGGCGGAAACCCCCGAGGAAGAAGGCAAGCTGGTGGTAATCGTCGAAGATACGCTGGTGCGACGTAAGCGGCGACTCCCCGTGGATATGATCGTCTTGAGCACCGCCCTGGAGCCCCGCGCTGACGCGGAAAGCGTGGCCAAGCTTTTCTCCTTGAGTCGCAAGGCCGACGGCTTTTTCCTGGAGAAGCACCCCAAGCTCGACCCCGTTGCTACTACCATCGACGGAATTTTCATCGCCGGGTGCTGCCAGGGTCCCAAGGACATCCCGGACACGGTAGCCCAGGCCTCCGCCGCCGCGGCCAGGGTGCTCTCCATGATTAGTAAAGGCAGTGTGCAAATAGAATCGGCCACGGCCGTGGTCGATGAAGAACGCTGCTCCGGCTGTAAAATATGCAACGACCTATGTTCGTATAATGCCATTACTTTCGACGAGGAAAAGCAGGTGTCTCATATCAACGAAGCACTCTGTAAGGGCTGCGGCACCTGCGTGGCGGCCTGTCCCAGCGGCGCTATCATCGGCAGGCACTTTACCACGGAACAGATTATGTCCGAAATTGAGGGGGTGTTAGTATGAGCTTTGAGCCAAAGATTGTCGGCATCCTGTGCAACTGGTGCTCATATGCCGGCGCCGACCTCGCCGGCACGTCACGCAAGAAATATGCTCCTAACGTGCGCGTGGTGCGGGTGATGTGCTCCGGCAGGGTCGAACCAGCCTTCATCCTCAAGGCCTTCCAGAAAGGGGCCGACGGCGTGCTCGTCTGCGGCTGACATCCCGGTGAATGCCATTACCTGGAAGGTAATATGAAGACCGCCCGCCGCATACCCCTGCTCAAGAAAATGCTGGCACAGTTCGGCATTGAGGAAGCCAGGGTGCGTCTCGACTGGGTATCGGCGTCAGAGGGCGACCGCTTTGCCAATATCGTTGATGAAATGACGGAACAGGTCAGGCAACTGGGACCCCTGCACCCCAACGTCGATGGTCACGCGCGAACTGCGGGCAGTCTCCTAGAGCTTTAACTCTTTAGCCACGTCCCCCAGCCCCAGCTCTTCCATTCTCTTCCTACTCGGCTTACCGGTTTTTTCGTCCCAGCCCATCGCCTTCAGGTAGTCTTTGACCAGCGTGGCTTCATCGACGGTAACACCGGCGGTGGGCCCGGCTTGCTGCGGCGGCTTGCCGAGCAGTCGTTCGGCCAGTTTGAATTGTGATATCTCAATACCCTCGCGCAGGTTGAATGCCTGCCGCATGTTTTCGATTCTTTCCCCGGTTTCCACCA
>CAZRQP010000032.1:0-6502 GCA_964602315.1 uncultured Dehalococcoidaceae bacterium
GCGGCTTCAGCTCGTCGTAAAGGTACTTGATGGCGAAACCGGCCCCGCCGAGGTAGTTCTTCACCAGGGCGTCCGGAAGTCGCTCCTCTTTGGCGGAAAGACTACTTAAATCAACCCTTAATATCTTGCCCGTATAACCACCGCTAAACAAAATAGGCCTCCTTATGGTACTTAGATTTGTTAAAAAATATTTAATTAAACCAGTACGCTGCCGCCGTTGACGACGATGTACTGGCCGGTGATAAAGTCAGAGTCTGCCGAAGCCAGAAAGACCGCCGTCCCCGGCAGGTCGCTGGGTTCCTCCCGCCGCTTGAGGCACTGGGCGTCTATCGTTTCCATAAAGTCCTTCTCACTGCTGGCCTGTCCCAGGCTGGCCTCGGTCGCAGTATAGCCCGGCGCGATGCTGTTTACATTAATGCCGGACGGACCCAGAGCCCTTGCCATGCACTGCGTGAGTGTATAAACGGCCGACTTGCTGCACGCATAGGCCATTAGATGATACGCGGCGGCTACCTTAAAGACATCCGAGGCGATGTTGATAATCTTGCCTTTACCTGCTTTTACCATTAGCGGGGCGATGGCTTTGCAGCACAGGTAAGTCCCCCGCACGTTAACCTCGAATATACGGTCCCAGTCCTTCACCGTCCAGGCGTCCCAGGCGCGCCTTTCTACACCGTAGTACAGGGCAGCATTGTTGAGCAATATATCCACCCTGCCGTAAATCCGCGTGACCTCTTCGGCCATCCTCTGCGTGTCTTCTTCGTCGGATATATCGGTCAAAATAGCGTGGGCCTCGCCGCCTTTACCCCTTATTTCCTTCGCGGTATTTTGCGCCCTCTCCAGGCTGATATCCGGCAGCAGTAGCCTGGCGCCTTCTTCAGCAAACCGCAGAGCGAATTCCCTGCCCAGGCCGCGGCCGGCCCCGGTTATAATAGCTACTTTATCTTTGAGAACGGGTGACATGCTTGCCTCCTTGTGCTCTTGAAGCTATGTTAATCCCCTACCGTTATTGATGTCAACAAACCTTCTTACAAAATATATGTTCTAGTGCAAGTGAAACATATTACATTCGTTCCACGAGTGGAATTTGCTTGTTTGACATTCTTTTATTACTCATTGTAAGCTTCATATTGGACTCACAAATAGAAAAAAGAAATATATATTTATCAGGAGGATTTCTATGGCAAACGGCTTTATGGGAAAGATTCTCTGGGTAGACCTTTCCAGTAAGCAAATCAAAGAAGAGGCCCTTGATGAAAAGATGGGGCGTGATTTTCTGGGTGGCTATGGTCTTGGCGCTCGGATTCTTTTCAGTCGGCAGAAAGCCGGCGTGGACCCGCTGGGACCGGATGCTATTCTCGGTATTGTCACCGGCGTATTGACCGGTACCGACGCCATGGGCGGCTCACGCTATGTCATGGTGGGCAAGTCGCCGCTCACCGGCGGCTGGGGCGACGCCAATTCCGGCGGCAACGTAGGACCTTATCTTAAGTTCGCCGGCTATGACGCTGTTTTCTTTACTGGCCAGTCGGATAAGCCCGTTTATCTCTTAATAGATAACGGCAAAGCCGAGCTTAAAGATGCCGGCAATCTCTGGGGCAAGGATACCTTTGATGTACAGGACATCTTGAGGGAATCGCACGGCAACGAGCTGGAAGTCGCATGCATCGGGCCTTCCGGCGAGAAATTGTGCCTTATCGCCGCGGTAATGAACAATAAGGGCAGAGCGGCGGCGCGCTCCGGCCTTGCATCCGTCATGGGCTCTAAGAAGCTCAAGGCTATTGCCATCAAAGGCAACATGAAAGTACCGATTGCCGATGAAGCCGCTTCTAAGGAAATGAGAAAGAGGCACGTAAAGAATAAAAACCCGCGCTCGGAAATGGTCGGAGCTTACGGCACGTCGTTTCTCTTTAATATGAGTATCGAGAGCGATGATGCCCCCTGCAAGAACTGGGACGGCGTGGCGATAATCGACTTTCCTGAATACAAGGACATCAGCGGGGAGCCGGTCAAAGCGGAACAGGCGAAGAAATACGGCTGCTGGCATTGTCCCATAGGCTGCGGTGGCATCATGAAACCATCCACCGGTGAATATGATTATGGTGACCACGCTCATAAGCCGGAATACGAAACGCTGGCAATGTTTGGCTCCAACTGCCTTAACAATGACCTGGAATCGATTATCAAAATCAATGATATCTGCAATAGGAACGGACTGGACACGATATCCACCGGGGCATCGATAGCCTTTACGCTGGAATGCTACGAGAAAGGCATTATCACCAAGGAAGACACCGACGGTATCGAGATGAAGTGGGGCGACCCCAAGGCTATTATTGCGATGACGGAAAAAATAGCTAAACGCGAGGGATTCGGCGATATCCTGGCCGACGGCGTTAAAAGAGCCGCCGAGAAGGTCGGCAAGGGCTCGGAGAAATACGCCATGCACGTCGGCGGGCAGGAATATCCAGCCCATGACACGCGGGACGGCCTCAACTTCGCCATCGGCTACAGCGGTAACCCTACCCCCGGTCGTCACACCCAGAGCGGTGAAGGCCCGCTGCCGGAAGGGTCGATGCCGCAATTCGACTTCGGTTCACTGGATGGACGGGGCGAGCCGCATAAACAGGGCATGGGGATAACCAGCGCTTATAACGCCGCCGGTATCTGCATGATTGTCATCGGCGATGCCTACGTGCATGTCAAAGATTTAGTCGAGGCTTTCCAGACGATTACCGGTTGGGATATAACCCTGGAAGAGCTGGTGAAAACGGGAGCGCGCATCGAGACGATGAAGCAGGCTTTCAACATACGTGAGGGCATCAAGATGCCATGGAAGCACAGCGACAGGATGCTCGGGATACCGCCCAAGAAGGTCGGACCGCGCGCCGGCGCCACACTGGACGGGCCGGAAATTACTAAAGGGTACTATGAAGCGATAGGCTGGGACCCCAAGACGGGCAAGCCCAGCAAACAGGCCCTGCTCGACCTCGGCCTGGACGATGTAGCTAAAGTGCTCTGGCCTTAAATAACCAGAGAAAATGGAATCTTGCGAGGCCTCCTGAAAAACGGAGGCTTCGCTTTTTTATATAAACCTTGTGCCCCTTGCCTCTCTATGTATATAATATTCCCATCTAATCTCTTTTTCCCTGCAATAAAGCGGAGGCAAGGTTATGGCTGAAGAATTTGTGGTCGTTAAAGACCTTTATAAAAGCTTTAAGGACATAAAGGCAGTCGATGGTGTTTCCTTTTCCATCGAAAAGGGTGAGATTTTCGGCCTGCTGGGGCCCAACGGCGCCGGCAAGACGACGGTGATACGCATGCTCTCGACCGTCCTTCCGGCCGATAAAGGCGAAATAACCATCGGGGGGCATCCCGTAAAGACCGGCGCGGAAGCTGTACGCAGCTTAATCGGGGTCTGCCCGCAGGACCTGGCGCTTTACGAAGACCTCTCCGCCCTCGATAACATGGTGTTTTTCGGGCGGATGGTGGGGATGGAAAGCAAAGAAGCCAAAGACCAGGCAATGTCTAACCTCAAGCTCATGGGGCTGGAGGGGAGAGCTAAAGGCAAGGTTGGCAAGTTCTCCGGGGGCATGAAGCGGCGCATCAACCTGGCCATCGCGCTCATGGGCAGTCCCAGGCTGCTTTTCCTGGACGAGCCGACCGTCGGCATCGACCCGCAGTCGCGCAACCATATTTTTAATAACGTCCAGGAGCTTCAAAAAGGAGGACTGACCGTCCTCTACACCACCCACTACATGGAAGAGGCCGACCGACTCTGCAAGCGTGTCGCCATCATGGACGGCGGCCAGATTATCGCGCTCGATACGCCGTATAACTTGAAGTCGAAAATCGGGTCGCCGGACAGCGTTACCCTGGAAGACGTTTTTCTTAATCTGACCGGCCGCAGTCTGCGCGATTAGTAAAAAACATGAAACGAGCTTTTTTAATCACCCTGAATGAAGTCCGCCTGTACCTGCAGGACAAAGGCGACCTGGCTTTCAGCCTGCTCCTGCCCATTCTCACCTTTGCCCTCATGTACGGGGCTTTCGGCGGGGAGACCATGTTCAAGACCACCGCCAGTATCGTCGATGAGGACGGGGGTATCTACTCCCAGCAGCTGATTGAAAAGCTGGATGATATCGACGGCATCAGCATCGACATGCTTTCGGCGGAGGACGCCGAGGCTAAACTGGAGAGGTCGGATATCCTGCTGGCGCTTTTTATCCCGTTAGGCTTCTCGGATAACTTGGCATCCGGCGACAAGGCCGAGCTAATTTTCAAGCAGAGGGGCAACGGGGGACTGGAGGGGCAGATACTCGCCGGCGTAATCCGCAGCGTCTCGGCGGAAATCGACCAGGAATTTCAGGTGCTGCACCGGGTAGAAAGTAACCTTGAAGGCGAGTCGATTTCTGCCAGCGAAATAGAATCGACCGTGAATAACCTGCTGGATGCAGAACGCCAGCAGCCTGCCCTCGGCGTCACCGAGGAAGTGGTCGGCGGAAGCGCCGATTTCATCAATCAATACCTGCCCGGCATTATTACCATGTATGTGCTTTTCGCCATCTCCATGAGCGCACGGACCATCGTGGAGGAGCGACGGCGGGGCACGCTTGAAAGACTGCTTACCACGCACCTCAACACGGGCGAACTGTTTTTCGGCAAGTTCATCGCTAATATCGCCCGCGGTTTTATCCAGACCTTAATCCTGTTGATATTGTCCTACGCCGTATTCCAGATTTTTACGCCGCTTTCCTTTTTAGCCTGCCTGGTCATTTCCCTGGTGTTCGCGGCGGCGGCATCCGGCTTGGGCATGATTATCGCCGCTATTTCCCGCACGGAGGAAGCCGCCAACTGGATTGCCGTCGTCGTCACGATGTTCATGGTCATGATGGGCAACACCTTTTTCCAGATATCCGAAGACTCGGTGCTGGCTACCGTCGGCAAATTTTCTCTTAATACCTACGCCAATGAAGCCTATACCACGATAATCGCCCAGGCCGGTTCGCTGGGCGACGTGTGGACGCAGCTGGTGATACTGGCGGCTGTAGCGGTGGTCGGGCTCATCATCAGCCGCATGATTTTCAGGGCGGTGCCCGGGAGTAAATAAAAAGCTATGAAGCAGCTTGCGCAAGTTTGGTACATCGCCATGAAGGACCTGAAGATATTCTCCAGGGACCGCGCCAGCCTGTTTTTCTTCATCGTGTTTCCGTTCCTGTTCATTATTTTGTTCACCTTTCTGTTAGGGGGCACTTATGGAGGAGACGACCGTATTGAGCTGCACCTGGCTACCAATGAGGCGGCGGGGGGCTTAAGCCACCAGATAATCGGCGCTATGGCAACTGCCAACGAGTCTTTGCTGAAACCGGGCGACCCCGTGTTTATCTGGGATAAAGACTATGATGCCGCACGCCAGGCCGTGGAGGATGGGGAGTTAAATGGGTTCCTTGCTTTCCCGGCGGATTTCACCGAAGCGGTAATGTCCGGTTCAAACACTGACCTTGAAATATTCGCCGATGCAAGCGCTGCTTATGAAAGAGCGGCGCTTAACAGCATCGCCGGCGCTATATCCTCGCAGGTAAGCACGAACAAGGTCGTCATCGATGCTACCGTAAGACTGCTGGTAAGCAGCGGCTCCATACCCGCCGATGAGGAAAGCATCGACCGGGCAGTTGAAAAGCTGATGGGCGAAGCCATGTCCGGGGGTGTGATGGGAGGGGGAGAGTCTTACCTGGCGTACAGGATAGACAGCCTGGGCGATGTAGAAGCCGGCAATCCCTCCGACTTCGTGGTACCCGGCTACCTGGTAATGTTTGTCTTTTTTGCCGCGGCCTTATCCGCGGAGAGAATCGTCTGGGAGCGTAAGAACAATACCCTGGAAAGGCTGCTGGCCAGTTCCGTTAATAGAGGCACTATCCTCGGGGGCATCTACACCGGCACTGCCGTAAAAGGACTGGTCCAGATTATTATTTTCTGGGTGGTAGGTATCCTGGCCTTTAGTGTGGACCTCGGGCTGTCCCCACTGGCGGTGATAATACTTTCTATCTTAATGGTAATTATGTCCGCCGCCTTTTCTGTGATGCTGGCAACACTGGCCAGGACGATACGCAGCGCTGCCTCGCTGGCGGTACTTACCTCACTGCTGCTGGCGCCCATGGGCGGCTGCTGGTGGCCCCTGTTCTTGTATCCGGAATGGTTGCAGAATATCGCCAAGATAACGCCCCATGCCTGGGCCACGGAGGGTTTTAATAAGCTAATGCTCTTCGGCGCTAATTTCGGCGACGCCGTGCCGTCGATGGTGGCGTTGGTGGTATTCACAGTGATTTTCGGCGTCATCGCTGTCTGGCGGTTCCGCACCGACGCAACCTGAAGGAGGGAGTGTGTGTTTATGAACCTGAAATTGACACTTGAAGAAGCTAAACACAAAATACTCGAATATATGCATCAGGGCTACCATTGAGGGCCATCCGTCCTGCAAGTTATGTGGGAAGCTTATGGATTG
>CAZRQP010000032.1:6602-13181 GCA_964602315.1 uncultured Dehalococcoidaceae bacterium
GGGCTACCATTGAGGGCCATCCGTCCTGCAAGTTATGTGGGAAGCTTATGGATTGAAGAATAAGGATTTTCTCTGGGCCGGCACCGCTTTCCAGGGAGGTATCGCTGGAGAGCAGCAGGCACCCTGCGGGGCTATATCAGGTGCAACGATAGCATTAGGGTTAAGACACCGTACTGATACTGACGATAAAGATAAAGCAAGAAAAGCTAGAAACAATGCTCGTGAAGAAGCAGCCGAACTGGTGAGAAGTTTTGAGAAAAAGTTTGGGACTATTACGTGTGTCGGGCTGCTGGGAGTGTACTTCAAAGATGAAGAGGCCGTGAAGCAAGCGAGGGAAGCCGGGCTTTTCGAGGGGAAGTGTGATAACTATGCACAATTCGTCGTTGAAAAGCTTTACGAGTTAGAAGGAAGACGCACTTAAGCTGCAAAGAAGTCAGCCCGTGCTGCTAACTGCCGGATATCAGGTAATGCGTCGTGCCCCCGATGGTAGTCTCACTGCGCACGGAAAGTATCAGGTAAACTAGGTTAAAGTTCTCATAGTTGGTGAAGATGTCTATATGCGCCGAGGTGTCGTCCGCGTGCAGAAGGCCGCTCCCCCACGTTATCTGGAAGGTATCGATATCTATACCGTCGATAGATGAAGAACCGGTCTCGCCCACCCTGAATTTCGAGTTCCAGACGTTATTCGGCGACGCCTGGCTGTTATAGTCGGTGGTGATGCCGTCCCAGAGCTTGTAGATATTAGGGATATTCCAGGGATAAGGCCGGTATTCTTCCGGCGCATTTAAGGCGATGAAGTCATCGTGCCAGGCATTGTCTCCCTCACCGACGAAGCAGGTCAGCTTAGCCGCCAGTGTCTCGCCCTCAATCGGCTCGGGAATGATGAATCCTTCGATATCCCCGCCCGGCTCGTCGTCGAAGTCGAAGTCGAGGTTTGCATTTTTATCACAAAAAGCAAACCTGTCGAACATATACAATTGATGCCCCGCCGTCTCGGGACTGGAATAGATGATAATCAGAGACCAGCCGGCGTAAGACCAGTGCTCGCCAGTGTCGGCGTCAACCCCCTCGACGGTATATTCACCGTTGCCGGTCCGGTTTTCGTCATCTCCCTCCAGGCTGTAGGTGGCTACCAGTGCGGAAACGTCCTTCTTGCAGGAATAGGAATACTCTCCGGTAGCCGCGTTCCCCAGAATCCAGAACTCGTCGGCCGTGAGAGAGCCAGCGTAATCGGGGGCAAGAGGATTGCCTATTTTGAACGTGATATTGGTATCGGCCACGGCCCCGATGTGTATGTCGTCGATACGGCAATACTCGGTACTACTGCCCGAACCTTCGGCAAAGCCGTGCAGGTAAAACCTTATCTTGAAGGTCGATGTGAGGTATCCGGTCGGTATAACGTAATAATAGGCCACCTTTGATGAACCTATATCGTCGTCAAAAGCGGTAATCAGACTGCTCCAGGTGGCGCCGTTGTCTTTAGATATCTGGAAGCGCAGCGCGTCGCCGTAGGTTGGGTCGCTGATGGGTTCGAGAGTGCCGTTTTCAAACTGCGACCACCCCACCACCACGCTGCCGGGGACGCGGCCGCTCAAGTTCACCGGGTCGGCAAGCGTCAGGTAGCGGTAATCATCGGTACCTCCGTCATAATGGCCCCGGAAAGAATAGCCTTGGAAAAAAACGTATGAAGAATACCACGCGGAGCCATTTTGCGACCAGTTGTTCAAAGATCCACAGTCGTCCGCAAAAATAGTGGCTTTGGGGAAACCCTCTGCGCATTTAAACCACCCGGACCAGTATAAATAAGCGCCACCCTCGGCAAGGACGGTGGCGTTTGACGGGATGCGGTAAGTCAGGTCGGGGTTTTTCGTATCGGCGGTGCTTGAGGGGAGCAGTGTCTCGCGTATGTTGTCTTTAGGAACATCATTATCCTGCATCAGAGTGTTGCCGATTGCGCAGTAATCACCGAGGAAAGACGCGCCTACCTGGCGTAAATCGCAGCGTGAGGCGTATGCCTCTATTTTCGTATCGCCGGCTATCGACGTTATCTTGTAGTACTTGGTATCGATGTCCCAGGCCATGGGTATATCGCCGCTCAAGGCGCCGGCCGTTACAATCCAGGCCACCGCCACCGGCCTGGTGCCGGCCTCATCGGCAGTGTAATCGAATATTATCTCCGCCGACTGCGGATTATCATCCGGGTCCATTTCTTCTGGGGGCAGGTCGAAAAAGAGTAGAGGAGAGGTAGAAAAATCCCAGACGACAACCTGGCCGCCGGGGCTGGCTTGAGCGGTTTCCACATACTTGTTTTCGGTGCCGTCGAAATCAGCCATGTTGCAGTTGCCGTTGTAAGAGTATCCATGCGGTATCCATATCCCTATGGAAGAAACGGATAAATTATCGGTGGGGTCTATGGAGGGATAATAGTCTATTTTTATCCTGAACCGGGTGTCGTCCAGGGCGGTATCGGAAACCGCGAGCCGGTTTGTCGTATTATCGGTGATATCCCTTTCCAGCGTGGCTTTGGCCAGGGACGGCGTGGCATAGGGGTTCGCAACCGTGGGAATCCAGAAATTTTCTAAGGTCACGTTGGTCGTCAGGCCGTTTATCGTTTCCTCGATGCTGTAAGAACAGCTGGCGGTGAAGTCGTAGGCAAAATTCGGGTCGCCCGATAGCGCCGGCAGGCGGTCGTATTTTATCTGCCATATGCCGTCTTCTATGCCCGCATCGGCGGCGTAGTACTCCTTGGTCTTGTTCTCGTAAGAGACGCCGGACTTCAGGGCCGTGCTCATATGCATCAGCGTAGGAAAGATGGTCAGACTTCCCAGCAGGAGAAAAACAAGCACCAGGATAAGCGCCTGCCCCGCCTCTCCCGATGAAGGACGGCCGCGATGGGTTCTGCCTATTTTTTTCATGATTCTTCCCGGTTTTTACAGACTGGGTCTGGTTGCTATATCACGCACCTTGGTCACGTTGATGACTCTATCGCCTTCGCCGGCGCTGCCGGTAATCGTGACCGTCAGCGTGCCGTTAAAGGACACGCAATTGGTTAATGACGCATCGGGGTTGATATTCGAGGCAATAACCGTTACGGTCACCTGCCCGTTTTCGGAATAAATGCGTTTAAGAACGCCGTTTTCCAGGGTATAGTTGGCGGAGTGTTCAGTATTATCCCACCCTATCCAGTATATTGAGAGGTCATCGGTTAGCGGGAAACCCTCCGCACCGTCTATGGACTGCGCCATTGTGGCGTCATGGCTTATCCAGTATAAAGCATTAAGGGCATTGCGGCTGGCGATGGTATAGTCGTTATTTTTAGTCGTCTGGTTAAGCACCTGGGCGGTGGCGATGGAGACTCCCATGCCTATTATCCCGGTAATCGCTATTGTGGCCAGTACCTCGATAAGCGTAAAACCCGCCTGTCGCCATCTTGAGTTTTTTAATTTGAATAATCTCATCGTTCCACCTTAAAGCTCTCCAGCGTCAGCACCTCGCGGTCCAGGTGTTCGATGGTTATGATGAGTTTTTGAATATTGCCGTTGGCCATGCTCTGGACGGTCAAATTGGCGTAATACCCGTCGAATTCCGGCGGGACGGTGATATCATAAGACGGTTCATATTCCTGCTTTTTGATATCATCTATCAGGCTTTCCGCCAGGATTTTAGCCGACACACGCGTATCCGCGGTGACGCGGGCGGTGGTGGAATTGGCCATACTGCTAAGGAACAGCACGCTGATGATGCCGAGCAGCGCTAGGGCTACCAGCACTTCTATTAAAGTGCTGCCCTTTTCATTTCTTTTCATGTTCCCCAGTCTGAAATAAACTTAGCCTGATGGCATTAAATGGTTTTGTCATCAGGCTCGGTTCTACTAATATTATTCTCTGATTGTAAATATATTAGAATAGTAATTTAGTCATGAATAGCTGGTTACTTAGGTCACTCCCTCACATATAACCCTAGTTTTTGAAAGACTTTACCATGGACGTTTTGAGGAAAGCCTGCACGACCACGGGGTCGAACTGGGTGCCGGAGCACTGCTCTATTTCATTTACCGCCTTGATAGCGGACATGGCGGACCGGTAAGGCCGGTCCGAAGTCATGGCGTCGAAGGAGTCGGCCACGGCGAGAATCCTGGAAATCAGGGGTATTTCTTCGCCCTTTAGCGTCTGGTTAAGACCAGTACCGTCGTAGCTGTCATGGTGGTGTCTGATAGCCTCCACAATGGTTTCGTTGACAAGGGGCTGCACGATGCCTGGCCCAATGGTGCAATGGGTGAGGACATAGTTATACTCCGTCGGCGTAAGCGAGCCCGGCTTGTTCTGGACACTCGGGTCGATTCCTATTTTGCCGATGTCGTGCAGGAGAGCCGCCCAGCGCACGTTCTCCAGATCCTCTCCATCGATATGCATTGCGGAAGCGATATCCAGGGCTATTTTGGTGACCCGCCTGGAATGGCCTGCCGTGTATTTGTCCTTGGCCTCCAGCGCGCTGATTAGCGACTCCACGGCGTCGATAAAAAGCCTCTGGAGCTCTCTGGCCTGTTTTGTCACTTTGCCTTCGAGCACCTGACTTTTCTCCTTGAGGTACAGTTCCAGGTCTCTCTTTTCCAGGACCGTCTGGATATTTTTAATCAGCTGGTTCAGGTCGAAGGGCTTGGTAACATAATCGTGGGCGCCGTTCTTCATGCAGGTAACAATGGTATCCGGCTCGACGACGGCGGTAGCCATAATCACCGCGGTGTTGGGGAATGACTGCTTAATCCGCGGCAGCAGTTCGCTCCCGGGAATGCCGGGCATCATGATATCCAGGATAACCAGGTCCACCGATTTGTTGTGGAGATATTCCATAGCCTCATCGGCGTTTCCGGCCTCATCGCAGAGAAAGCCGTTCATCGTTAAGCACTTGATTAGACTTCTCCTGACTATCTTTTCATCATCAACGACAAGGATTGTCTCTTTGTTTGTCGTTTCTTTTGTCGTTTCTTTATCTGCTGTTAGTACCATTGCTGTATCCTTCCTGTCTTCCGTGCCACTGCTTTTTAGCATTACCTGACAGCCGGCAGTCTTATAGCAAATGTAGTGCCTTCGCTGACCTGACTTTTAACGCTTATTTTGCCGCCGTGCTTGACGATTATGCTGTAACAGATACTCAAACCGAGCCCGGTGCCCTTGCCTATTTCCTTGGTGGTGAAGAACGGGTCGAAAATCCTGGGTATAGTTTGCTTCTTGATGCCGCATCCGTTATCACTGCACGCGACGTTGACATGGTTGTTCGTCTGCTGTGTGACGATAGTGATGATACCCGGGCGGTCGACCTCCTTGATGGCGGCTTCCGCGTTGGAAATCAGATTCAAAAAGACTTGCTGGAGCTGCCATTTATCCATGGGTACGGGCGGTAAATTTTCTTCAAGATTTGTCACCACGGTTATATCGCTGACTTTCTCTTCGAATTCACGCAGCTTTAAAACATTTTTTATAACATCGTTTACAGAAGACTGACTGTATTCCCCCGTTTTATTGCGGGCGAAGAGGAGTACATTCTTCACAATATTCGCCGCGCGTTTGGCTTCGGTATTTATACATTCCAGGTCTTCTTTGTGTTCGCCTGATAAGTTGCTATGTGCAAGCATCTGGGATAATGCCAGAATACCGGTCAGCGGGTTATTCAGTTCGTGCGCCAGGCCGGCCGCCATTTCCCCGATAGAAGCTAAGCGGTCGGTCAGGTAAAGCTTCTCCTCTTCCTCCCGCTCTCTGGAGATATCGGAGAAGCAAAGCAGGGTGCGGCCCCCGTCCATTTTCACAACAGCGCAGTCGATTATTTTACCCAGCTCGTTTGCCTGGTATCTGAATTCCAGGTTTTTCTTATCTGCCTTTCTGCTTTTCACGGACTTATAAAGGTCATAAAACTGTTCTCGGGGGAATATATCGGCGAGCGTCTTCTTTTTAAGCGACCTGCTATTCAAGTTGAAGATTTTATGCATGGCTTTATTAACCAGTAAAATGTTCTGCTTTCTATCGATGACAAGCACTCCCTCCGGCGTGGTTGACAGAATGCTTTCCAGCATTTTCTTTTGTTCCTGTAGTTTCTCCTCGACCGCTTTTTGTTCGGTAATGTCCTTAGCTACGGCAATCATATATGGTTCGCTGTTGAGGGTGATGACATCCCCCGAACATAGCCATGTGCGTATCTGGTCGTGTTTCGTCCTGACGCTGTGTTCCACCTCTCTTATTTTGCCGTGCTTGTTCATGGAGGCTATTATTCTCTCTGTCTCTGCGGGCTTTGCCCAGACGTTCAACTCTTCGGCCGTGTGTCCGATTAGTTCTTTGCGGGTATAACCCAGGCATTTGGTATAGCTGTCATTGACCTCGGCGTACTTTCCGTCTTTGATACTGGCGATAGCCATCATATCCGGGCTGGAGTTAAAGGCTTTGGAGAACTTTTCTTCCGATTCCCGCAGCTCCTCCTCCATGCGCTTGCGCTCGGTGATATCGGTGGATACCCCGATTAAACACTGCTCGCCCCGGATGGTTATCGGCTCGGCGGAAAACAGCCAGGTGCGGATTTCTCCGGACTTGG
>CAZRQP010000033.1:0-2699 GCA_964602315.1 uncultured Dehalococcoidaceae bacterium
GAGGAAGTCTTTGTAGAAGCGAAAAGACGGAACATCGACTTCATTTCCATAACCGACCATGACAACATAGCCCACCAGAGGAGGGCCGAAGAGCTGGCGGCCGCCAGTGAAATCCGCTACATAACCGGCGTGGAGCTGAACGTAACCTTCACCTATAATAAGAGGTCGGTCTCGCTGGACTTTTTATCTTACGGCTACGACTATCTTAATCCGGAGTTGAATGATAAATTAACCATGGTCAAGAACCACCGCGAAAATAGAGCGCGCCAGATTATCGAAAACCTGAACAGGGAGTTTAAAAAGGAGAACCTTCCGCTCTTCACAATGGAAGACCTGCGCAAAATGCAGGAAAGCGTGGACGGCGTGTTGGGTCGGCCGCACATTGCGGACTACCTGATAAAAAAGGGAGTTGTCACCAGCCGGCAGGAGGCCTTCGATAAATATCTGGTCAGGTGCGACGTGCCCAAATACCCGTTATCGCTGGAGGAAGCCTCGTCGCTGGTGCATGGGGCGGGGGGCAAAGTGGTTTTAGCCCACCCCAACGACCCCAACGGGACATCGCTGGTCAGCATCACCAGCTACCTGGACGAACAAACGAAAATTATCCTCGGGGAGATGATGGAGTACATCGACGGGGTGGAGTGCTGGCACTCGCGGAGCACCAAGGAAACCACCGCGCACTACATTGAGTTCTGCCGGCAGCATGACCTGATGATGACGGGCGGGAGCGACTGCCACCAGAAGCCGATAATCATGGGCACGATGGACATTCCGGACTGGGTGGCGGAGCAGTTTTAAGAATATATATCAAATATTCTCGCCCTGGTAAACGCCGTTGTAGCCCTCCGAGTCGCCGGTCAATTCCATGAAAACAAGCTGGGCGATGCGGGCGTTTTGCTGCACGCGGAAGCCCCGCGGATTATGCACCGTCAGTAACGACTGCGAGCGCCCCTCGTAGCCGGCGTCCCAGACCGCCGTACCCACGTTCACGCCGCAGCGGAGGAGGGAGGAGCGGGGGCGGCCTAAAGCCATGATATTCTTCGGCAGGTGGACGATTTCATTATAGGTGACCATGTAAACGCCGGGGGCAAGGTCGAGGAAACCTTTAGCATCGAAAGCAAGCGGGGAGAGGTCGGCGAGGACTCTAGCGTCGTTGGACACCGCGATTTTTCCCCCCGACTGCATTGCGGCGACTTCACGCAGGGTAAGGTCGAAGCCGTTGGCCTGCACCTGCTCGTCAAGATTGAGCCACCCCTCGACCAGAGGTGGGTTTTGCTTGAGCAAACGGCGAATATCACTGCTGGAAAGGACGGACATAAAAATACCTTTTTCTAAAGACTCCTGATTATCTTAGCAGTTCTGATACCCGACGACAACGGAGCGGGTAAAGGAAGCCGGGTACTATCTTCCTGTAAAATAAATTTTGACGGTACCTAACTCTAGATAATATAATAAAAATTATGAAACAAAGACGGGTAATGGCGTTGGTGGTACTACCACTAATACTAGCAGCGATTTTTTTAGCCGGGTGCACTAATACCGAACCGAGCACTACCACTACTAATATCGGGTATCTTAAAGCCACGGCAACTAAACTTGGTATCAATTTTTCTTTCGAATACCCTGATTCATATATAAAATTGACGCCCGATGTTTTTGAAGATACCGGAGGCGATAATGCGATTAGTTTACTCTATGTGGAACCCGGAACTGCCGAAGGAAAGGCCGATAAACAAATACAAATAATCCCCCTCGCCCCAATAAAAGGTCGCCCGAATGCAGTCGCCTGGACTAATGAACATATCACAGTCCTTGAAATGAACGATGAAGAATTCGAGCTCATCGAACGTTCTACGATAGAGGTAGCCGGTATCAGCGGTGAAATGATAGCCTATAAAAGTTCAATCCTGGGTAATTACCTGAATTCTCCGAATCTGATAATCAGGGACGTGTACCTCGATTACCAGGGATACATCTGGAAAATCTCGGTCCTGGCTATCACAGAACTGGGCGCCCAGGTTGAACCTGATTTCGACCACCTGACAGATACTTTTGATTTCCTAGACTAAAACCGACTAGGGTTTGCCGTACTTTTCCCTGATTTCCCGTTTGATAAGCTTGCCCATGGGGTTACGCGGGAGGTCGTCCACGAAGACGACGGAGCGGGGGCGTTTGAAGCTGGCAAGGTTCTTACGGCAGTACTCCATGATTTCATCTTCCACGGGCCTGGACTTCTCCACGCCCTTCTTGAGAATGACTACGGCGCGTGGCTCCTCGCCCCAGGTCTCGTCCGGAACGCCGATAACCGCCACGTCCTCCACCCTGGGAAAATCGCGGATAACGTTTTCCAGTTCCTCGGGGGAAATGTTTTCGCCGGCGCGGATGATAATATCGCTGGAGCGGCCGGCCAGGAAATAATAGCCGTCATCGTCAACGTAGCCAACGTCGCCGGTATGTACCCAGCCGTCTTTATCGATAGTCTTTTTAGTCTTTTCCTCGTCCTTCCAGTAGCCGCTCATCGCCCGCGGCCCCTTAGCGAGAATCTCGCCGACCTGGTTGGGGCCGAGCGTCTTGCCGTCATCATCGATGACCTTCATCTGGACGTCGGCCATGGGCTTGCCGATGGAGGCCAGACGCTTGATTTTCTTTTCTTTTTCCTCCGGCGTGCCGGTGATATTATGGTCTTCCGGCCCGAGGGC
>CAZRQP010000033.1:2799-8662 GCA_964602315.1 uncultured Dehalococcoidaceae bacterium
CGCGCGCCATAGATAGCCGCCATCATCGCCTGGATGCCGGCAACGTGATACAAGGGCACGGTGAGGATATTGCCTTCGCTGGCATCGGGGTCGGGAGGGGTAACGTTTTCCAGGACATAGCCGGTGAAGCTGGTATGAGACAGCATGACGCCCTTGGGAGAGCCGGTGGTGCCGGCGGTGTACATTAAAATTGTCGTATCATTCTCGTCGATGGGCGTTTCGACCTCATCCGCCGGCGAATTCGCGATTAAGTCCTCGTAAAAATGCATATCCGGGTGCTTGGTCTCAATGGAAACGAGGTGATTTAAATGGTGGAGTTCGGGGCGGATGGACTGTATCATAGGTATATAACGCTCGCCGGCGATTAAAATAGACGCTTCGGCGGTGTTGAGCATGTAGGTAAGCTCTTTCTCCTTTGAGCGGAAGTTTATGGGCATGTAGATAGCGCCCGTCTTGGCGACGGCGAAATAGGTCTCCACGCACTGGTTGCAGTTGACCTGAAGAAAGGCAACAACGGCGCCCTTCTTAGCGCCCAGTTTCATCAGGCCGTGAGCCAGGCGGTTTACCCGCTCATTAAGCTGGGCGAAGGTGTACCTTTTATCCTCGAAAACGATAGCAGTCTGGTCGGGGCAGATAGCAGTAGCAATATTCAGGAAATCAGTAGTATTCACGCCATACCTCCAAAGCTGTATTTACAGACAGTTCGTGATATTTTAACGTATGAATGGCAGAAAATCAAACTTTGGATATAGGACTTAGGGGAAGGAGAGAGGAAGCACTAAGAAGACGCTTTTTCTTTTACTTTGCTTACGATAGCCGCCATGGTCTCGCCGGCTCTGGCGGAGATGCAGACGGCGGCATCGCGGTCCAGGGGAGTTTCGCCCTGGTTGATAATTACCAGTTTAGCTCCGGACTGCACGGCGTACCGGGGCATGTGGGCGGCGGGGTAAACGACCAGCGTGGAGCCGATTACGAGAAAAAGGTCGGAGTTCCTGGCGCGGCGGCCGGATTCCTCCAGGACGTCGTAAGGAAGCTGCTCGCCGAACATGACGATATCAGGCTTTAGCATGCCGTGACATTCAGTGCAATCGGGGATATCCTCGCCGGCATCAAGTCGCGCCTTGATTTCAGCGAAATTATAACGCCTGCCGCACTCAAGGCAGACCGCCCACTGCATATTACCGTGGAGCTCAAAGACTTTATCGTCGGAGACGCCGGCTTTCTGGTGGAGGTTATCGATATTCTGCGTGATAACACAGTCGAGTTTGCCCATCTCGCATAACTCGGCGATGGCGACGTGGGCGGCGTTGGGCACGGCTTTATCCGTCATCAGGCCCTCTTTAAAGATATACCACTGCTTGCGGCGCGATTCGGGGTCGGAGAGGAATTTATCGATGGTGAAGTCATCAGGGTCGAAGCGACTCCAGATTCCCTGGGGGCCGCGGAAATCAGGGATGCCGGACTCGGTGCTGATGCCGGCGCCGGTGAAGACCACCAGCTTACGACTCTGCAGAATAAGGTCGGCGGTTTTTGTAATTAGTGCGTCTAAATCTGGTTGATTCATCTGGGCAAAATCTCCCTCAATCCCTCTTTGTTAAAGAGGGACGAAATATCCTGTCTTTATCAAGCTAAACTTTTACTCAATCTGGCTTCCAGGGCCAGTCCCTCCGCTAGCGTCAAATCTAAGCCGCGCCAGACCGCCTGCTTGACGGCGCGCACCGCCGCTTGGTCGTATGATTGTATTCGCTTTGCCAATTTTTCAGCTTCGGGGAGGAGGGAGGGGCGGGGCAAAACGCGGTTTACAAGTTTAAGCTTCAGGGCTTCTTGGGCGTTAATCCAGCGTCCGCTCAATAGGATTTCCAGGGCGGGGGCGATTCCTACGGTGCGGGGGAGGGTCTGGCTACCGCCGGCCGCCGGGATAATGCCGAGTCCGGGCTCGGGGAGACCAAAGCGGGCGTCATCGGTGGCGAGGCGGATATCGCAGCAGAGTGACATCTCGATGCCGGAACCCAGCACGTAGCCGTGCAGGGCGGCGATAACCGGCTGCTCGACGCTTAAGAACCGACCCCACACATCCCTGGCGAAGCGGGCCTGCCGGGCAAAAACTGGGGGAGGGGCGGTCAAAAATTCGGTAAGGTCGGCGCCGGCACAGAAAGCCTTTTCGCCCGCGGCCTTGAGAATAACGACCTCAACCTCATTATCTTCCTTAATAGCGCCGAGGACTTCATAAAGCTCATCACGCATCCTGATGTTATAAGCGTTCAGGGCTTTGGGGCGGTTAAGCGTAATATAAGCAACGCCGTCCTGTTTTTCATAGATAATAACTTCAAAGTCGCTCATTTTTTTAACCCATTTTTATTCAGTATCCGGAAGCAACCCAACCCCTCTCCGAGATCCTTCGCTTCGCTCAGGATGACAATGAATGTTATTTACCCTTATACTTCGGAGTCCTTTTTTCCAGGTGAGATTTAATTCCCTCGGTGCGGTCGGAGGTGGTATGAAGCAGGAAATAAAGGTCGGCCTCCAGCCTTAGGCCCTGCTCCAGCGTCATATCCATGCCCTTGATAATAGCCTCCTTGAGATATCTCAAAGCGAGTGGGCCCTTGGCGGCGACGGTCTCCGCCAGTTTTTGCGCCTCCGCGCTTAAGGCGTCCTCGGGGACTACTTTACTGACAAGTCCGATTTCCAGAGCTTCCTGGGCGGTGAGAGTGGCGGCAGTCATTAATAACTCCAGTGCCTTGCCGCGGCCGATGATGCGGGGCAAGCGCTGCGTGCCTCCGTCGGCGGGGATTTGACCTTTGGCGACCTGCGGCAGGGCGAAGCGCGTTTTATCCGAGGCAATACGGATATCGCAGGCTAAAGCTATTTCAAGTCCCGTACCGAAAGCGTCGCCGTTGATGGCGGCGATAACGGGCTTTTCTATGGAAGCTACAACATTAGCAGGATGGCAGGATTTCGCAATGTCCCCCTCCCCTCCCGAACAAAATACCCTGCCCGAACCCGTTATGACCACTATGTAAATATCTTCATCGGCATTTACTTTCTCACAGGCTTGCGCCAGCTCTTGAGCGAGCTCCTGATTTACCTTAGCGCGGTTTAACCTTATGGTGACGATGTGGTCTTTTTTCGAGAAAATAACTGTTTTATCTGACATTTTCATTCTCCGGTCGGGTAGCGGTCAAAGTTAATCTTAAACCGAGTTTCACAGGGGCGTCAAGCGGGATACCGCAAGAGTTTGCCTAAATATCATCAGCAGTATATTGTATAATAGTAAGACCAGATTGATTACGAAAGATAAAAGGAGCTTGTAATGGCCGGAGGGTACATCGGGAAACTGCTATTTGTTGACCTTTCCACAGGGAAAATAAAAGAGGAAACGCCGGAAGAAGACATTTGCCGCGACTTCATCGGGGGCTACGGGTTAGGGGCCAGAATCCTGTACAGTCGGCAAAAAGCCGGGGTAGACGCGCTGGGACCGGAGAACACACTGGGCATACTTACCGGCCCGTTAACCGGCACGCCTACTCCCCTGGGATGCCGCTACGTGGTGATAGGAAAATCACCGCTGACCGGGGGGTGGGGGGACGCCAACTGCGGGGGGTACTTCGGGCCGCACATGAAATTCGCCGGCTATGACGGCGTCTTTCTCACCGGCATCGCGCCCAAACCGGTCTATCTTTTGATTGATAACGGAAAAGCGCAACTGCGCGAAGCAAGCCACCTCTGGGGAAAAGACATTTACGAAACCGAGAACACTTTACAGTCGGAGCATGGAAAGACAGCCAGGGTAATCAGCATCGGCACGGCGGGAGAAAAACAGTCGCTTGTCGCCTGCATCATAACGGAAAAAGGTTCGGCGGCAGGGCGTTCGGGGCTGGGGGCGGTGATGGGCTCTAAAAAGCTCAAGGCGGTAGTGGTAAAGGGGGAGGGGAAAGTGCCTCTAGCGGACGCTGCGGCTGTCGATAAGGTACGGAAGGACTATCTTACCATCTTAAATAAAACTCCCGCCCGCATCGGGCTCCACGAATTCGGTACTCCCGGTCACACCGATAACTCGGCACACAGCGGTGATACTCCTGTGAAAAACTGGGGAGGGGTGGGGGTTATCGATTTGCCGGATGTTTCAGGTTTGAAAGGGGAAATGTTCAATGCCAACCTGGCGAGCCGGCACGGGTGCTGGCAATGTCCCGTCGTCTGCCGCGGCACTCTGAACGAGGGGCAGGGGGAATATAAATACCCGGCCGGCACCATTCGTCCGGAATATGAGACCGCCGCCTCCTTCGGAGCGATGTGCCTGAACACCAATACCGAGGCAATTGCCATGGTGAACCACATCTGCAACTCTTACGGAGTGGATACGATATCCACCGGCACGATTATCTCTTTTGCCATGGAACTATACGAGAATGGCATTATTACCAAAAAGGACACCGACGGTATCGAGCTTAAGTGGGGCGACCACCATGCCATGGTAGCGATGACGGAGAAACTGGCGAAGCGAGAGGGTTTCGGCGCAGTGCTGGCGGACGGCGTGAAAAAAGCCGCCGAGAGAATCGGCAAAGGCGCCGGGGAATTCGCGGTGCATGCCGGCGGGCAGGAAGTGGGCATGCACGACCCCAGGTTCGATTTTCCGGGTTTTGCGGGTATGCCTACGGCCGCTAGATACCAGATGGACGCCACGCCGGGCCGGCATACGGCAGGATTCGGACCCAGTAACTTCGGCTGGCTGGTAATAAACGCCACCGGCCTTTGCCTGCATATAGATACCATGGTCGACGGCACCCAATACGCCGCGGACTTCCTGGCTCCAGTAACCGGCTGGCAGCGCTCGCTCGAAGAAGTCCTCAAGTGCGGGGAGAGAATCGGGGCTATACGGCACATTTTTACCCTGCGCGAAGGCGATAATCCGCTGGAACGCAAGGTGCACGGGAGAATAATCGGGGAGCCGCCACAAACAGAAGGCCCGCTGGCCGGCGTGACGGCCGACCTCAAGGAACAGGTGTACTGGAACCTCGGGGCGCTGGACTGGGACAGGGTAAGCACCAAGCCGAGCCCGAAAAAGCTGATTGAACTCGGCCTGAACGACGTCGCCGAGGAATTATGGCCGCAACAGACAAAGGCTTAACTACTACATAGCACTCATGCCGCCATCGACGGGCATGACATGCCCGGTGATAAAGGAAGCGGCATCGGAGCAGAGCCAGACCACCGCCGCGGCGATATCCTCCGGGTGGCCGATACGCCTCATGGGAATATCACTCATCATTTTTTTCTTTTCCTCCGGCTTAGTGCCCGTCATATAGTCGAATAAAAGCGTCCTGTCCGTAGGCCCCGGGAGGACGGTATTGACGCGGACACCGGTGCCGGCGACCTCGATGGCAGCCTCTTTCGTCAGCCCGATGACGCCGATTTTACTGGCGTCGTAAGCGCAGAAACCGGGCACGGGCTTATAGGCGCCCACCGACGAGGTGTTGACGATAACGCCGTATTTCTGCTTGAGCATCTGCCTTAACTCGTATTTCATGCAGAGAAAGACGCCCTTGAGATTAATATCGATGGTGCGGTCCCAGATTTCCTCCGGGCAGTCCACGATATTAACGACCGGCACGCGCTTGCCGTCCGGCCCGATACCGGCGTTATTAAAGGCATAGTCCAGCCGACCGTACAGGCTAACGCATTTATTGACCATCGCTTCAACATCAGCGGCTTTAGAAACATCGCACTTGACAAAGGCCGCCTCGCCGCCAGCCTTTTTTATCATTTGTACCGTCTCCTCGCCGCCCTTGATGTTGGCGTCCGTGCACACGATTACCCTGGCCCCCTCGCGGGCGAAGGCCTGCGCGGCAACCCGGCCGATACCGGA
>CAZRQP010000033.1:8762-10795 GCA_964602315.1 uncultured Dehalococcoidaceae bacterium
GATATTTTAGTTAATAACGCCGGCGGCGTGGACGTTACAGGCGGGGACACCACCGACGCCACCGAGGCCGACTGGGACCATATCCTGGACGTAAACCTCAAAGGGGTTTTCTTATGCTGCATGGCGGTGGTGCCCCACATGAAAAAACAGAAGTCCGGCAAGATTATCAATATCTCCTCGATGGGGGCGGTCAATCCGGCGGTCTCGGTGCTGCACTACCACGCCGCCAAGGCCGGGGTGCTGGGTTTGAACACCAACCTGGCTTTTGAGCTTGCCCCGTTCAACATCCACGTCAACGCCATCGTGCCGGGACCTATCGAGACGCCTTTCTGGGACTCTTTGCAGGCGCCGGGGCCGGAGCGGGATAAATTCTTCAAAGCCCTGGCCGCCAAGGAGGTGCCGCTGGGTCGGATGGGTAAACCGGAAGACATCGCCGGGCCGGCATTGTTCCTGGCGTCGGGCATGTCCGACTACGTTACCGGGCAGGTCATTTACGTGGCCGGCGGGCAGCCGCTATTATCCCAGGCGGCGACATTCCTGTCATCGCAGGGGCAATAACAACACCGGGAGGAAACGATGAAGAAACCGAGAGTCGTCAACAAGCGCATCGACGACGATTTATTGATGAAAAAGCGGCGCCAGGAGCTGGATAAGTGGTCGACCGGCAAAGAGGTGGACTTCGAGGAGGCGGCGGCCTACCAGAAGAGCCTGCCCGACAGCAAAGTATGGTCGAAGGTGATGGTGAAGCTGCGCGAGGAAGGCAGGATGAGCGTTTTCCCCCGCGCCGGCACGCCGGTGCTGGAAAAGATGATAGAACTCTGCCAGGGCTTGAGAGAGTCCGGCGTCGTCCTCATCCCGGTGACCACCGACAGCTATACACGACTGGGACAATATGAAAAAGTACAGGGTATTTTAGACGAGTGCAACCGCACCGGCAAGGCTTTGCTCAACGGCTACCCCATCATCAACCAGGGGGTCAAGCAGACGCGCAAGCTGGTGGAAAGCGTGGACGCCGCGTTCAGTCCGCGGGGCATCAGCAGCGAGATAACCATCGCTTCCGGGCTGACGACTTATGAAAGCGGCCTGGAGTTCATCACCTGGGGAGCTTACTCCAAGAAAATGACGATACGGGAACTGGTGGAACGGTGGCAGAACGCCACCCGCGTGGCCGGCTGGTACGCCGATAGAGGGGTAATTCTTTGCACCGACCTGCACGGCTGGCTGCCGACAGCGCCCTTTCCCTTGAGCGTTAACATCGTCACGCTTATTTTACAGGCCCTCACGGCGGCGGAGCAGGGGCAAAAGTCGCTTTACCCGCTGGTGCACTGCATGGGCAACATGGCGCAGGACATGGCATGGATAAGGCTGGCGCCGAAACTGATAAGGGAATACCTGGATAAATTCGACTACAAGGACTGCCTGATACCGGGGTGCTGTCCCGCGCAGACACCCCTTTTCCCCAATCCCATGGACATGGGCGGGGCTTTCGCCTACCTCAACTATATCGCCATGGTGGGGGCGCTTACCAAATGCAATGCGGTGGACTTAAGGAGTATCGACGAGGCGGCGGGCGTACCTACCAGGGACACCAATACCGTCAGCTACGGCTCCGCCAGGTGGATTTTCGACGTCATCAGAGAGCAGGACATTGAAATCGACGTTAAAGGCGTCGCAGAGGAAGAAAAGGTGACCGAGACGGAGGTCAGGTCGATAATGGACAGGATACTCGACCTCGGCGACGGGGATGTTATCGACGGCACGATTAAAGCCGTGGAGTCGGGCGTGCTCGACTCGCCGTGGAGTCCCAACATGACCGTCAAAGACAAGGTGCTGGGGGTAAGAGACGCTCACGGGGCCTGCCGCTATCTTGAGTTCGGCAACCTGCCCTTCCCCAGTGAAATCAAGGAGTTCCACCGCCGGAAAATCGCAGAGAGGGAAAAACTGGAAGGCAAGAAGGCGGACTACCACACGGCCGTGCGCGACCTGTGGAGCTTGAGCAAGGGGAAAATCGTGGGGCTGCCCCCTTATGATAA
>CAZRQP010000033.1:10895-12911 GCA_964602315.1 uncultured Dehalococcoidaceae bacterium
GACGCGGGGTTTAAGGTGGTGGAGCTGGGGATGCAGGTCACGCCGGAGGAATTTATCAGCGTGGCGCAGGAGACCAAAGCGGACGCCATCATGATGAGCTCGCTGTACGGCATGGCCGAGCTGGACCTGAAGGACTTCAACCAGAAGCGGATGGAGGCGGGGCTGGGGGACATACTGCTTTACATCGGGGGGAATTTAGTTATCGGCCGATACGACCCCAGGGAAATCGAGCCTAAATTCAAGGCGTTGGGGTTCGACAGGGTCTATCCGCCGGGCGCCGAGGCGGAAATAGGCATTGAAGACCTGAAGAAAGACCTGAAAGCAAAGGGGAAGATGTAGCCGGGGGAAAAATATAGATTGACTGACGATATCAGGCTTTTAGTAGATTTCGGGAGCACTTTTACCAAGGTTGCGGCCATAGACCTTGATAAGGTCGAGGTTATAGCCACGGCGCGTGTGCCTTCCACCGTAGAAACGGATATTACAGCAGGATTGGAAGCCGCCCTGAAGGAAATAGCGGAAAAAACAGGCATCAGCAACCTTGATAAAAAGAAGTCGATGGCCTGCTCCAGCGCCGCGGGGGGCTTGAGAATGGTCTGCATCGGGTTCGTGCCGGAGCTTACCAGCAAGGCCGCCAATCACGCCGCGCTGGGGGCGGGGGCTAAGGTGGTGGGGCTTTACTCCTTTAAGCTTACCGGGCAAGAAATCGACGAGATAGAGAAGACCGCGCCGGATATTATTTTACTTTCCGGGGGGACAGACGGGGGCGACGAGGCCACGATTATCCACAACGCCGGAATGCTGGCAAAAACCAGCCGCAAAATCGACAATATAATCGTCGCCGGCAATAAAGTAACCTACGATGCCATCAAAGCCGCCTTAAAGGACAGCGGCAAACGGGTTATTTACACGAAGAACGTCATGCCGGAAATCGGCGTGCTGGACACGGTCCCGTGCAATAAAGAAATCAGGGAAATTTTCATCAAAAATATTATCAAAGCCAAAGGCGTCGCCAGGGCAAAAGAAATCGTCGGTGAGGTGATTATGCCGACCCCCTCGGCGGTGCTGGAAGCCGCCAAGCTCCTCGCCGAAGGGAGCGGTGGCGAGGCAGGGTTCGGTGAGTTAATGGTCATAGACCCCGGCGGGGCCACGACAGACGTTCATTCGATAGCGGAGGGCATCCCGACTTCCGGCGGGGTCAACATGGTCAACACACTACCAGAGCCCTATGTCAAAAGGACGGTGGAGGGAAACCTGGGGCTTAAATACAACATCGATAGTCTTAGCGAATTTACAAGGGGCAAAAAACTCCCACCCCACTTCCGGGAAATTTGCCAGGGCTTCCACGAAGGGAAACTGCCAGAGAGCAAAGAGGAAATCGACTGCCATCTATTACTCTCACGTCTGGCCGTGGACGTGGCGGTCACGCAGCACGCGGGGAGACTGGAAAAGATATACAGTCCCACCGGGGAGATGCTACTGCAGCACGGCAAGGACCTGACCGGCGTCAAGACCGTCGTGGGGACAGGGGGACCGATTATCTTTTCGTCCAACCCGAAAGAAATCATGGAAGGCGCCCTGTACCGTAAAGAAAATCCCCTAGTCCTGAAACCTAAAGAGCCCGGGTTCTACCTCGATGAGCAGTACCTGCTTTACGCGGTGGGTCTGCTCTCCCAACAAGAGCCGAAAAAAGCCCTGTTACTTGCGAAAAAGTACCTAAAGCAAATATAGTATTTAGTGTCCGAAACAAAGGAAAATATGTTAAGTAACCTCCGTGCGCTGGACCTGACCGACGATAAGGGCTTCCTCTGCGGGAAGATGCTCGCCGACATGGGCGTCAACGTTATTAAAATTGAAAAGCCGGGCGGCGACCCCTCGCGTAATATCGGGGGGTACTGGGGCTGCGCGGCCGACCCCGAGAAAAGCCTCTACTGGTTCGCCTACAACTCCAATAAAAAAGGCATCACGCTGGACATTGAAAAACCCAGAGGCAGGGAATTATTCAAGAAGCTGGTC
>CAZRQP010000034.1:0-12675 GCA_964602315.1 uncultured Dehalococcoidaceae bacterium
CAAGCCCGAGTATCTCATCGCACAAGCCGGGGCGGTCTTTAGCGCGGTAGAAAATCTGCGCCAGCCTGCGGTAGAGAATCTCGTCCACCAGCGTGCTTTTGCCGGAGCCGGAAACGCCCGTAATGCAGACGAACTTGCCAAGCGGGATGGAGACATCGATGTTTTTCAGGTTGTTCTGGCGGGCGCCCTTAATAACCAGCTCCCTGCCGTTGCCGGAGCGTCGGGTATCGGGGAGGGGTATCTGCTTGGCGCCGCTCAAGTACTGGCCGGTCAAGGACTTTTCATTCTTTAAAATATCGTCCAGTGTACCGGCAGCGACGATATAGCCGCCGCGCTCGCCGGCGCCGGGGCCCAAATCGATAATATGGTCGGCGGCACGCATCATGGCTTCATCATGCTCGACAACCAGAATCGTGTTGCCCAGGTCCCTCAAGCGCTGCATGGTATGAATCAGGCGGTAGTCGTCGGCGGGATGCAGGCCGACGGTAGGTTCGTCGCAGACATATAGCACGCCCATGAGGCCGCTGCCGATTTGCGTGGCGAGGCGTATGCGCTGGGACTCGCCGCCGCTCAAGGTCATCGAGGCGCGCTCGGTACTCAAGTAATCGAGCCCCACGTCCTTGAGAAAGCCGAGACGGGTGCGGATTTCCTTGAGAATCTGGCGGGCAATCATCATCTCGCGCTCGGTAAGGACCTTTTTAGCGATATGGTTGATCCACTCCAGCGCCTTGGTGACGGACATTACGGAGACATCCATGATATTTTTGTCGCCGATTAGGACGGCCAGAGACTCCGGCTTGAGGCGCTGGCCGTCGCACGCTTCACAGGGCTTATAGACCATGTAGCGCTCGATATTCTGGCGGGAGCCCTCGGACTGCGTATCGCGGTGGTGGCGCTGCATGGTGGGGATAATGCCCTCGAAACCTTCCGAACGATGGACAACCCTGCCAAAGCGGCGGTAAGTATGCACCGGTCCGCCTTCGCCGTAAAGCAGCAGGTCAAGATGCTCTTTTTTGAGTTCTTTGACGGGGGTATCAAGGGAAAATCCCTGTGACCTGGCCAGTGGCCTGACCCGCCAGAGATACCAGGTATGCCTGGCCCAGGGGATGATGGCGCCTTCCCTGATGGACAGGTTTTTATTCAGTATAAAATCGGGGTCGATTTCATGTTTGAAGCCGAGACCGGTACAGGAAGGGCAGGCGCCATAAGGCGTGTTGAAGCTGAACGTACGCGGCGCGATTTCGCCCAGGTTGATGCCGCAGTGAACACAGGCGAACTTTTCCGAGAAAAGCATCTCCTCGCCGTCGATAATGGACACCAGCACGATGCCTCCGCCCAGCTTAAGCGCGGTCTCGACGGAGTCCGAGATACGGGAGCGGTTGCCGCTGTCGCCGATGACAAGACGGTCAACGACAGCGGCTATAGAGTGCTGTTTATATTTATCCAGAGGCGGAATTTCTTCCGAGAGCTCGCGCACCTCACCGTCCACCCGCACGCGGGCGTAGCCTTGCTTTCGCAGGTCTTCAAAGACGGACTGGTACTCACCTTTGCGGTCGGTGACGATGGGCGCCATGATATTGATGCGGCTTTTTTGCGGGAGTTTCTGGATGGCATCGACAATCTGCTGGACGGACTGTACGGTAATCTCCCTCCCGCACTGCGGGCAATGCGGACGCCCTACCCTGGCGAAGAGCAGACGGAGGTAGTCGTAAATTTCCGTGACTGTGCCGACGGTGGAGCGGGGATTTTTACTGGGGCCCTTCTGGTCGATAGAGACAGCCGGGCTTAACCCTTCTATATAATCGACATCCGGCTTATCCATGCGGCCCAGGAACTGGCGGGCATAAGCGGAAAGCGACTCCACATAGCGGCGCTGCCCCTCGGCGTAGATGGTATCGAAAGCCAGCGAGCTTTTACCGGAGCCGGAAACGCCGGTAATGACCACCAGCTTGTCGCGCGGGATGGTAACGTCGATGTTCTTCAGGTTATGCTCGCGGGCGCCCTTAACGATAATGGAATCAGACGGCATTTTGAAAATACCTCTTAAAGAGTATTTTACCACTTTTTTAAAAAGAACACAAGTTCTAATTTAAGAGAAAAAGGAGATGATAAGGATAACTCTTGCGCGGGGCGGATTTTTCACCTAGAATAGGAGTGCCGGTGCCGAAGTGGCGGAATGGCAGACGCGGCAGTCTCAAAAACTGCTGAGGGGCAACTCTCGTGTCGGTTCGAGTCCGACCTTCGGCACCACTTTTTTATTATCCCCTAACAGCCCTTATTTTCACATCTTTTGATATTTGGGTTAATTATTATACAATCAATGACAGATGGAAATATTCATCGTGGTTCTGGAGTCGGTGCTGGTGCTGCTGGGCATCGGTTTAATAGGTTTCTGGATAACGCGCCGCGGCATCATACCGGAGAACGTTCTTAGCTTTTTATCCCGCCTGGCCATAGACATAGCGCTGCCGTGTATGGTCTTTTCCAGCGTTTTGACTACTTTTACGCCGGACACATTCCCGGACTGGTGGCAGCTGCCGCTGTGGTGGTTGGCGTTCACGGGGGTATCCTTCGTCTTTTCCATGATTATGATGTTCATCTCCAATAAAGAGACTCGCAGCGAGTTCGTCTTGAACCTGCTGTTCCAGAACGGGCTGTTCTTCCCCCTGATTATCATCAGCGGGGTCTTCGGCACCGGCAGTATCTATATACCGCAGCTTTATATTTTCATCATGATTCACCCGGTGTTGTTCTTCAGCACCTACCATCTTTTTTTCAGAAAAAGGGAGGCCGAGAAAAAGACCCAGTGGAACCGTATTTTAAATCCCATTCTCATCGCCACGGTCATTGCGGTAATTATCCAGCTTTTCAACGGCAGCGAATATCTGCCGGACTTCCTGAAATCGATTCTGGAAATCCTGGGAGGCATGGCCCTGCCGCTGATAATGATTATCCTCGGGGGCAGCCTTTACCTGGACTTCAAACAGAGGGGGAAAATATATTACAGAGAAATCATCAAATTCGTGTCGATGAAAAACATTATCTACCCGCTGGCATTCCTGGGACTGCTTTTAATCATCAAGCCGAGCTACAATATAGCGCTCCTCCTGATGCTGCAGAGCGCCGTGCCGCCGATAACCGGGACGCCTATCGTGACGGAGCGGGCCGGCGGGAATAAAACAATATCCAACCAGTTCGTCTTCTCCAGCTTTGTCTTTTCCGTGGTCTCCATACCGCTGGTTTTCCGGCTGTTCGATTACTATTTCCCGATGCCATAGGCAGACTTAAAACCGGGGTTTTAATAGATTGTCATTATCATCAAACAATGGTACAATCGGCCATATAGAAAAGGAAATTGGACCTAAGATACACTAAAGGGCTGATAAAAAATGTTTACTTTAAAATGTCCCCAGTGCGGCGCCGAAAGTAAATTTTCCTTTGTCGATAACAGCTACGAAGGCCCGCGCCGGTGCTGGCAATGCCGCGGTCTTTTCAAGCTAAAAATACAGCACAATGTACTGATATACTGCGAACCGATAACCGAAGAAGAATTCAAACAACTGCAAGAGATAAACGAACTTAAGGCAAAATACAGGAACGAACCGACGGATTAAGTTGGCGTTTATTTCCTTTTATTCGAGTCCCGCATCCTATCGCGCTTGGCGACAGCCTCCTGTTTAGCTTTCAGCTCAAGTATACGGAATACCGTTTTCGCTTTTCCCGCCAGAACGAAGTTCTGCATTTTTCTCCTTTTTTACCACCCTGCAAGCCGGGGCAGGTTACCAGCACAGTAATATTTGTTAAGTCCGTTATAAGAGTAACAACCAGATATTAAAGGAAACATAAAGACTATTAACGCGGGATAAACATACGGTTAAAATTTCATAAAGAAAAATAAGGAAACATAATAAAATGCCGCGTGAAAAGCAATTATGACCATCCCCTATTGACAATCAAGCTAAATAAGTATTAAATAAGGACACGATACTGGTTCAGGGAGGGATGATATGGCAAAGCCACCTACAATACAACCCGGCTATTGTGTGGCGGTACATCTTTTACCGGAGACCGCGCCGGAGGACTGCTACATCGGCATGGTGGAATCTACCGATGAGTACGGAATATTAATCAACCTCGTGCACTGGGACGATAAACTGGACATGATAGGCGGATACACAGAGAGCCTGTTTGTTCCATGGATGAACATCAACTCAATGCTGGTAAGCACCGAGGTCCAGCCGACGCGCCGTTTCATGGCGGATAGAGCCCGCAAGTGGAAATCCCAGATTGAAGCCATGTACGGCAAAACAAGCACAACCAAGAAAAAGTAGCACCCGCTTCACTGATAAGCAAGACCGATGCCCTGCGCTAATCATCGCGTCAAGTGATGAAGACAGGGCATCCTGATTTTATATGAGGCTTATAAATCAGCAGGGAAGATAACGTTGCCACCTTCAAGGCTAAATGATATAATCTTACGAGTAAGCGGTGGCGAGTGGTGTAGAGGTAGCACAGAGGACTTTGGCTCCTTTAGCCCAGGTTCGATTCCTGGCTCGCCAGCCAAGCAAAACGGTGCAGGATTCCAGAAAGAGAACAACAGCAAGGCAGGCTTTTTATTCAAGCAAAGTCGCTAAATGTGACGACGGGAAGAACTGCTCTTTCTTATACGAGTAATAAGGATAAATATCACTATTACCGCCAGACCGACGGCTGCAATACATAATAAAGGCATACGCAACTGCCCCCATAAACCAACGGGAGGCGGCACGGGCTGATAAACGGAAACGGTAGTCAGCATTGAGTTGACGCCGATAGTATGAACGCCGAGTTCCTCCAGCACAATAGTAAATGTCTCCGTTGATTCCTGCATGGCCAGGATGCTGACATTCTTACCGTCCACAGTCGCTCCATCAAAGACCAGCTTAATGTAAAACATGCCATCGGTATCACTCTCGTTGGCCAAATCCACATCAACGGTAAGGGTCTCACCCTGTTCAACGGCTTCTGAACTCAAAGTAAGATTTCTTATGACCAAATCAGGCACTGCAGTTACGTTTGAAGTCCATCCGGAAATATCCGAACTGGGGACCAACAAGGCAAAAAGTGAGAAGTGCGTCAGCTGTGTGCCGGTACATTGGGCATCAGCATCACGGGTGCTGTCAATCATCATCCAGCTTTCCTCGGTCGGGTTATAGTAAGCGATATGGAAATCCACTTCATTGATATCAGGATTGAGTTGTTCGAGTTCGTAGTTCATTTTTATCGGAATTGCGGGCTCGATGACACAGGCCGGCTGGAAATCATATGTAGCCAGGAATTCGTAACCCTGGGGAGGCGTTCCGTATTGGTTAACATACTCCAGTACGATGACACTGACCGGCTCGCCAGACTTATCCAGTAAAATAGTCCCTTTTTCCAGAGTCATTGCAAGCCGGCGTTCATATAGGGTAATGTAATAAGTCCTTGCCAGTACGCCATCGGACCTTAGCTCCAGGAAGATAACACCTCTTTTACCTTTGATATCGATATAAACAGGGCCATAATCCTCAATGGGAGTAGGAGTAGTAGTTGTACCAGTCGCGGGAGGTGTTGTAGTTACAGGCGACGGTGTTATATCCGGGGTCTGGGCAGGGGTTGTGGCGCTAGCGCAGTTGGATAGAGGTGACCAGTTTAATTCTTCATCGACGCTTTTCAGGGCGAAGTAATAGGTTGTAGAGGGGAGAAGTCCGCTAACTGTTATATATTGTCTTGAGCCGGCCAGTAGCGGGGCGGGGACAATGATAACTTTATTAGAGGCGTTCCATCTACTTTCAGAAATGATAGGTGATACGGAGTATCTGATATCATAAACGGACGCTGTGCCGGTAATGCCGTCGTCTCCCGTGGCTGTCCAGTAGAGAGTTATTGAGTAAGAGGTGTTGGCGGCAGCATACAGGTTAGTAACGGGGGACGGAGGGTAATAATCACCCGCCGTGAAGCTGCCGTCGACCTCGCCGCTTGCAAAGACCGGCATAACCGATGCAAGCAGATAGAGAAGCGTTATACATATTGAAAGAACAATCCGCATTATTACATTGCCAGTAGATTGTTGGTTGATATCCAGAGCAGGACTATTGCATCCGTTTTCTGACGAATAAGATAACAGCTATTACTATCACCAATACGCCTACGGCAACACCCACGATAATCAGCCAGATGAATGAGCTACCGGACACTGTTTCTGTATCCGCCGCTTCGGTTGATGTGGGGGTGGGGGTTGAGGTCTCACTATCGATAGTACCACCACCAACAGTCGTCAGGCTGGCTTTCCCCGTTTCATCTACTGTAAGTCCTTTCGCCTGTGATGTAGTGTATATCTGCCCGCCGATCTCAAGTTCCAGCTTAAAGATATACGTACCTGCCCGCCAGCCATCACCCGGTATGTAGTTGTAGTTAATCTCGGTCTGGCTCTGCTCCAGGCGACTTGTATTGAGAATATTAACATTTTCCTGTTGAGCATCACTACTAACAACCAGATTTACCTGAACGTCCGTGAAGGCATCCAGAAGATTGTTGATAGAACAGACCACGTTAGCCAGAACCATTTCTCCGGTGTCTCTCTGGGCAAGGGGTACTACTTCAAAGCCGTCAAAATAGACGGTTTTTACCGTCATAGTGACGCCTTTGTGCTCATCAGCAGCTACTGAAAAGCTTTCTTCGGCGAGCTGCCTGCCGGCGATAAAGGCGCGTGTCAGGTAATCGCCGGGAGAAACATTAAGGTCGAGTTCTCCCGTTTCCGTACGGGCAATTTCAAAGTTTTCATCTGTATAAGCACGGAACAGGACTATCCTCGACGGTACGGGAGCGCCGTCCGGGGAAAGAGTAGTGACATTTAACACACCGTAATCGCCGGTGATAGTGAGGTCGGCTTCCTGTCCGGCGCCGCCCACTATCTGAATACCGGTTGATCCCGTTTTAAACGGTTCGGCTGTAACGCCTATCGTGTAGTCGCCCGGCACGGCTTCCATGCTGATATCAACACCGATATCAATCTTTTTCTGGGAATTGGCCGCTAACGGAAATTCATATTCCTGAAGTATTATCGTAACGCCCGGGGGTGTATTTGGGGACACCTTTACGTTAATATCTTCATCAGAATTATTGAAAACTACCACATAGATATCCGGCGTACGGAGAGAAGTGCCCTGGGGCAACTCCAGTTTCTGGGAAGAAAAACTCCCTGACATGGCAAACCCACCCTGGGCTTGCACTGGCGCTACCCAAATAATAGTGCTGAATAGCGCCAGCAACCACCCAAGGCAGATCGCTTTCTTCAAAGATGAGGCCATAGCCACCTCCTTATTAAGTTCGATTAACGATCAGCAATTATATATACAATGTTTCCACTATATGTGTCGTTCGAGAAAACCATGGCTATCTTCAACCACAGGGTATTGGCGGTGATGTCGATACCATCTTCATCGCTTTGCGTGCCGGTATTATCGATGCTGACACCGGTGGTATCAACCTGCACGGCAGACCCGAAGACGTCCGAATCATAAGCCATCAGAGAGAATTCCTGGGGATCGTTACAGGCACCTGTGGAATCATAGTCCGCCGTAAAGCTGGCACCGTCCCAGGTTGTATCTGATTTAACCACCTGGTCAAAGTCACCGTTGGATATATAGGTTACCGATATATTAGTGACTTCGTTGGTGTTATCGGCGAAACCGCTGCCATTGTTAACGCCGCCAAAGGGGGCGGTAGCACTGGTGGCTATTTCACCGTACCAGAGCATTTCCTTGTCACGCGTGTACAGATCGCCGCTGCCGCTGCCATCGATAGCTTCGCCATAGACATCCCAGTTACCCGCGGCGGGCGTTTCGGTAGCGACTTTACCTGCCCTCATCACAAAGACCCACTCGCCGATGGCTGCGGTCATATTGCCCGGTTTCGTGCAGTTACCCGTAAGAACCGACCAAGTGACAGAAGTACCGGCATCAATAGTCCACTCATTCCCGCCGCCGTCCTTGTCCCAAGTCAGGATGCCACAGCTTGTTACGTTACCCGAACCCGGAGATGCGGGGTCGGTGCCACTGGCATCCAGGAACAGGTGCACGTCTATCTGGTCGATATCGTCTATCGTGTTACCGTCTCCGGCCGAAATTTTGACGAAATAATACACCTGGGGTGAGACATTGGTGATGGTAGAGTTCCCGCTATCGTAGATGTTCACGGCTGTAACGGTTGGAAGAACATTGAGAGGCGTGAAACTCCCTGTAACCGTGTCTTCGTCCGCCATAGCCACTGGTACCAGGCTGAAGAATACAGCCAAGACCATTAAGACACCTATAAATCTGATAAGTTTCATATATTTGAAACCTCCTTTTCTGGATATTTCCAGTTGTTATATTAAAGGCGGGGTTTTGCCATAATATATATATGAAAGCGCTATCACGCTATTTTTTTCCTTCATATTATTTCTATGAGATGCTAATCATGTAGTAAATCGTTCCGCTGTAAGTAGTCTCAATAATGGCGCCAAGCTTAAGCCATATGGTATTTGTGCTTACCTCGTCCCCCGATTCCGACGTTTGCGCACAGGCTTTTATGGAGATATAAGTTGGATAAGCAGTCACTATAACCGCAGAGCCAAGATTATCAACATCGTCGGCTTTAAGGGAAAACTCCATCGACCCCGGAGCGCCGCCAGTATTTAACAAAGCATTGGCTACACCTCCAGCCCAGGGGGTGGAGGCCGCTATCTTCTGATAATAAGGCCCGTTTGAGATATACGTTACCGTAACATCGGTCTGCTTGGTGGATTCACCAAAATCCGACCCGGGAACAACCCCGGACCAGTTGACCTCGACTGTGTCTGCCGATATTTCACAATACCAGTTCATCTCTATATCACGCAGGTAATCCGAGCCGATGAGTGCATAATCATCAGTAGCCTCGGCATAGATATCCCAATCCCCTGCCCCACCCGAATAAGTGGCCACCTTGCCGATACTAAACGAAAATACCCAGTTGCCCTGATCATCCCAATCGCTGGGCTTGCTGCACGCCCCCCAATTCGTGTTAAGGGCCCAGGTAGTGTCAGCGGGTTCAAGGTCCCAGATACCCCACCAACCATCCCTGGTCCAGCTTAATACAGCACAGTTATGGACGTCGGCGCTGAAACCGGATGCATCCGGGTCATTACCGGCGCTGTCATAAAATAACTTAACTTCTACATAATCTATATGAGATAAACCTTCACCGTGCGCCACCGGTACCGTGATGGTAGTCCATTGCTCCTGGGGGGTTAAGGTGGTGGGACTGACGACGATAGGATATTCGGCGCCGATTTGCGTGCCGACCTTGGGCAGGGCGGAATAATCACATTCCAGCCTCACGTCATAGATATATGCATAGCCGCGGCGATCAGCGCCGCCGACCCTGAAGGTGGCAATTTTAACCACCAGAAGCGATAAATCCAGGTCAGTATCGATATATACCACCGGGGTATCGCCTGTGCCCGGGTTAATGAGGCCGGATTCAATTACTGTGTAATCGTTGCCTCCGTTGATGGAGTAACTGATACTCCAGTTATCATCAACGTTACTTCTGCCCCTGCGGCGGATAATGAGCCGGCGCTCCGAGTGCTCTTGGGAGGAGGTCTGCCAGGTGTGATATTCCATGGTGGGGTCGACGTTGTTATCACCTACACCAAGAGTATTGTAATTATATATACTGGTATCATAGGCTCTCTCCGGATACCGGTTGTAGCCGCTGCCGGAGAAGGTATGAGCAGTGGGTCTAAGTTCTTCCGTGGCGGCTAAGGCGTGAGAGGCAGGTAAGCACAAGACCATTAACACACTTATCATAAGTGCTGATAACACTATACTTATAGCGTTTAGTTTTATGTTTTTAACAAACATAACGTCATGCCTTCCTCACGGAGACCCCGTGGGTAACACCTTTAATTTATTTAAATTACTATAATTATAGGGAGTAATCAGCGAAATTAAGACTAGGGAGATTATGGTTTTCAGAGGGATAAACCCCAATTTATCATCAGGGTTATTATCCATATGAACAATACCCATCTATTCACTCTAAATATAATATATATACAATACCTGTAAATAAGAGATAACAAACTTGACCCAAAATATAAAAAAGGTGATAATAATAAGCGCAAACGGCAGTGGTTGAACAGGGGTTCAGACAAAAAAACCGGGAATCCTTTTATATACAGTCAGATAAATATAATGGCGCATTCGTCTAGCGGCCTAGGACACGTCCCTCTCAAGGACGAGATCACGGGTTCGAATCCCGTATGCGCTACCAATTACCTTCTTAAAGTCTTTACAAAGATACTTTGAATAATATTGATTTTAGGAGGACCGGGATGAACGTTATCTGGGTAGTATCGGACACTCTAAGACGTTTTTGGTATTTGTACGTCGTCTCCAAAGACCGGCGTTTTACCCCTGGCCCACTGTTTTAACAACTCTCCACTTCTCCGGATATACTCGTCAAGACCCAACTTTTTAAGCATAAGCAGGTTGTATATCTTGGTATTATGCCTTCTCACCTCGGCCATCTCACTGACAGGCGCCAGTTTCAGACACGGGAACTCCTCACATTCAAAGCAGAAATTTAAGCCTTTTTTATTAACACAGCAATCGTAAGTTTGACATAGCATATTCATAATAGGTCGTCCCTGCTTCGACCGGCAGCCGGCACAACTACCGCGGAGTTTATCAACAGGAAGATTGGCTCTTTTTGCCTCTTTTTGTATAACAATATCATCATCGCAAATGCTATATTCATATCCTGCGCAGCTAAGGCAACAATAACCGCAAGGAGACACCAGTTGTAGTTTCTCTTTATCATCCATCTTTCTCTCCTTCAGCCTATTTTAAAATCAACATAGAGGATTATATCACAAAAGTACACACAGCTATTCCACTTCTTTAGTATACGCGCTGATAAAACTCTCAAGGGCGTCCAATGACCTTTTTAATCCCTGATTATGTATCTAGTATTTCCTTTGACATCTGTCTATCTATTTGACAATCCCGTCCGCCGTCAGATTATCCACGACTCCGCTTACCGCCGGTTGGGCAGCGGCTTTATTCTGCGGATTGGGGTTGCGGTAACGGAAAACCTTGCCTTCGTAATTTTTCAGGAGCAACTCTCCGTTGCTCATCGAAAGTACGTAGTCAGGCTGTAAGGTCACCTTGCCGCCGCCATCTACAAGGTCGATAGCGAAGTTAGGCACGGCAAGACCGGAGGTGTGCCCGCGCATGCCTTGGATAATCTTGATACCCGTTTCCACAGGAGTGCGCAGGTGTTCCGTGCCCTGCACTTCATCGCACTGGAACAGGTAATAAGGACGCACTTTAGCCTTTAGCAAGGCATGGCAGAGTCGGGTCTGGGTCGCCACGCTATCGTTAATGCCGCGTAAAAGGACAGTCTGGTTATTCACCGGTACGCCGGCCCGCAGGATACGGTCGCAGGCGGCGGCTGCCTCGGGTGTTACCTCATTGGGGTGGTTAAAGTGGGTGTTGAGCCATATCGGACTGTATCTGGAGAGCATATCGCACAACTCAGCGTCGATACGCTGGGGCAGCACTACCGGGAACCGCGAGCCGATACGGATAATCTCTATATGTTTTATAGCTCTTATGCGGGAGATAATAGCTTCAAGTTTAGCGGTTGACAGCGTTAACGGGTCGCCGCCGGAGATAATAACATCACGGACTTCATCATGCCGACGTAAATAGTCCAGCATCGCTTCGATTTCAGCGCCGGTACGCATCCAGGCGCCGTGACGCCATTCTCTTTTACGGTTACAATGGCGGCAAAGCACGGGGCAGATATCCGTAAGCACCATCAGCGCCCTGTCCGGGTAGCGGTGAACCAGGCCGGGCACAACGGAATTTTCCTTCTCCGCCAGCGGGTCTTCAAACCCAATAGAGCTCATGGAAACTTCCTGAATACAGGGCACTGCCTGTTTCCTGATGGGGTCGTCCGGGTCATCGGGGTTGAAGAGCGACAAATAATAGGGGGTGATGGAGAGGGGATAGCGCTGGACTACCAAGCTTATCTGCGTCTGCTCTTCCGCTAACAGGGGTATCAGCCTTACAAGCTGCTCTAAAGAGGTTATCCTGTTACGGAACTGCCATTTCCAATCTTTCCAGGAACTCTCCGGGACGTTCCGGAAAAACCAGTGCCTGGGGGTGGATATTGTTTCGGGAAGCACTAACGCTACGTTATTAGTTGATGTCTCTTTGGCGGGAGGCAGAGATGAATTTATCATTTTTAAAACTCCTCGTTTTTTTATAATGCGTAAAATATATGTAGGCCTAAAGATTTCACGGCAACCCCTAATATGTTATATAATGATACCTGCAAATTCAATCTATAAAATATAGGAGGTAATCATGGACCTGAGTTTAAAAGGTAAGGTAGCGCTGGTAACCGGCGCCGGCAGCCAGATAGGCTTCGGCAAGGAGATAGCCCTTCTGCTGGCCAGTGAAGGATGTGACGCTGTTGCCGTTACGGACATTAATCTTGACGATGCTATACTGACGGCGGAAGCAATCAAAAAACTCGGCAAGAAATCGATTGCGGTCAAGGCGGACATCACCAAGCAAGCCGACGTCGCCGCGCTTGTAAAGAAAGTAGCGGATGAATACA
>CAZRQP010000035.1:0-12595 GCA_964602315.1 uncultured Dehalococcoidaceae bacterium
CCGGTTACCCGGACAAGCTGCCGCAAATCATGGCCCACCACGAGAAAAACGCCGGCATTTCCAGATACATTAAATTCCGTTATTTTTATGAAAAGATACTGGGTAAAGAACTCTCGCCGGAGAAGGAAAAAGAGCTAGGCGAGGAATTTTCCCGGATAGTCCTCGACAAGATACTCAAGGCGCCGCTGGTGGACGGAGTCATAAATTTTCTGAAAAACAACGCCAAGCGCTACCTGTTGTACATCGCATCGGGCACACCGGAGGAAGAGCTACGTTATATCCTGAAGCAGCGGGGGCTGGAAACCTATTTCCGCGTCGCTTACGGCACGCCGCTGACGAAAACAGAGATAACCCGTCGGATTTTAACCGATAACAGACTCGAACCTGGGGAAGCGGTCTTTGTCGGCGATGCCGAGTCCGACCTTATTGCAGCCAGGGAAACGGGCGCTACATTTGTCGCCAGGACCGATATGAGCGATAATACACTTAAGGACTGCGCCTGGAGAATCCGGGATTTCACCGGATTCGAGGAAGTCCTAGCAAAAATTGAAAAAACAGTCCCTGCAAGCACGTAGGCAAAAGGGGGAAAGATGAAAGCTATCGTTTTTGGCGGCTCCGGTTTCCTGGGCAGTCATGTGGCCGACGCCCTCACCGGCGCGGGATACGAGACAACCGTTTTCGACGTCGCGGCATCGCCCTACCTGCAAAAAAGCCAGAAAATGATTACCGGCAATATCCTGGACAAAAAGGCAGTGGAAAAGGCGGTGGCGGGGTGCGACGTAGTTTATAACTTTGCCGGCATGGCCGATCTCAACAGAGCGCATGAAAAGCCGGTGGAGACTATCGAAAGCAACGTGCTGGGCAACACCGTTGTGCTGGAAGCCTGCCGCATAAATAAAGTCAAGAGGTTTGTCTTCGCCAGCACGATTTACGTTTACAGCAGTGCCGGGTCTTTTTATCGCAGCAGCAAGCAGGCCTGCGAGCTTATCATCGAAAACTACCATGAGGTTTTCGGTCTGCCCTACACCATCCTGCGTTACGGTTCCCTGTACGGTCCCCGGGCAGGCGAGACCAACTGGATTTACTCCGCACTGAAGCAGGCCTTGACCGAGGGTAAAATCATCCGCCCAGGTGACGGTGAAGAAGTGAGGGAATATATCCATGTCGAGGATGCCGCCCGGTGCAGTCTGATGGTCCTCGATGAGGAATATGAAAATCAGTCGGTCATCATTGCCGGGCAGCAGTCAATGAAACTTAAAGACATCATGGTCATGATTAAGGAAATCCTGCAGAACAAAATAGAACTAGAGTTCGTGCCCGCGTCGTCAAATCTCCACTACAGCATCACTCCCTATAAATTCAACCCCAAGATTGCCAGGAGATTGATACTCAATTCTTACATGGACCTGGGCCAGGGGCTACTCCAGTGTCTCGATGAAGTGTATAAAAAACATCAAAAGTAAATTATGAAAGATGTTACCGATTCCGAAACCAGGAAACTTATCATCATATGCCCACCTTTGAAATCGTCTATACATAAAGCGCTACAGAAACTCGGGGGCAAACCTTTCCGGTGGGTATATCTGGGAGAGGACAGCCTTAGGGCGATAGCTGTCGAACAATATTTCGCTGAAAAGGGACAGCGTCTTGATATCGGCGATAAGCTTCAGGAAACAGCCGGCTCCCTGCGCCAGCCATATATCGACTATATCGGCAGGTTAAGCCTCGTTTATAATTCTCTGGAATGGTGGGCGAATTCTTTTTCCGATAAAAATATGTGGTTTTCCAAGACCTTCCTCTATTCATGTTATATGAGCCTGTGCCGTGACCTGGTAAATTCAGACAGGCAAGAAAATCTGGTGCTTATCGGCGAGAACCCAACAATCCGGCAGGGAATACTGGCAAACCTGGATGATTCGCCCCAATACGGAAAACACCTTATCGAGACGCCGCTCCGAAACCTTTTTAGTGCAATTACTAAAAACATCAGTTCAATTATAACCAAAGTAAAATTTTGCGCTTTTATGATTTACCGTACGTTTCTGGCCGGGAGTTACCGGTTGAAAACGTACGCAGATAAACCATCAAACAATACGGAGGGGTTGACCCTTATCCATAACTGGATTTTTGACCGCTCCTTTGATAACAATGGAGAATACCACGACGTCCACCTCGGTGATCTGACCGCTCATCTTAAAAACAAAGGGAAAAGGGTCGTGATTGTTCCATACATCCTGTTAACAAGCTCCTATCGCCAGACTCTGAAAAAGCTCAAGAAAAGTCTCGGAAACTTTCTGTTGCCGGAATCATACTTAAAGCTAACGGATATTATTCGCATATTTATTAAGACGTTATCGAATCGATGCAGCTATGCTTGCCCGGACTTTCAGGGCATGAGGATTGCCGGGATAATAGCCGATGATGTAAAACAACACCTGCAACGAACCGACCTTACTCAAAACCTTTTATTTTATGAAGCCGTTAAACACTGGAACCAAGCGGGTATACCTATAGAAGCCTTTATATACACTTATGAGAACCAGACATTGGAAAAAGTATATTGCCTGGCATTAAGAAAGTATTATCCATCTGCCAAGCTTACCGGCTACCAGCACTCAACCGTCCCGAGGATGCTGTTGAACTACTTCTTTTCGCAGGATGAAGTGACCGTTTTGCCCTTTCCCGATAAGGTTATTACAAACGGAAAATATACAGAAAGGCTTTTTAAAGAGTCCGGCTACGACCCCACCAAGGTCGTCCGCGGTGGAGCTATCAGGTACACCTACCTGATGCAAAATGGAGAGACATCAACGCAAAGGGATACTACCCAGCCGGTTATCCTGGTAGCCTTGTCGTTTGATAAAAATGAGACCGTTGAACTGGCCTTGAAAGTCATCAGGGCGTACGAAGATAAAAAACAATACAAGATCATTCTAAAATTTCATCCGGCCTTTCCTTATAGCTTCGTCAAGAAAAAAATAGGCACTTTACCCCGGCACTTTAGCGTATCAGAAAGGCCAATTAGTGAATTACTCCCGGAGTGCAACATGTTGATTTATACTATTACAGCTACCTCTATCGAGGCCTTGGCTCTGGGAGTTCCCATATTACACATAAAGTCAGATTTAACAATAGACCGTGATAATCTTGCAGGCTTTCCACCCGATGTCAGGCCATCTGCCAGCACTCCGGAAAACATACTAAAAGCCACGGAAAATATATTAAAAATGGACCAAAATGAATTGACTAGCAAAAGGCAATTATGGGCGGAGGTGGTTTCTGAATTGTTTGGTCCGGTAGATGAAACCACGTTTGATTTGTTTTTATGATTGGTAGATAATTCAGATTAATAAATAGACGACCTAAGCCAAAGGACTAAGTTAACACCAGATGAATAGAAAAATCAAGAAGGTTCTCCTTTTTATACCGCCGGCGTTTACCTCCAAGGACAACATGGATGTAAACCCTTTACCCCCGCTTGGCCTCGGCTACTTGGGGGCAGTGCTGGAAAACGCAGGTATTGAAGTTAAAATCGTTGACTGTCTGCTGGAGGGCTGGCACGACATAGTAAACACTGAGCAAAACCTCGTCCGGGTAGGCCTGCCCTTCGAACGAATTGAGGAAATTATACGGTCTTTCGGTCCGGACATGGTCGGTGTGAACAACCTTTTCACCCGTCAGCACGAGAACGCCCACCGTATATATGCTTCGGCAAAAAAGGTAGATAATAGCATCGTCACCGTTGCCGGTGGCGCTCATCCTACCGTTATGCCGAAGCTTGTATTGGAAGATAAAAATGTTGATTACGTGGTGCTTGGGGAAGGCGACAGTACCATCATCGACCTTATCGACTATATCGAAGGGAGAAAAGGGGTCCCCGACCTGGACGGCATCGGCTACAAAGAAAACGGACAGATAAAGATAATACCGAAAACAAAATTCATTCAAGATCTAGATAAACTGCCTTTCCCCGCCCGTCACCTGCTTAACATGGAAGGATACTTCGGGCTGAAGCATTCTCATGGCACCAGGAGGAAAAAACGGTTTTCACCCATCATCACCTCCCGCGGCTGTCCGGCAAAATGTACCTTCTGTTCGGCTCACAGAGTATGGGGCAGGAAATTCCGCCAGCGCTCACCGGAAAACGTAATTGCCGAGATGAAGGAAATCAAGGAGAAATACGGCATCGAAGAAATCATGTTCGAGGATGATAACACAACGCTAAACATAAAAAGGGCGGAAAGGCTCTTCGACCTGATGATCGAGGAAAAGCTCAATTTTGTTTGGGACACCCCTAACGGCGTGGCCGCCTTTGCTTTAAACGAAGGTATTATCGACAAGATGAAAAAAAGCGGGTGCTATCAGCTTAACCTGGCGCTGGAATCCGGCAACCAGCAGGTGCTGGACACCATTATTAAAAAGCCCCTGAAACTGGAAAAAGCCAAGCAATTGATTAAATACGCGCGCACAATAGAGCTGGACGTTGATATATTCCTTATCATCGGCATGGCCGGCGAGACCAAAGAGCAGATCTGGGACAGCTTCCACATGGCGGAAGAACTGGAGATATATTCGCCCTTCATTTCCATCGCCACGCCTTATCCCGGCTCGGAGCTGTATGATATCTGCCGCGAAAAAAAATATATCCCTGATGATTTCTCGTTGGACGATTTATTCATAAGAAGCTTCAGCATATCGACGCCGGACTGGACAGGCGAAGAGTTAAAAGATATATTAAAGCAAGGGCAAAGGTACCTGCGGATAGCGTTTCTAAAGAAACATCCTTTAAAATTTATGGTGGATTCTTTTAAATTTATGATTAGCAGCCCGAAAAATTTTATACGGAGAGCATTTGGATTTATTCTTGGCAGGTGAAGTTAGATGATTGCGGTATCTAAGGGGTGCCTCGGTACAGAAGAGCTGGCAGCAGTTAGAGAAGCGTTTAAGCTTGGCTATTTCGGCATGGCGTCCAAGGTCCTCGAGTTTGAAGAGGCTATAAGAAAATATCTAGGTGCCCAATACGTGATAACCACCAATAACTGTACCTCCGCCTTGCACGTAGCCGTAGATGCCCTGGGTATAGGCAAAGGTGATGAGGTTATCACCCCCTCCTTGACGTTTATCGGCGCTTTTCAGGCGATATCGGCAACCGGAGCCACGCCTGTGCCCGTTGATGTTTACCCCGATACACTTTTAATTGATATCGAAGACGTTAGAAGAAAGATTACGCCCCGTACAAAGGCAATTATGCCCGTGCATTATGCCGGCAACCCCTGTAATCTTGATGCCCTGGCTAAGATAGCAAAGGAACACAAGATAAGAATTATCGAGGACGCCGCCCACGCTTTTGGCTCATACTACAAAGGCAAGAAAATAGGCAGCTTCGGGGATATTCTCTGTTTCAGCTTCGATTCAATTAAGAACATAACCTGTGGGGAGGGAGGAGCCGTTATTTGTTTTGACGCAGCGCTCGCTGATATACTTAGGCAAAAAAGATTATGCGGAATGAAACGTCCGGGCCAGGGTTCAACCAAATGGAAGGAGCGGGTACCGTTCGTTGAAGTCAATATGCAGGGATACCGCTATCATATGGGCAACATAAATGCCAGCATCGGCCTGGAGCAGCTAAAGAAAATCGACTCGTTTATCGCGCGGCGACGCGAAATCTGCCGTAGCTATGACAGCGCTTTTAAGAACATCCCAGGTATTACCTGTTTGCCCATCAATTACGATAACGTGGCTCCACATATCTATGTGATTCGTGTAAAGAACGGACTCCGTGATAAACTAATACAATACCTGAAGGACCTGGATATCGAGACGGGCATTAATTACGTACCGAATCACCTGCACAACTATTACGTCCGTAAAAATGTGAGTCTTCCGGAAACAGAAAAGGCTTTTAAGGAGATTTTAACCATTCCCCTGCACTGCGGCTTAACCGAAGGCGACGTAGATAAAGTTATAAAAGGAGTAACCGGGGGAATAAAGGAATTAACACCCGGATAGCGAGGTGGTTATGATGCAACCCAAGGTGGTTATCCTTTGCGGAGGACTGGGCACCAGGCTCAAGGAAGAAACAGAAATCAAGCCCAAGCCAATGGTCATGATAGGCAACAAACCAATTTTATGGCACATAATGAAGATTTACTCCCATTACGGTTTTAACGACTTTATTCTCTGCCTAGGCTATAAAGGCGAAGTCATCAAAGAATATTTCCTGAATTATGATATTTTAAGCGGCGATTTCACCATCAAGCTGGCGCCGCAGAAAACGGTCACCGTACACAAGCCTTCGGAGGAAAGCGACTGGCGTGTTACGCTGGCGGACACGGGGGCCAATGCTCTAAAGGGTGCGCGCCTCAAGAAAATTGAAAAATACATCAAAGAAGATACCTTTATGGTCACTTACGGCGATGGGGTGGGCAATATCGACATCAAAAAACTGCTCGAATTTCACAACAGTCACGGCAAAATGGCTACCGTCACCGGCGTAAGACCCCCTTCACGTTTCGGTGAGATGGAAACAAAAGATGGCAAAGTACTGCTTTTTACAGAAAAGCCTCAAGCTTCAGGGGGTTTAATAAACGGCGGTTTCTTCGTGTTCAACCGGAAATTCTTAGAACACCTTACCAGTGAGGATAGTTGTGATTTTGAGCGCGGCATTCTTGAAGAAATAGCAACCCGCGGTGAATTGATGGTCTATAAACACGAGGGCGATTGGGCGTGCATGGACACTTACCGTGATGTAGAATATTTAAACAAGCTCTGGCAGAATAATGAAGCCTTCTGGAAGATATGGAGATAGTCATGGAAAAGAACGTTTCCTGGCGCGGCAAGAACGTATTCGTTACCGGCTGTACCGGCTTCCTGGGCGCCTGGCTCACTCAAGCGCTGGTGGAGCGGGGGGCCAACGTGGTGGGGCTGGTAAGGGATAACGTACCGCGGGCCAACTTTATCAAGCTGGGACTGGATAAGCAAATAACGACCGTACGCGGCGAGGTGGAGAACTATTTCCTCCTGGAAAGAGCCATCAACGAATACGAAATAGACACCGTTTTTCACCTGGCGGCGCAGACCATCGTCACCATTGCCAATAGGAACCCCCTGGGCACTTACGCGACTAATATCAACGGGACCTGGAATATGCTCGAGGCCTGCCGGCGAAGTCCGCTGGTAAAACGGATAATCGTGGCATCCAGTGATAAAGCCTACGGCGAGCACGAAGTGCTGCCCTACAAGGAAGATGCCGCCCTGAAGGGCCCCCACCCATACGACGTTTCCAAGAGCTGCGCCGATTTACTGTCCTTGGCTTACCACGCCACCTATAAGACGCCCGTGTGCGTAACCAGGTGCGGTAATTTTTACGGCGGCGGCGACCTTAATTTTAACCGCATAGTGCCGGGCACCATACGCTCGGTAATTTACAACGAGCGCCCCATCATCCGGAGCGACGGCACGCTTATCCGCGACTACATTTATGTCATGGACGCCGTCGAGGCCTATATTATGCTGGCGGAGAAGATGGAGAAGCAGGATATCTCCGGCGAGGCCTTTAACTTCAGTAACGAAACACAGATAAACGTGCTGGATATCACCCGTAAAATCCTGGAGGTGATGGGCAGAAAAGACCTCGAGCCCAACGTTTTGAACGAGGCCAGCGGTGAAATCAAGCACCAGTATCTATCGGCGGAAAAAGCCCGGAAAGCGCTGGGCTGGAAACCCAAATACACGCTGGAAGCGGGACTTAAAGAAACTGTAAAGTGGTACAGGGAATATTTTAAATGATTGAAGGTGTACTGGTTAAACAGCTATCGCAGATTGCCGACGAGCGCGGTAAAATCATGCACATGCTCCGCGCCGACGAACCCCATTTCGAAAATTTCGGCGAGATATATTTCTCAACCGTCTATCCTGGCGTTGTCAAGGGATGGCACATCCATAAAGAAATGACGCTCAACTATGCTGTCGTGTCCAGCATGATTAAACTCGTCCTTTACGACCCCAGAAAAGACTCGAAAACCAAGGGCGAAATACAGGAGCTATTTATCGGCGAGGACAACTACGTTCTGGTGAAAATCCCGCCGGGCATCTGGAACGGCTTCAAAGGAGTCGGGGCCAAACCGGCTATCGTGGCCAACTGCGCCACCATGCCCCACCGCCCCGACGAAATAGAACGGCTCGACCCCTTAAAAAACGATATCCCCTACGACTGGGGACTGAAACACGGCTAAAGTACAAGGGATTTTAGCAATGAAAATTTCCCCCGGTGGAGATTATAAAATCCGTGGCTAAATATTTGGTACTCGGGGCCAATGGTCTCATCGGCAAAGCTATTACCAGACGGCTTGCCGACCGAAAGGAATGGGTCGGGACCTGTTTCCGAAGAGAAGTACCGGGACTAATATGTCTGGATATCACGTCACCGGAAAGCTTGAAATCCATCTTCTCCAGAACGGAACCGGATTGTGTTATTAACTGCACCGGTCTTTCCGGCGGTGTTAATTTCTGTGAGAAGAATCCGAGAAAAGCCGCGAGATTTCACCTCGACGCCACCGCATTGATAGGCAAATTATGTGAAGATTATCACGCCTCGATGGCTTTCATATCCACGGACTATATATTTGACGGTACCCGTTCTTCATATAAAGAAGATGACGAACCTAATCCTCTCAATATATACGGAGAACTAAAGCTCAAGGCCGAACAATGGATAAAACAGAATGTTACCAGACATATCATAACAAGGACGACCAACGTTTTCGGGTGGGACCCTGAAACGGTTACTCCCAATTATATAATGAGCCTTTACCGGGCAGTTACGTCCAGAAACCAGTTTAAAGCACCGTCTTTCCTCTGGGGGAACCCGACTTATGTTGACGACCTGGCATTGGCGATAATAGAGCTATACTCCCTGAGAGCCAACGGCGTCTTTCACGTGGTCGGCAGCAGTCTCATTAATCGTTATGACTGGGCACTCAAGGCATGTAATATGGCAGGTTGGGAAAAATCCCTGGTAATAGAGTCGGCCACTCCCCCCGATAATATGGTGCCCAGGCCCTTAAAATCCAATCTGGACACGAGTAAATTCCAGAAACTTAGTAAGACTAAATTGCGGAATGTTGATGAGGGTCTGAAAGCTTTTTTTCAAGAAGCCAGGAAAAAACCGGAGTGATAAACGGGACTTTATGAAAGTTAGCGTAATTATCCTTACCTATAACCGCGCCGATAGACTAACGGAGGCTATAGAGTCCGTACTGAACCAGACCTTCCGCGAACTTGAGTTGATTATCGTGGATAACTACTCCAGTGATAATACGCAATCGGCGGTTAAAGCCTTTCACGACGAGCGTATAAGATATTTCAAGAACGAAAACAGGGGATTTCTTGGTATTAACCGTAATTTCGGAATTGAAAAATCAAAAGGTGAGTACATCGCCTTCCTGGACGACGATGACCTCTGGCTGCCGGAAAAACTGGAAAAACAGGTTGAACTAATGGACTCAAATAAAGAACTCGGGCTGGTCTATACCGATTGCTACATAATGGATGATTCCGGTTCTTTGCAGGAAAAATCCTATTTTTCTTACAGGGGACCCGTCAGAGGTGCTGTTTTAAAAGGACTGCTGCAGGAAAATACTATCGCCATATTAACCGCGATGGTAAGGAAAATAGCGCTTGATAAGGTCGGTGGTTTTAATACTAAATACATCATCGCCCAAGATTACGACCTGTGGTTGAGGATAGCACAACAATATCCTATCGACTTCATTAACGAGCCTTTAGCCAAATACAGGGTTCACCTCGGAGCTGCGTCTTTAAAAAACCACATCATCAACTACAAGGAAGACCTGCAAATCAGGGGCTACTGGCTCAAGAAAAACCCGGGGCTAAAAAAGGAATTGGGCGGGAGGACTAAAGCGCTTAAGTACTGGCCCATATTCCTGGGCGCGCTGGGGAATATTTTCCGGGAAAGAAGTTTTAAATCTATCAAAGAATCAGCCGGTTTGATAAAATACATGCTGCTGCGGGAGTACGAAAAGGACTGAATTATCTCGTCCCATGTTTTCCCGCTTTTTGATACCAGTCAACGTACTTCTTTATTCCATCTTCAATATCAATGCCCGCTTCCCAGCCCAACTCCTTATTCTGCCGCTCGATTTCCGTATCGTCCGGTACTTTTCCCTGATAGTCGTCCTGTCGTGAGAAATCATACTCAATATCAATTTTATTATTGACGATTTTCCTAACTGTTTCCGCCAGTTCTTTGATACTTACCGACTTTTCATTTACGAGGGTATAGGTCCTATTTTCGGCAACATCAGCCAGGGCGGCAACCGTGCCGGAAGCCAGGTCTTCAACGTAGGTTAAATTCCTCTTTTGTTCCCCCGTGCCGTGAATAACCAGATTCTGGCCGTTCAAGGCCCTTTTCACAAATAGCGCAATCACATCATCGCCGCGACTGCGTGGGCCGTAGGCGGTCCCGTACCTCAAGATGGTATAAGACAGAGAATAAAGCAACTGGTAGTTCCGGCACAGCATCTCGGAGGCTGCTTTTGAGGTGGTGTAAAGATGCCCTCTTTCATCATAGATAAAGACCGTGGAAGCCAGGAGGAAGCGCTTGACCCTTTGCTTACGGCACTCTTCCAGAAGGTAGGCTGTCCCCATGATGTTGTATTTTACGGTCAGTAAGGGATTGCTCTTCACCCGATTGATATCGGCAAAGGCGGCGATATGGCAGACGGTATCGATTCCCGAGAGGCTTTTTTTGATGTCTTTCTCCAAGGTTATATCACCCTTTATATACTCAACGTCATCACGATACGCCGGCTTTTTAGTGTCCAGCACCCTGACGTTGTGTCCGGCGTCGATTAACTTGTCCACGACATGGCTGCCGATGAACCCGCTGCCGCCTGTTACCAAGACATTCATGAGAGCACCTTCTTCAAAGAATCAACTACGTAATCCACCTCTGGTTCAGTCAGTCCCGGGTATACGGGCAAACAGATATGCTTTTTCGCCACGTACTCCGTTTGCGGGAAGGTATCGGCGGGGTCGTTGGCCACCATCCCGGGGTATTTCTTAAAGGCAGGCTGGCTGTGGCAGGGGTGCGAATAGACCTCGCCGGTGAGAGAGACGGAATACTTCTCTTTAAGTTTCTTTTTTATCACTTCTCTTTCTATATTCTCGTCAAGAAAAACGATGTATTTGTAATAAGAGGATTTTACATTGGAGGGTATTTTAACCTTTTTAATGCCCTTTACGCCCTCAAGCTTTTTATCGTACCAAGCAGCGATTTCCCTTCTCTCCGCCAGGATTTTTTGCGCTTTCTTCATCTGCTGGATACCCAGCACGGCGTGAAGTTCGCTAAAACGCCAGTTGTACCCTATTTCCACGTGATTATTGGGGTCGTCCGGGGCACGGCCGTGGTCGCGTAGCGAGACGGCTTTTTTATAGATGGCTTCATCATTAGTGGTAATCATGCCGCCTTCCGCGGTCACCAGGACCTTGGTGGGATAAAAAGAAAAGGAACCGGCCACTCCCAGCGTACCCGCCTGTTTCCCGTCGATGGTCGCGCCGTGAGCATGGGCGGCGTCTTCAACGAGGACTAATCCGTTTTTGTCGCAGATTTCCTTTATTTCATCGAACGCCGGGGAAATAATGCCGCCGATATGCACCAGCATTACCGTTTTAGTATCAGCGCGAAGCTTTTTCTCCAAGTCCCCGGGGTCGAGCTGCAGGTTTTCTTTATCGCAGTCGGCAAAGATAACTCTGCCCCCCGCGTGCACCACCGCCGCCGGACTGGCCATCATGGTATTGGAGGGCATAATGACCGTCTTACCAGCTACGCCGACAGCCCGCAGGATAATTTCCAGGGAGCTTGTACCGCTATTTGTTGCTAAAGCGTATTTAGCCCCGGTGAAGGCGGCAAAAGCCTTTTCAAATTCAGCTACCTTATCGCCCATGGTGAGGTAACCGCTTTTCAGGACGGCTTTAATGCCCGCCTGAATGGCTTTTATTTCTTCTTCAGTATATTCCAGCCTCAATATCGGTATCTTCATGCCTGCTTCTCCTCCGGCTAGCGGGTCTTCACGTGGCTTTTCACGATAAATCTCTTGGACTGATACACACATTCTACTATTTTTTCACGGAAATAGTTCAACATCTGATTTTTATAGGGCATGGGCGGGATGATGCTCTGGTAAATCCACCTGAAGAAATCGACCATAAAATAATATTTTTTCGGCAGGGCGATATACCAGTCGAATAACCCCTGGTAGCCGATTAACTGCCTCGAGGAGATATTCTCGTGCCTCATGGTCACCTGGGAATAATAAATGGAGGCATCCTTAACGTCGGCGATGACATCTCCTTTTTCCAGGCATTTATCGCCCAGTTCCGTCCCGGGAAACGGCATGAATATAGTGCATAGCACGCGGTCCGGCCTTAGCTCTTTATTGATATTTATCGTTTCAAAGACGTTTTCCAGCGTTTCGCCGGGAATTCCGATCATATTAAACGACTGTGTTTTGATGCCGTATTTCTTTGCCAATCCGAAGACCGTCCTGATTTGCTCGTCGGTGAAATTTTTCAG
>CAZRQP010000036.1:0-12487 GCA_964602315.1 uncultured Dehalococcoidaceae bacterium
TCGACGTCTTTAAACCAGTATTCGGGTACAACGCGCCGCCCGATTTCATTAAAAATCCAGGCGTCGGACTTGGCTTCGCCGGGTGGTTCGACACACTTATTATGCGCTTCTATCATGAAGCGCGGGTGCATATCGTAAATATCGTCTATTTCTAGCCAATGCGCAGAAGGCAGGACGATGTCCGCCATTTCAGCCATCGGGCCCCAGAACTGGTCGGCCTGCACCAGGAAATCTACCTTTTTCAGACCCTCAACGACCGGCTTGGTGCTGGCCAGGTGAACAATCTGCTGGCCGCCGACACTTAGCCAGACGCGGATGGGTTTTTCACCTTTATTGAATTCCCGGATGATGGTATCGGGGTTGCAGGTGCGAGCCGCACCCATTTTAAATTCACCGCCGCCATAGATGTGCGACCTCATTTCATCGGTAAGGGGGATTTCATTGAAAACATCTTCAATCAGGCCGGTCTCCGGCAGCAGCCAGCTCATCATACTGCCGGGCCTTTCAATATTGCCGGTGATGCCGAGCAGGTTGATAATTGCCCGGATGGTCTGGCCGCAGTTAGCCTGCCGTTCCAGTGAGCTCCCTATTTGAATAACACCTGGCGTATCCTCGGCGAAAAGCCTAGCTGCCTGGATAATCTTCTCCTTGGGTATCCAGGTGATTTCCGAGACTTTTTCCACCGGGTATTCCGCGGCGCGTTTTTTCAGTTCCTCAAAACCGTAGGTCCAATTTTCTACGAACTCTTTATCCCAGAGGCCTTCCTGAATGATGATATTAATCATGCCCAGGGCAAGAGCGGCATCCGTACCCGGCCGGATCTGTAGCCAAAGCGTCGCCCGCGATGTATAGGCGGTCGCCCGCGGGTCGACGATTATCAAGTTCTTACAGTAGTCCAGCGACTTTATATACCAGTTGCATAGCTCGGCGTCGGCGCTGCTGATTTCAAGCTGCTTGGCCCAGGATATCTGCGTTTTGGGGAATACACCGCCCCACCCGTGATAGTCGCAGTAGAGCCGGCCGTAGCCGGTAATCAGGCCGTAGAGGCCGATGCGGGGACTGTGGCAGATATAGCCCGGCGAAATGACATTGGCGGAGCCCATCGAGCGGGAAAAGCGGTGGACATAGCGGTTATATCCCCTACCCGTCCCCTGTGAAGTGGCTACCGTCCAGGGGCCGTATTTTTCGGAGGCCTCCTTGATTTTGGCGGCAATTGTATCCAGCGCTTCGTCCCAGCTTATCTGTTTCCATTTACCCTCACCCTTCTCTCCAGCCCTTTTGTAAGGGTGCTTAATGCGGTAGGGGTTATCAATGTGCTGGATGCTGGACAAACCCTTGGCGCACATGGTGCCGCGTGTAGTGGAATCCGGGTTCCCCTCTATGTGTGTGATTACACCGTCGGTGACTTCAACCAAAACCCCGCAGCCTCCGTGGCAACTCTTACAGGTGGTTTTTATAATTTTCTTTTCAGCCATTTACAACTCCAGACTACATATCAAATATGATACTTATATTTTTATTAACGTTAATGGTCTTAATATGCGGCAACTCTCGGTAATAGAGGCCTGTAAATTCCTTCTTTCAAAAGGCAGTATTTAAGGGCAAAGGCTCCCAATGTATGTGTAACGATGGCGATTATCAGCAGCACGATGGGGACCTCTCCGCTGAAAAGACTAACCACTGAAATCGCCGCAGGTATAACCATCCCGAGCGTTACCAGTCCCCCCCAGAACATAAAGGCTGACGGGCCGGTGAGAAGCTCTTTAACCGAAATTTTGGCCACTTCAGAGGTATATCGTGCACTGATAAGATAAACGATTATCAATAGTACGTTGATAATCAGCAGGTAGCTGCTGCCAGTTTCCGCCCACGACACGCTGGCATCGCCGCCTGCCAGGCCGACAGCCATCGCCAGACCAAAGCCGTCGGCTACCCCGGCAAGTATGAACACCACGGGCAAGAGCCCCTGGTTCCAGAAAGGGATACCTTTTACATAATTCATGATAAATCCGCCGTAGATGCCTACGCCTACGGCACTAAGCCCGGCCAGTACGCCGAAAGTGTAATAAATGGGATTAGCGACAGAACTCCCTATTAGATTAACGAGGTCGGGCTGGCCAAAGACAAGTTGAACAAAGCCGAAAGTGCCGAAAAAGACGGAAAACAGGATGCCGCGGGCGAACCAGGATGTCTTCCAGGCGTTTGAAAAAGGCGGTAACGTGCGATAGAACCGCAAGGGCTTGCCGAAGTAGGCAATATGGAGGGGGAGTTTAAGGAACATGATAATCAACCACCCCACGAGCAGGCCCCACCAGCTGTTGATAAACAGCGAGACCAGGTATAAACCTGCGCCTAGGCTGGTAAAGGTCTCGGCAATCCATATCATGATACCGCGTCTTTCAATCCACTCTCTCTGGTGCATGGGTTTTACCATCCACTCATGGGTGGTCATCCATTGGCGCGTTGCCATCTGGGACATTGTAAGCCCTCCTTATTTTTTACCGAAAATCTGCTTCGCCCTTTCCTCCATCGTGCTTAGGTGCTGCAAGTGTGAAGCGGTCTGTTCCTCCCGTGGGGCGATATTAGAAGGCGCATTGCCTATTTTGCCATCGATATAATATACGGCGGGGTCGGTGCCGTACTCAGGATGAAGCTGAAAAGCGTTTTGCTCTTTAATCAGTTTTGACACTTCCGATTCGGGGTCGTCAAGGTCACCGAAGATTAGAGCCCTTGCCTGGCAGGTGTTTACGCAGGCCGGTGTAGCCTCGCGGTCCTTGCCTGGGACCAGCCCTTTTGCCAGACCGGCATCAATTCTTTCCATGCAGAAATCACATTTTTCGGTCGTCCCGACAACATGCGGATAAATCTTACGGCCGGCTTTCTCAAAGCGCGTCCGCTCATAACCCGGGAAGTAACCGGGGTCTTTATCGCGGGATAAGAAGGTGCGATTCTGATAGGGGCAGGCGATAATGCAGTAGCGGCAGCCGACACAGAGATTATTATCAACGTACACAATACCGTCCTCACGTTTCTTGGTAGCCTCGGCAGGGCACACCTCGACACAGGGGGCATCCTTGCATTGATTACAGCGAACGGGGATGGTCGTGAGTTCTTCGCCGGGGACATCGGTTTCCCAGGCAATCAGGCGCGGCCAGTTCATGCCCATAGGTAGAAAATGTTCAATCCGGCAAGCAGCGATGCATGCGTGGCAGCGAGTGCACTTTTTCAGGTTGATGACCATACCCCATCTCATCTTAAAAACTCCTTCTTATGTCCTTTTCCATTGCAAGTAAGTGGAAGAATCGGCCGCGAGCCCCGCTGATTTATACAAAGAGTATCTGGTTAAGGTGAGAGACTTACCGCATACGACTCTTGAAAGAAAGAACAAAGTTAAACTCGCATTATGATTTATATAAATATTAATATTGTTATATAAACAAATCTCTAGTCTATAAAATACCAGAAAAGCGTAAAAATGTCAAACAGAGGTGCGCATTAGGCTGGGTGTTCCCTGAAAAGTTGTAAAAAAGAACAGGAATGTCGTATAGATATACGCAATGCACTAAATACTTTGGAAATATTTATTCTAACAGTGTAGCTTCAAATTTAAGCCAGTCTTCATGAGTGGCATTGCCATAGGTAAGTGTGTAGTGCATCAACCCTGTGATATGCCCATCGGCATCCATCTCCGCCGCCCAGGTGCCCTCAATAATACCGTTGGCTTTTTCGGTGATGACGCCATTAAAGGCTCCGGTTCTGGTCCCAGTGACGTAACCTTCGAAGTGGCCTGTTTCGCCTCCGGAGTAAGTACCGGTTAAGTCGCCAATTTGAGTCATGATAATAGTCGTGGTAGGCGAGCCGGCTTCTGCATATGGGTACATGAAGTCCATAGAATGTCGCCACCAGTACGAACCGGTAACAGTACCTCCGTCGCGATCAAACTTCAGCTCGAGATGGTTTTCGTCTTCCTTTACCCAGTTCACGACAACGCCCGGCGCTGCCGACTCCTGTGTTTGTTTCCAGTCTTCCAGATATTCGGCGGGTCGTACTACCCGGCCTTGAGCGATAGGGTCAATCAACTGAGGTCGGTCGTCGGCTGCCGAGGAGCCCTGCTCGGTGATGCCGTCCCACTGGTCAATTACCGCATAGTGGCCCTTTCCGTAATTATCCGTCCAGTTAACTTGGACGCCATATTCATCCCTGTCGGTGAACCTCACGTAGTTCGCAGCAATCGACGTTGCGTAGCCTTCAAGTATTCCCTCGTGGACTGCGCCCATGCTGTCTATCGGCTCGGGCCCGGGAATGGCATAGGGGTCTATTACCTTATAATAGAGCTTACCGTTGGAAACATAAACCAGAAAGCAGTCATTACTTGTATTAAACAGGTGTCCGACATAAGCAGTATAATTACCTGGCCTGATACTGTTGATGGAGTCACTGTCTAAAGGGTAGTAATCGTATCTGATTGCCTGGTACAGTAATCTGTTATTAACAATCTCGAAGGTAAAATAGTTGTGTGACCCGACACCCGCCGCTTTAAACGCAATTAGCGGCTCTGAATCAGACGGTTCTTCAGTAGGTTCATCTCCAACACCATTTGTTGGTGTGACCGCTGATGATGTAGTCGGCGTTTGTGTTGGTGTTGTCTCCGTGGGTGTTGTCTGTGTAGTTGATTCATTGGCGGCTTCCCCGCACGACGTTACGAAAAGAAGCAATACCAGGACCGGGGCAATCCATTTTAGTGATTTCAACATGAATTAATCCTTAAATACTTTTTTCCTGTTCTCTTGTGTGTTTCATGATAACCCAATATAAATTTGTAAGTCAAACGAAGGAAGGTTATAACATTACGAACGTATGTTTTCACGAGGGGTACAAGCGAATCACCAGACCGGATAATGAGATAAATTAGCGGTTGGGTACTCTATGGGTGCAAGCCATGATAAATTCAAGTGTAAATTTAACAGCTGTATCGTCAGGACTTGGAGAGCTTCTCTTCAGACATCATAGCTTCCACTTCAGCTTGAGGGATTTTCACCTTGGGCAGAATCGGCTTGCCGTCCGGTCCAATGGTAATGGCGCCAGTGGGGCAAACGAAGGCGCAGTCACCACAGCCGATACATTCGGAACCCAACTCATAAGCATAAAAGGGAGCGGCGACTTCTTTATAAATACCACGGTTAACCAGGCTGATAGCTGATTTTCCCATATTTTCCTGACATATTCTCACACACAAACCGCATAGAATACATTCATTATTACCAAGTGAAAATCTGGGCTTTTCCACGCCGTATTCCTTAGCCAGTTCCTGGATGACTTTAACGTCAGGACATCTTGCCAGCAGAAATTCAATGATTCCCTTGCGGAGTTTTCTTATCTTCTCGGTATTAGTCTTGATAATCTGGCCGTTCTTCGCCGGGTATAAACAGGAAGCTACGAACTTGAAGGATTTACCCTGGTCCTCGCTGACCTCTACGGTACATAAGCGACACGCTCCGTAAGGTCGGACGGCGGGATGGTAACAGAGAGCCGGAATTACCCCGATGCCGTCCATGTGCCGCAGCGACTCATAGATAGTCTGCCCGGCGGATACCAGGACGTCTTTATCATCGACGGTGAAGTGCACCGTATTTACATCTTCCGCATCGTTCATTTCAATAGCAGTCTCGCCGTTTATCCAGTACTTGGTCATTTTACTTCTCCTTTAGTTTTCTAGTGCTTTACCACTGCGCCGAATTTACAGACATCGAAACATGCCCCACATTTGATGCACATCTCCTTGTTTATAAGATGAGGCTGGCGCTTTTCCCCGGTAATGGCGCCGGTGGGACATGCCCGCGCGCAGACACCGCAGCCGGTGCATTTTTCGGAATCGATTTCGTATTCGATAAGCTCGCGGCAGACGCCGGCCGGGCATTTCTTGTCTTTGATATGCGCTACGTATTCATCTTTGAAATATTTAAGTGTGCTTGAAACAGGGTTGATGGCGGTACGACCCAGGGCGCATAGAGCGCCCATTTTCATGATTTCCCCGATGTCCTCCATGGTCTGGAGGTCTTCCATTTTGCCCTCGCCGTGGGTAATCCTGTTTAAAATTTCGCTAAGCGTGGCAAGCCCTTCACGACAGGGCGTGCACTTACCGCAGGATTCCCCCTTGAGGAAATCGATGAAATAACGGGCGACGTCCACCATGCAGGTGTCTTCGTCCATCACAATCATGCCGCCGGAACCCATCATTGACCCCAGTTTAGTTAATTCGTCGAAGTCCACCGGGGTATCCAGGTAATCTTCCGGGATGCACCCTCCTGAAGGCCCGCCTGTTTGGACGGCTTTAAACTTCTTGCCGCCCGGGATTCCGCCGCCGATATCGTATATCATCTCCCGTAAGGTAATGCCCATGGGGACTTCCACCAGGCCGGAGTTATTAATCTTACCAACCAGCGAAAATATCATCGTTCCCTTGCTGCCAGCCGTGCCGATTTTTGAATACCAGTCGGCGCCTTTATTGATTATCAGAGGCACGTTGGCCCAGGTCTTGACGTTATTAAGAAGGCTGGGATTATCCCAGAGGCCTCTTTCAGACATGTGTGTATATTTCGCCTTAGGCTCGCCTACCTTGCCCTCCAGCGATGCTATCAAGGCGCTTGACTCGCCGCAGACGAAAGCCCCGCCCCCCTTATTTATCGTTATTGTGAAATCGAAGCCGGAGCCTAATATATTCTCACCGAGAAGTCCGTAATCGGTTGCCTGGTCGATAGCTGTCCTGGCATGTTCAACCGCCAGAGGATATTCATTACGCACATAGATAATACCCTGGTGCGCGCCGATAGCGTAGGCGCCGATAATCATCCCTTCGATGATGCTGTGGGGGTTTCCTTCCAGGATACTGCGGTCTGGGTAGGCGCCGGGATCACCTTCATCGGCGTTGCAGATAACATATTTAGTATCTCCCTCGGCGGTGCGGCAGGACTGCCATTTGCGGCCGGTGGGGAAACCTCCGCCACCCCTGCCCCGCAGGCCGGACTTAGTGATTTCATTGATTATCTTATCCGGGTTCATTTGCTGGAAGACTTTAGCGAGTGCGGAGTAGCCTCCAGCAGCAATGTACTGCGCGATTTCCGTGGGATCTATCTCGCCGTTGGTGCCCATGATCAGGCGCATCTGTCTGGCGTAGAAAGGAACATCCGACTCGTGAGTGATTTGTTTTTCGGTGGCAGGGTCTGTATATAGCAGGCGCGGGACAACCTTACCGTTTAAAACGGTTTCGGTAATAATTTCCGGTACGTCCTCCGGCTTAACGTGCTGGTAAAATATTTTTTTTGGGCCGATGACTACCACCGGGCCTCTTTCGCAAAAGCCGTGGCAGCCGGTCTCCTTGAAATCTATCTTGACCTGTAGTTCCCGTTTCTCTATTTCTTCGGAAAAGGCATCGACGACGTCTTGAGCGCCAGAAGCGCGGCAGCCAGTGCCGCCGCATACGGAAACAGTAACTTGACTTAGGTCTTTATCTTTCAATATCGTCTGCTGGAACTGCTCCAGTTCCTGAACACTCTTTAGCTTCCTGTCTAACAGTTTCCTAACTTGTTCGACCATTTTTTGCCTTTCTGCCGTTTATTCGTATTTCTTAAGGACTTTGTCCAGCTTATCCGGCGTCATGTGGCCCTCATATTTGCCGTCAACGACTACCACCGGCCCGAGGGCACAGCAGCCCAAGCAGTTGGCTGTTTCCAGCGTGAATCTCTCGTCCTGGGTTGTTTCACCGGGGTTTATTTTATAATCCCTTTCGATTTTATCGACTAGTCTTTGCCCGCCTTTGACATGACAGGCCGTGCCCAGGCAAACGGTAATCGTGTGGCGGCCCCTTGGTTTTAAGCTGAACGACTGGAAAAATGTGGCTACGCTGAAAACCTGACTCAAGGGTATATCCAGTTTCCGGCTGATTTTCACTAGGGTTTCCTGTGGGAGGTAATCGAACTCTGCCTGGATATCCTGCAATAAAGATATCAGCTGCTCTTTTTTATCAACATAGCTGTTGATAAGGGCTTCGACCTTTGCAGCGCTTTTCTCTAAAGCTGTCTGGATTGCAGCTAAATCAAGTGTATTATCCACTACGGTACCTCCCTTTTCAGTCTCCCTAATTTAAGCCTAAGTCTTACAGGATTTCCTGCCCACTGTTAATACACCTGTCTATGGTACGTAAAGCACCTGTATTGCCCGGTTTATTCCGCAGATAATAAGCGTAATAACACCCGTTAAAGCAGGTGTAATGCGCAAAGATATAGACCTATGGTACGATGTACCATAGGAATTGGTGATTGATAATTAAGATATATGAATGATATTCGGGTTGTTCTCTGTGAAGACCACTTGATTACCCGCCAGGGTATCCGACGTTTGCTTGAGGATGAAAAAGGGCTGGAAGTTGTTGGTGAGGCCAGCAATGGTGAAGAAGTAATACAGCTGGTCAATGAAATCAAACCGGATGTTATCCTGATGGATATAGCTATGCCCAAGTTAAACGGCATAGATGCAACGCGTCAAATCAAAATAATCAGCCCCAAAACGAATATCCTGATACTTAGCGCGTATGATGACGATGAGTATGTTTTTGCATTACTAAAGGCCGGCGCCAATGGATATTTACTTAAGAATGTTAGCGGCAGCGAACTGGTAAGAGCCATCAAAGCTGTCAACAAAGGCGAACCCGTGCTTAATCCTGTGGTGGCTAAGAAGGTTGTTAATTATTTCCGCTTGGGCGAGACTAAAATCCCGACCGCAGAAGACGCCGCCCAATTGAGTGAAAGAGAGTTGAGTATTATCAGGCTGGCCGCAAAGGGCCTGACGAATAAGGATATCGCGGAAAACCTGCACTTGAGTTACCGCACCGTTGAAGGTCACTTAAGGGATATTTTCAATAAACTCGGGGTGGGGTCGCGCACGGAGGCGGTGCTTCAGGGCCTTAAGATGGGCTGGTTTACGCTGGAAGAACTGGTTTAGCCGGAATATCTAGAAAAACAAAATAAAAAACATAAAATGCCGCTAAGTTCAAAACTACTAGCAAAAATAATCGATGGTTCAGCCGTAGCCTCTTTTGTTATCAATCAGGACCATGTAGTTACCCACTGGAATACCGCCATGGAAAACCTGTCTGGTATAAAAAAGGAAGAAATGGTCGGTAAAGAAGGCTGCTCAGAGGTATTTTACGGCTATAAAAGGCCCACCATGGCCGACTTGATTGTAATCCGGGCTTCTCCCGAAGAGATTGGAAAGCACTATCAGGACAAATACCGCACCTCTCCGTTAATCGAGGGGGCGTATGAAGCCGAGGATTATTTCCCGGAGCTTAACAACACCGGCAAATGGCTACATTTCACCGCCAGTCCGCTTATAGATGATAATGGAGAGATGATAGGCGCGATAGAGACGCTGCTGGATATCACCGAGCGCAAGGAGCTGGAAAACGACCTGCGCTACTTTTTACAGCAGACCACACGGGCTCACGAGGAAGAACGAAAATTTATCGCGCGTGAACTCCACGACGATATAGCGCAGATACTGGGCTCGCTTTCACGGAAGCTGGATAACACGCTGCGTCAGAATCAGAGTCTCGAATCGGCTATTATTGAAGATTTGAATGATATGCAGCTGCATCTTAACGAAGGATTTAAGTCCGTGCAGCGCTTCATTAAGAACCTGCGCCCCTCCCTGCTGGACGACCTCGGTCTGGTGCCTGCTTTACGGTCGCTGACAAACAGTCTTGAGGAGACGGACGGCATAATTACCGAATTTACCGTCACGGGCGAACAAAAACGCCTAGATGGTGAATTAGAATTATCTCTCTTCCGTATCGTCCAGGAGGCGCTTAATAACGTAAAAAAGCACGCCCAGGCATCTGAAGTCCGTGTATCGGCCGAATTTCACGGAGATGGGATTCAACTTAATGTAATTGATAACGGCAGAGGCTTTGAATTACCTAAGAGTATGGATATCCTCCCCCGCAGCGGCATGCTCGGATTGATGGGGATAAGAGAGAGAGTGTGGCTTTTGAAAGGGTTGCTGGAAATAGATACGGGACCGGGCAAGGGCACCGCTCTTATGGTCACAGTACCGGTTAAATAGTCAAGTTTTCCTGCCAGTATATATTACACTCTATTCCACCGATTCGTAATAATTGTCCGGCTCTTTTATAAGCATTCTAGCGAGAATGATAATCGTCACGTAGAAAAAGTAAGTCCAGAGGCTGCGCCAGGCGAAAAAGAGCGGCAGAACCGACAGTAAAAGGCCCGCCTCTGGGTAGCGCCTGCAGTTGCGGAAATACCAGACGACCCCCGCTATTAAAACCACCACTTCCATTATCGTAAAAGGCAGTGATGTCTGGATGTTGATTAACCCGCTTGTTGCCAGGGAGATGAACCCTACACCCAGGGGGAACATGGGCTCCGTCATCGGCGAGGCAATAGACCGTAGCCACACCGAAGGGTCGCTGACGATGAAGTAGGCATTAAAAACAACGAATACAGCGGCAATAATTCCTATCGTGGCAGCGGCAGTCTTGGGCTGTGTTGTCCGCCAGAGCAGTATCAGGTAAAAAGGCAGGAAGAACCAGGCCGTCTGCTTGGTAGCTACCGCCAACCCCATGAATATAGCCGAAAGCCAGTTCTTCTCACCCAGGGCAACCCAGGCGATTAGCAGGAAAGGAAAAATCAGACTGCCTGTCTCACCGATAGCCAGCCCGTTCCATAGCTCCAGGCTGATGAGAGCGACACCAATGAAAAGCAGGCGTCTTCTCCCGGGTATCCGCCACACCGTGTAAAGCAAACCGCCGATGACAAAGATAAGATAGATAAATCTGATGTCCTTTATACCGGCTGCAATGAACGGCGTTACAAGGAGGAAAGAGCCGGCCGGGTAGCAGACGTCAGATACCATTTCCGGAGGCGGCGGCGAGGGATTTTGGACGGCAGAATCCCATATTTGCTTGAACTGCTCCTTCGTGGGATAGGGGAACACATTAGCGAACCTGCCCACCTGCAGCGGTGTCGTACGTTCGTAAGAGCCATCGAACTTAAGAAAAGCTTCGATGATATTGCCGTTGTCGTAAGGGTTCTTGCCGTCGAGGAGGTTATCTGCCGCCTGATGGATTAGCGCCGCGCCGTCGTTATACTGGAATCCGTATTCCAGTTCCTTGAGTGCTTGGGCGAAATCGTTGTCCGCGCCGCTGCTTAAATAACCGGGCACAAAGACGCCTAAAAGCGCTCCTTCGGCAACGCCCACAATCAGCAGAAAGAAAAAAACAGTCTTGGATAAGGGCCTCAACCACGACCGGGAGCGCTGCAAGAGAGTATCTGTACGGGGTATAACGATAAGGAACATGATAAAGAACCAGAGCAGCCAGAGGACTATGCCTGACACCCAGTAAACCGCATCGCCAGTCGCGTAGCCGGTGCCGGAGACCGCCAGGGCAACAAGCTGAAGCAGTATGGCCAGGAAAAATAGCAGTTTGCGCGGCGACGGTTCGGGAGAGAATAGATTCAGCCACCTGCCGAGTTTATTAATAAAAAGCGGGCTTTTGCCCCCGGCTTTATCTCCCATTATCGGTTCACATTTTAAACTTATCACGTACGGGATGCAACTTGAAGGAAACTAAGGACATTAACGTGGGGGCTTTATGCGTATAATAAGGGTGGATAGGGGGTGTTATCGGGTCTTAATGTGGCCATGCAACATCAACGAGAGGCGATTTCTATTGGGTTTTTCCGATTCAGGCGGCCGGGTTCAGGACGCGGCCGATGAATAATACCGACCCCGTCTCAATATCTTGAATCAGAAAGATGAACGGTCGGTCAGCCGTAAAGTTAATGATAGGGGTAGGTTGTGCCGATAATACTAAGATTACTGCGGTGACTGCCGCCGCTTCGGTACCTTCCTCGTCAACGGCCACGAATGACTTATGCAGTACCGACCCGATAAACAGTTCCATATTGCCGGTCATACCGGAGAAGTCAGCCCCGCCCGAAAAAGCGTCCGGCATACCCATGTCCGATAAAGCCTGGTTCAGCCGGAAGCTTGACTCGAATTGGAACTTTGGCAGAGTCAAATTAGCCTGTACAGACTCCAGATTAGCAGTGATGTCTTTCAGCATTTGAACATCGAGTGAATTCTCGAACTCTTCAAATTGCCCTTCATCCGGCAATAATATAGTCATCGCGAATTCGTTGCCGACGTAGGGTAGCCTGATGGCTTGGTAGTTATCGCCTGCGGTGTAATTGAAATATTCTTTCTGGTGCATCATCGGCACGGTTACGGAGCTGCCGTCAAGCAGGTGGAAAACACCGTCGCGTGTGGCGCTTTCCGAAAACTGGTGCTGCCAGTGGGCGTTGAAGTAGATAGCATTCGCCAGGACCAGCCTCGTAAAAGCATCGATAACTCCGGGCGGAATGATATCTTCAATGCGGCCTTCGGTTTGCTCGCTGGCCCACTGGTTGAT
>CAZRQP010000037.1:0-12483 GCA_964602315.1 uncultured Dehalococcoidaceae bacterium
AGCCCACGCACTTATCCTCGTCAACCCAGACGATGCCGTCCTCGCGCTGCTGGGTAGCCCCGGTGGGACATACCTTGACGCAGGCGGGGTCGGCGCAATGGTTGCAGCGCACGTTATAGATGAGCTTGGTAACGTTGGGGTACTTGCCGCTCTCGCCGATAAGGACCCTGTTCCAGAAGATGTCCGGCGGCAGGAAGTGCTCCGCCTTACAGGCAAGGACGCATTCGTAGCAGCCGACGCACCTTTTCTGTTCTATCGCCATTCCCCATCTCATAGCTTGTCACCTCCAGCGCCATCGAATTCTATTCTGTGGTCGATTTTATAGACCTTAACCGTCGCGGCCGTTTCCTGGCTCCAGCAAACCGGACAGGCATGTTTGAAGTCAGATTCCAGCAGGATGTTGAAGTTAGTGCCTTTGCCGTAGGCTATAGGCGCTCCCTTCGCCCAGGCGCCGGAACAAGCCGATATGGCCACCGTCTTGGGATGCTGACCCTGCATTGTCTTCAGGGTGCCGGTGATTTTACGGCCATACGGCGATTCAAGACAGATAAGGTCCTCGTCTTTGAGGCCTTTCTTTTCAGCGGCGCTTGCGTTCATGGTGATGTTGTAGGTGTAGGGGTTAAGCCGGCTGACCTCGTCCAGCCAGGGCATCTCCATGGTATAGGTGCCGTTATGGAGGATATCCCGGTAGGAGAAACTATAGAGGTCATATTCACCACTGATTTCCTTGCCCACCTGTGGGGTAAAGTAACTGGTGAGGGGCGTAAACTGCTCCCAATCTAGCTCAATCCCGGCCTTCTCGGCGTTCTTCATGACGTTTTCCTTCAGCTCGGCAACATGCTCCATGTAGAGAGGTATTCTAACGTCCACGTACCAGCGCCAGTAAGCCTCTTTGGCTTTCTTGGGCCATTTAACGGGACCGTTTTTCACGATGTAATCCAGTCCATGTTCCTCACCGAAGTAGAATTTCAGCGCCCGGTCCATCATCTGGTCATAGGTAATTTTCTCATCGGGCTTGATCAGCTGAACCACCTTCTTCGGGTCGATATCCCCAAGGTGCCTGATGCTGTCGATATCGCCGCCGATTAGAGCCTCACCGCCGAAGCTGGTGAAATAGACATTATAGTAGTTGTTCATCTCTTCTCTCATGCCTATTCTATCGGCCAGGTCCCAGAGGGCTTCGAGTTTGTTCCGGCGCTCGTAGGCTGGTTCAACAACAGGCTGGCGTATCGGGAAGTCCCAGCCCTCCATGCCTATCGGGTGGTTGAAGAAGGGTCCGTGCGTCCCGAAGAGGCAGTACGTCTCCAGCGGGTGGTGATCCGGGAGAACGATATCGGCAAAGCCCTCGCAGAACTCGTTGGGAAGGATATTAAAGGTGACGATAAAAGGTATTTTCTTCCAGAACTGCTCGGCTATTTCACGACTCTGCGTGCTGCGAATCATGTTGGCGCCGAAAATCATCGCCAGTTCTACTTCGTAGGGTCGGCCTAGCTTGTCCCAGTACTTATCGAAGTCCGATGTTACCGGATGGGGAGAGAACGATGCCGTTGGTGTCAACTCTTTCATTAGCATAGTATAGGGAACCTGGGAATCTTCGATGGGCCAGGGGCGGTGCTCCATGAACGAACCTGCCGTGAGCATACCGTCTTCGCAGGCGTAGGGTATCATACGGAAACGGCCCGTATCAGGGTAGCCTTCTACGTAAGCCGGCCAGCCGAGCGTACCGCCGGGGACGTCCATGGCGCCGACGATAGCATTGAGGAGACACATGGCAATATAGCTATGTGCTGAATTAGTATGTCCTTGACCGCCGCGGAACATGATGGCGGCTACCGGCCGGAAGGGGAGCTTATCTCCTTCGATTTCAATGGTGGCGCCAATCATGGCGGCGTCCACCCACTCCTGGGCGATGCGCCTGACAGTCGATGCGGGGACGGTGCTTTCTTTTTCCGCCATCTCCGGGGTGTACCGTTTCATATGGTCCTTAATGAGACGGAACGACGGTCGGCATTTGACGCCGTTGGCCTCGTACTCGCCGAGAATAGCGAAATCGCCGATTGTCTTGTCATTAAAGACCTTGGCTTTATTGTCTTTGGCATCCCAGACGAGCGGCTTGTTGGTCTTTTTATCGCGTACATATTTGCCGTCTGGGCCGATGAGGTAGGGGCCGTTGGTCTTAAGCTTGATGAATTCTTCATCATAAACATTCAGCTCATTCAGAATTATATTCACCATCGCTAGAGCAACAATGCCATCCGTGCCGGGTAGAATGGGTATCCACTCCGTAGCTTTGCCGCCCCCGAAGTTGCAGATGGGGTCGAAGACAACGTTCTTCATGCCCCTGGAGCGGGCATCGGCGGCGAGCCTCATGTTAAAGCCCATGGAGTGCCCGGAGCCGGTCCCCTTGTTGGAGCCCATTTGTATAGCGTAGTTGCAGTATTTGAAGTCCGGCACGATAGACCAGGAGGCATGATAAAGGCCGGCGCCCATGTGGGAGCCGCTGCCGCAGTGCAAGCCTGCGCCGCCTACATACCAGTTCTTGGTGCCGAATACCGCCCCGAAGACGCCGAAGCCCAGGGGCAGGTCAGGACCGCTGCCCGGTCCCGGTGTGCCGCCGTGAAGAAGCTTATGGGGATTCTCGGCGCGGATTTTCTTAAGTTTCACGGCAATCTCATCCAGTGCTTCATCCCAGGAAATCCTTTTCCACTTGGGGTCTTCGAAAAGGCCTTTCTTGGGATTGGTCCTTCTCAAAGGGTAATTGTAACGATTGGGATCGTATAAGGCCTGTATCATGGCCTCACCCTTAGCGCATATACCCCCCCTGGGGCCGAAATCGCTATCGGGGTCACCCTCTACCTTTACGATGACGCCGTTAACGCGGTGCACGCGTATGGCACACTGACCGTAACAGCCGCCACAGGTGGTATTGACAAAGGTGTCATCCCAGATTTCCGGATTACCCTTTACGGAAAGACCCAGTACTGGCTTTTCATTTAAAGGTTTGCCTTTCGCTTTGGTAACCATTTATTGTTATCCACCTCCTTGTTAATGTGTTATATGGCTTTTCTTTTTTATATCCCGGCATCAGCCAGGGTTTTCAGCAAGGCGTATCGCTCATCGACCTGTTTTTGCAGTTCCGCCAGACCGTCTTCCTTTAAATGTGAATATTTACGCATCAGTTTTGTAAATTCTGAAATCGGTTTCGGATTAGCCACATTAACCGTAATCCTGGGCTTGCCGTTCTCCGCCTCCCACAGCGGGAAGTAGTTGGTCCTCACAGCCTCACGGCATACCTCGATTACCTTGCTTGAGTCTATACGCCAGCCCACCGGACACGGCGAAAATAAGTGGAGGTACGCAAACCCTTCCTTGGATTTTTCCTTGGCTTTCTGGAGCTTCTTTATAAAGTCTTCAAGGTGGCTGACGGTAGCGGTAGCCATGTACCTGGGTTTATGCATCAGCATTATCATCGGCATGTTTTTCTGGGCGTTAGATTTTCCTTTGCCTATCTTGCCCACTGGCGTGGTAGTGGTGGCGGCGCCTATCGGCGTGGCGCTGCTCCTCTGGTTACCCGTGTTCATATACCCCTCGTTGTCATACGCCAGGTATATGAATTTCTCCTGCCTCTCCGCCGCGCCGCTCAAAGGCTGAAAACCCACATCGGTGGCGCAGCCGTCGCCGGTAAAACAGACTACCGTGGCATCCTTCCCTATTCTATTGTAGTATCGCGACAGGCCAGTAGCCTTGGACGGTACGCCCGTCATCACCGAAGCCATGTAAGCCATCCGGTGCCATGCGCCTACATTCTGCCCGTGTAATACCGGCGCCGCGCATCCGGGCGTGCCGACAAATATCATGTTCTTGCCCAGTACTTTCGGCGTCAGTCTGGCAATTAGCTCCATCGGGCATCCCGCGCACCAGGCCACCCCACCGGCAAACTGCTCGTCCTGAACGAAATAATTAAAAATCTTGTTTCTTTTCTTCGTTGTTTCTACCATCTCTTTTACCTCACTCTTCCATCGGAATCCAGGTTACATCCTGGTAAGGCTTGCCTTTTGCGGCTTCGTTGACCTCATCGACCACTCGTCCGATATGCGGTATCGTGATATCCAGGTTGGCCAGGCCGTCGATATAACTCAATATCGGCACCGAGCCCAATTCCTGGGTAAGTACCTTGAGCTCCATGCATATCGGCCCGTATTTCCACCCGAAGCAAATGCTCCGGTCGATAACACCTATCGCTTTCTTTCCTTTGAGAGCCTGGATAAGTCTTTCCGCGGGGAAAGGCCGGAACAGCCTTAGCTTAATCAGCCCCACCTTTATCCCCTGCTCCCTTTTCGTGTCGATGACGGTCCGGGCGGTGCCGGTAGCGCTGCCGGAGGCTATGATAATAATATCGGCATCATCGGTGCGGTACTCCTCGATTTGGCCGCCGTAATAGCGCCCGAAATAATCACCGAATTTTTTATCTATTTCATCTACCTTGTTCTTGACCCTCTCCATGGCCTGGGTATGTTTGTAGCGTGCTTCCACGTAGCCCATCTCCATACCGTGCGTTCCACAGCCTTGGGCCACACCCGGTTCCAGCTTCTGGCGGGGCGACTGCTTCTTGAGGGGCGCCAGGAATTTATCAACGTCCTCGATTTGATAAATTTCCACGGCCTCGGCCAGGTAGGAAAGATAAAAGCCGTCGTAATTTACCATGACAGGCAGCAGAATATCGTTATCCTCCGCCAGCATGTAGGCCATAATAATCTGGTCGAGGATTTCCTGGTCGTTTTCGGTAATTATCTGCACCCATCCCGCGTCTCTGGCGGAAATCATGTCCTGCTGACCGGATGAAACGGCGTGAATTCCCGGTGTTTCCCGGTTGGCGTTGACCATCACTACCGGCGCCCTGAAACCGGATGTCTCCTGAAGGGCGTCGTACATGAACACCAGACCGTAAGATGAAGTGGCGGTAAAAACCCTTCCGCCGGCAATACTTGCCGCCAGCACGACGTTCATCGCCGAGTTTTCACCCTCCACCTCCACGAATTCGGAATTGATAACGCCGTCGGCTTTAAACTGGGCAAGCTGCTCCGCTATCTCGCTTTGGGGAGTGATGGGGTATGCAGCTATCACGTCCGGCCGGCAAAGCATCGCACCATAGGCACCTGTTGCGTTTCCGGTTATTACCCTGACCTGTCCTTTTTGCGCACTAACCATCAGCAAACTCTCCTTCCGGGACCATCGTGATTGCCTTGCGCGGGCATTCGTTGGCGCAGATGCCGCAGCCCTTGCAATAATCCAGGTTAGCTTCGTAATGGTCTCCCATATCCTTCATGCACTGCGGCGGGCAAAAAAGAGCGCAAAGGCCGCAGTAATTACATTTGTCCTTATCCAGCACCGGTCTTACCGTGCGCCAGCTGCCGGTATCGAGACACAGCATCTTCTCGTCGGTGTTCGACCAGGCGCTCTCGGTTTTAAAAATGTTTTTATGCTTTATTACCATTTGGTGACCTCCACTTCTTTGTATCCCCTCTCGGTGCTTTTCAGGTTTCTCTGGAGAATATCGCCGCTAAGATAGTCCGGCAGGACTTTCAGAATCGATTCCAGTTTTAGCCAGCCTGTGGCGGCGGCAAAAGCTCCCAATAGGCACGTGTTGGGTATGTCCCGCCCTATTTCCTCGACGGCTATACCCGTGGCGTTGACCACGCCCCCTATCTTGAGGTTTTCATTGGGCTTTTCAGGGAGCTTCTTGGGACTGTTGAGGATAAATACGCTTTCCGGCTTTAACCCGGTGAACAGCGTGGGCAGAGATAAAAGACCGGGGTCGATGACGATAATACAGTCAGGATTGTAAATCTGCGTTTTTTCCCGTATCGGTTTGTCATCGACGCGGGTAAAGGCCACTACCGGCGCGCCGCGTCGCTCGAAACCATACATCGGGAAGCTGGCGACGGACTTACCCTCCTGCACGGAGGCGCTTGCCAGCATTCTCGCCGCCAGCACGGCCCCCTGCCCGCCTCTTCCGTGAATCCTTATTTCTTTCACCTTTGCATACTCCCCTCTCCAATCGTATTCAGCGCTTTATCATTCAGGTTCCGCTGTGAAACCTTTAATTAAAATTTTGTGCTACTGCTGTCGTCTTCCGTTCCCGGTAGTCTTGGCGATTCTGGGCAGCAGGTTTTCCCGGAGATTCCTCATTATATCCACCAGGTCTTCCACCTTTTCCTTTTTCAGGCATGACAATACCTCGCGACTCAACTCCTGGGCAATCGGGCTTAGACGGTTGGCTTCCTGCCAGCCTCTATCGGTGATAACCACCTTCACCGACCGCCGGTCGTCCGTGGAAGGCTCGCGGCGTACTACACCCTGCCTTTCCATGGTATTCAGTACCGCCGTAATGGAATTTTTTTCGCGGAAAACGCTCTCGGATATTTCCGACGGCGTCATCTCGCCGCCGTTCACAAACAGCTTGCTCATAATGTTGAAACGTATAAGGCTGGCTTCGTAGTGCTTCAGCTCGACTTCCAGGTAGCGCGCCAGCACCTCGAAGGACATCAGAATGGATAACAGCGTACCCAGCGGGGTTTTATCGGTTCTCTTGCTTACTTTGCTGACAGTCATATTCCAAATTACAGAAGTAACGGGAAAGACTAAAGATGTTCCATCTAGAACTATATTATACACTTATTTGTATCTTTGTCAATATCTCGCAACACCGATTTACATACGAATGCGCTATAACTATGCGTATATAACGGTCTAATTTTGTTCCATATAGAATGAAACCGCACCCTCTACTTTAATATTACCTTGTTTATTAATTATTTGCCAATATCACCCGATTTTGATTATATTAGATATGCGGTACATTTACCGTCCCGCTTAATAATACTGGGAGAGGTTATTCAGATGAACGATAGCGAATACTGGAATCCCGTCCTGGAAACAATGCCCCGGGAAAAACTCCGGCAGCTGCAGCTTAAAAAATTCAAGGAACTTTTCACCTGGGCCTACGAGCGTTCCAAATTCTACCGTAAGCTCTATAAGGACGCCGGCATCGAGCCCGGGGATATTAAGAAATTTGAGGATATTCAAAAAGTGCCCAAGATTGAAAAGTCCATGATGCGCAGCGTGCAGGGGCCGGGTAAGGATAACTACCCCTACGGCGATATTTTATCAGTGCCCCTGGAGCAGGTCACGGACTACCGCCAGACCAGCGGCACCACCGGCCAGCCGGTCTATCAGGCGGATACCTGGCAGGACTGGGAGCTAAGCACCGAGGCCTACTGCTACGCCATGTGGGCGCAGGGCTACCGTCCCAAGGACCGCGTTTTCCTACCCTTCGGCTATAATATCTTCATCGCTTTCTGGGCTTATCACTATGCCGGCGAGAAAATCGGCTGCGAGGTCATCCCCGGCGGCGTTCTGAATACCGAGGCGCGGATTCTAAAAATCCAGGAGCTTAAGGCCACCGCGATGGGCGCCACGCCCACCTATATCCTCGGCATGGCCGAGACCGCCCGCAAAATGGGCATCGACCCGCCCAAAGACCTTACCATTCGCAGGATTACCGTCGCCGGCGAGCCGGGCGGCAGTATCCCCGCCACGCGCAAAAGGATGGAGGACGCCTGGGGGGCCAAGGTTTACGACCAGGTGGGCAGCACTGAAATCGGCCACTGGGGCTGGATGTGTACCCGCCAGGCCGGCCTGCATGTCAACGAGGGAATGTACCTGGTGGAGATTGAGGATGTCGATACCGGTGAAATCATCGAAGAGCCGGGTCGCCGCGGCAAGATGGTGGTCACCAGCTTCGGACGCATGGCCCAGCCCTGCATCCGCTTCGATGTCAAGGACGTAATCCAGTGGAACGCCCGGCAGTGTGACTGCGGTCGTACCTACCGCCTGCTCGATGGGGGCGTCATGGGCCGCGCCGACGATATCACCAAGGTCAAGGGTGTGCTCCTTTCGCCGATGGCTATCGAGGAAGTGGTCAGGGACATGCCCCAGCTCGGCAACGAGTACCAGGTCGTCGTTACCAAAAAGGGCGATATCGACGCTATCACGCTGAAGGTGGAAATCCTCCCCGAGTATAAAAATAACGAAGCCGATATCAAGACTAAACTCACCGACCAGCTTCGACTTAAGACCAATCTCGGCTATAATATCGAATTTCACGAATATGAGAGTCTGCCCCGGTCCCAGGCCAAGACCCGCCGCTTCCTGGACCAGCGACCTCATCATTAGGAGTAGGAAAATGGCACAGCAATATGACATTAAACAAATGGTAGCTAAAATCAAGGCTTTGCGGGAAAATGCGGAGTCGCTTAAGGAAATCTCCGGCGGCATCCCGGCGGTCGAGAAAAACGCCGACCGTATTCTGGCCAACGTCAAGATGCTGGAAATCGAAATTGTTGACGCGGCACAGTTAAAGAGTTAATATGTCTTAGACGTTTTTGGGGTGTTTACCTGGGAATGGTAAAGGGAGAGGAAGATGGTTTTCGGGCTTATTCTGGTAGCAATCGGTGTCATCGCTATTCTGGTCTCGACGGGCGTTCTCACCGGCTCGATATGGGACTATACCTGGCCTGCGGCGCTTATAATCATAGGTCTTTCTTTTATACTGGGCAGGTTCCGCCGCCGCCGCTCTTGGTGGCTCGGCTGGACCCCCTGGGATTATCAGGATAGAGATAAACGTGAGTAAAATAGACGTTTTTTATTGCTATCATCTGATGTGAAACGGGGCTGGAAACAGCTACTGGCTTTACAACGGCTACAGGCTGTCGTCTTTATCGGCTTGTCCCGGGGTTAACTTGACCGCGCCTGTTTCCGGTTTCAGGACTATTTTCCCGCTTTTCTAACGTGTTATTCTATGTCCTAGCTACATATATTCTACTGGAGAACTGATGCAGAAACATACCGAAAGATTAGGTACCGCGCCGCTGGGCAGACTGCTTATTGCCTTAAGCCTGCCCGGTATAGCCGGCACTATCGCGCGCAGCCTTTACAGCTTCGTCGATTTCATCTGGGTCGCCCAGCTCGGCCATGAGGCTATCGCCGCCGTAACGGTTATATTCCCCTATATGATTCTCTACTATGCCGTCGGCGGGGGCACCGGCATCGGCGTGGCTGCTCTGGTGTCGCGCCGCTTCGGTGAAAAAAATATTGACGCCACCAATCGTGCGGCCGGCCAGATATTCTTTCTTGGCGTCTTCTGGGGACTGCTCTTCATGATAGTGGCGGTACTTTTTTCAGATAGTATCCTGCCGGCTATGGGCGCCACCCCGGATATCATGGACTACGCCGTCGAATACCTGGTAATCACGTCCTACGGGGCTCCCGCGATGATTCTGATGCTGATCATGACCAGTCTTTTCCGCGGCTCCGGCGATGTCGTGAAACCGATGATAATTGCTATTTCGTCCAGCGTCATCAATATCATCCTCGACCCGCTGATGATTTTCGGCATCGGGCCCTTCCCGGAAATGGGTATCAGCGGCGCCGCCTGGGCTACGGTCATCGCCGAGTCCTGGGGGGCATTGCTTGGCCTGTATTACATTTTCGCGCATAAGACCAGCTTCCGCATAAAATTCAGCTACATCAAGCCGGATTTATCCATATTGAAGGATATTTACCGTGTCGGCGCCCCCACGGCAATCCACGAACTCACGGAAAGCCTGTCTTTCATGCTGTTTAATAGAGTGGTGTCGACATTCGGCTCAATCCAAATCGCCATCGTCGGCATCGTCATGCGCATCTCCGACTTCGCCTTCATGCCCATCATGGGCGTTTCCCACGGCCTGCTGCCGGTCGTCGGCTTCAACTTCGGTGCGCGCAACTTCAAACGAGTCTGGGAAGCGGTCAAACTGGCGTCCGCAGGTCTGCTCGTTTTCCTGGTGGTTGTCGTTGCCTGCCTCCTGATATTCGCGCCGCAGATAATTGACCTTTTCAGTGACAGCGCCGCGCTGACCGAAGCGGCCATACCGGCCATGCGTATCATGCTCTCAACCCTGCCCCTCATCGGCCCCACGCTGATGTTCATTACAACTTTCCAGGGGCTTTCCAACGGCATGATGGCTCTGTTCCTTTCGCTTTTACGGCAGTTCCTGTTTTTCATCCCGCTGCTGTATCTTTTCAGGTACACCTTCGGCATTTACGGCGTCTGGTCGTCCATGCCGGCCTCTGATACATTCGCCTTTCTGGTCACTTTCCTCTTTATCTACCGGGAATACCGGAAGCACAAGCGCCAGTACAACATTGATAGACCTGAAGGAAAGATTCAGGTATAAATAGAACAGATGCAGGACATATCTCTAGAGGTGCTTGAGTCGCTCTAGGATTTTCCCTTTTTCCACTTCATCCAGGTGCGCGTGCGTGTCGATTATTTCATACATGCTCTATCTTCTAGGCAAACGCCGCCGACGGTTTTTCTTGAAACGGGTGCGTCCGCAGCACCAGCGAGTACAGGAAGGGGTACGCGCCTTTAAGGTGCTGCACGTAGTCCAGCCACTCGCTGGCCAGGTGGTCGTACATCCGCTGGATATCCACCGTCAGGTGCTCCAGGTCGGTTTTCGACAGGCCCTTTAAAGAAGCCCTGCCTTCCAGCTCCTCGTCGAGATGGGTGGTCGCCCAGAGCAAATCGGTAAAGCGGTCATGCTCCAGCAGGTTGGGGTTCTCCAGCAGCGTCAGCAGGTACATACGCTTGCCGGAGAGGAATTTTTTCAGTTCCTCCAGGTCGATTTTTTCAATATCGATATCTATTTCCAGCGTATGCGCGAAGTCGGTAGCCCGTTTGAAGTCCTTCTGTGTCCAGTCGCTGTTGATATTCAGATTGCGTGAGATGTCCTCCCGGTTTTTAAAGTTTTTCAGGAGGTCGCCCAGCAGGTAGTTGCCGATTTCGCTGAAGAAAGCCCCTATCGCCATGTTCAGCTTATAAAGCATTTCCCGTTTCTCGCGCCGCGTTATAAACCGCTCGATAACCACCACCACCAGGAACACCTCTATCGGCAGGAAGGCAAAGTCGTGCAGGAGAAAGATGTAGATATGGTGCGTGTCATGGAAAACCTGGTAATGAATTAAATACAATATCGCCGAGACCGCCAGAAAAACAGCGCCTACTATTAAAACGAATTTATATCCTTTCATCACTTGCCCCCCGAAAAAATATTTTTCCACCCGTATAGTATCACATCTGCTTTTTTGATATAATGCCTTCATTGACAGTTACTATCCATGGAGGAGATGGCAATGGAAAAATCTATAATCATCATCGGCGGGGGGCTTACGGGACTTGCGACCGGCTGCTACGGGCGCATGAACGGCTACAAGACTTCTATCTTTGAAATGCACGATATCGCCGGCGGCGTCTGCACTGCCTGGAAGCGCAAGGGCTACACCATCGACGGCGCCATGAACTGGCTGGTAGGCACCGGTCCCAAAAACAACTTCCACAAGCTCTGGGAAGAACTCGGCGCCGCGCAGAACTGGAAAATCTACAACCACGAGTTGCATTCAAGCTTTGAAGACAAAGACGGCAAAATCTTCAATGTTTACTGCGATGCCGACCGCTTTGAGCAGTATTTGCTGGAGCTTGCCCCGGAAGATAAAAACTTTATCAGGGAATTAACTAAGGGAATTCGCGACTTCTCCCGCATGGATATGCCCGTTGATAAACCCTCCGAGCTTAATAATTGGCTGGGTAAAATCAAGGCAGTGAAGATGCTGCCCGAGTTAATGCTTATGAATAAATGGCTGAAGGTATCCGCCGGCGATTTCTTCAAGCGCATCAAGAACCCCTATCTGCGCCAATCGCTAACCTCCGCTTTCGGCGGCGACCAGTTGCCTATGATGATGATCCTCTGGGTTCTCGGCTATCAGCACGCTAAAGCAGCCGGTTACGTTTTGGGCGGCGCCCTCGAGCTTGTCCGCTTCCTTGAAGAGCGCTACCGGGCCCTGGGTGGAGAAATCCATCTCAAGGCAAAAGTGGATAAAATACTGGTCGAGAACGATAAAGCGGTCGGTATAAAACTGGCCGACGGCACGGAACACCGCGCCGACTGGGTTGTGTCCGCCGCAGACGGCCGCACCACCATTTTCGATATGCTCGAGGGGAAATACGTCGATGACGCCATAAAAAATCGGTACGATAATCCCAAGCTCTTCTCGCCCCTGGTTTACATCGGACTGGGCGTGGCGGGCCGCTTTGACGAAATCCCCCCTTCCGTATCCGGCCTGTCCTTCCCGCTTGAGACTCCCATAACCGTTGCCGGCAAGGAACGCCAAAGACTTGACGTGCGTACTTACAGCTACGACCCCGCTATGGCTCCGGAAGGCAAGACCGTGTTAATCACCCAGTTCGATACCGACTACGATTACTGGGAAAAATTATACAAAGAGCCGGAAAAATATAAAGCGGAAAAAGAAAAAATCGCCGATTTAGCCGTCTCCCTCCTCGATAAGCGTTTCCCCGGGCTTGCCTCTAAGATTGAAATGCGG
>CAZRQP010000038.1:0-12361 GCA_964602315.1 uncultured Dehalococcoidaceae bacterium
CGTAGCGCGGTGTGGACATCATCTCCGGGCGGGGCGCAATTTTCCTGTGGTCGAGTGGCTTTATCATATCCGCCAGGAGATGTAGCTGCCCTCGCTCTTTGAGTCGATTGTAAATCAGCTCCCAGCCGCAGTCGCGGTCCGGAGAAACCTCACATTTGCCATTTTTCGCCCCTCCACAGGCCCCGCTTATCAGGCCCTTGGTGCAGGCGGTGAGGGGACAAATACCGCCGGTATGGTACAAGAGGCACTGGTCGCACTCGTAGCAGCGCTCGCTGCCTTCCCACTCACCTCGCGAGCCGCCCAGGTTGACGGTATCGCAGGCCGGGTAAACGGGCTTATTAATAGCCGCTGCCACGCACTGAATACCGATGCCGCAGGTCATCACCAGCACGGCGTCGGCGGCTTTAAGCTGGTCGACTCTAGCCTTGAGTTCCGACTTTATAAGGGCTTTGTTGCAGAGGAAATCAACAGACTTCGTGCCGGTAACGTTCTTGCCTGCCTTCGTCAGCTTTTCCTTCATTTCCGCCACCTGTTTGGGGCCGCCGCTGCCCGATGACTCGGCGCAGCCGTTACAGCCCACGATAAAGACGTTCTTATCTTTCTCCAGATAGGCGATTATTTCATCGAAGGGTTTTTGTTCCGATAAAATCATCTCTCCTCCTTCATACCTACACTATCCTGAACTTGCCGAGGTCTCGACCTTTAGGGGTTACGCAATGCACGGCGCAGGCAATGCAGGGGTCGAAGGCGCGCACGATGCGGACGAGCTCAAAGGGGTTCTTCTCGTCCTTGACTTTCGTGCCGATAAGCGCCTGCTCGACAGGCCCGTGCTGTCCTTTATCGTCCAGCGGAGATATGTTCCAGGTGGTGGGGACGACCGCCTGGTAGTTGGCGATTTTCTTATCTTTTATTTCAATCCAGTGTCCCAGAGCGCCGCGGGCGCCTTCGACGATGCCCATGCCAACAGCTTCTTCCGGGAGTTCGTGTTCCACGTAAGCGGGCTGGCCCGGCTTTAGTTGAAGCGCCCAGCCTTCCAGCGAGTCCACGATAAACTTGGCGGATAGCGCCCGCGTCAGGTGGCGGCCCAGCACCGAGAAAAGAACGGAGGGGCCGGCTTTCAGCGCCTTAAGTGAACCCTCGACCATTTCCTTCATCTTGGGGTCGCCCTTGGCGTAGGTCACGGCAATGCGTGCCAAAGGCCCCACCTCATAGACCTTGCCGTCGTAGCGGGGTGATTTGGACCATGAGTAGGCGTCTTTCTTGCCGTACTGCGGCTTGGTATCGCCCTTCGAGGGGTGTCGGTCAGAGGTAGCATCCTCGTACCAGGAATGCTTAACCTGCTCGGTAATTTTGGATGTATCGAGAGTTCCTACCTTGAGATCGGCGCCGACGGTGCCCTGCTTGAAGAGTCGCTTGCGCGTGGAGTAGTCCGGGCTCTTGCCGTCGAGGTCGTAACTGCCGTAGGAAAGCAGGTTTTTACAGCCAACGCCGATTTCCGCATAGTCCATGTAGGCGCCGGCCACGGCGAGGACATCCGGGATATATACATTATTGATGAAATCCTGGAGGATTTTGATTTTCCAGATATAAGCCAGGATATTATCGGCGGTGGGTATGGAGGTCACGCCGCCGGGCACAACACCGACGCTGTGAGGGACCTTACCGCTGAAGATAGCAACTGCTTCATGTCCGATGCGGCGCATTTCCAGCGCCTTCACGTAGTGGGCTACCGCCTGCTGGTTAACCTCCGGAGTCAGGCGGTAATCGCCTTCATAGCGGGGGAGGAAAGGTTCTAAAGCGCCGCGGCCGATGAAGTCCTTGACACTGTTCAGCTGCGAATCATTGCCTTCATACTTGGCGACATCGGTGATGTCAACGTAGTCCAGGGCGGCCAGGTGGTAGAAGTGAAGGATATGGTCCTGGATGACGTGCGCGCCGTGAATCATGTTACGTATAATTCTGCCATTATCCGGAATCTTATCGGCGATGCCGAAGGCGCTGTCAAGACTTAAAGCAGAGGCGATACCGTGTGACTGCGGGCAGACGCCGCAGATACGCTGCGTAATTACCTGGGCGTCACGCGGGTCGCGGCCTCTAAGGATCAATTCTATTCCCCGGAAGAGAGTGCCCGTAGCGCGGGCGTCCTTAACAACGCCGTTTTCCACGGTGCATTCCAATTTCAAATGGCCCTCAATTCGGGTTACGGGGTCGATAACGATTTTAGTCATCATTCGCCTCCTTGTTAGCCCAGTAAGCCCCGACCACCGGCAGGTCAACATCAACAAGCTTCTCATAGAATGGAGCCGTCTCATTGGGGAACTCGGGCTGGGTGCAGCCGTTGCAGGGAGCGCCTGCGCCGATTACCCAGTTGGTGCCGCTGTTCCAGTGTCGCAGGGGGCAGTCCGCATGGGTGATGGGGCCCTTGCAGCCGAGTTCATACAGGCAGCCCTCATCGCCGAATTTCTTGGCAAACTTGCCCTCGTCAAAATAGGCGCGGCGGGGGCAGTTCTCGTGGACCAGCTTGCCGTAGAAAGCCTTGGGACGCAGGAAGTCATCCAGCTCCTCCGGCTTGGGTAGCCCGTTAAGGATAATTCCGGCCACCGTCCCCACGAACCAGTCGGGGTGGGGTGGACAGCCGGGAACATTGATGAGGGGTTTTTTTATACCGCTGGCTTCGAGGACTTTTTGCACGGATTTACATCCGGTAGGGTTGGGCGGGGCGGCGGGAATACCGCCGAAGGCAGCGCAGGTACCCAGGGCGATAACGGCCATCGCATCGGCGGCAAGCTCCTTTAGCCTTTCCATCACGGGAACAGGCTTTCCGTTACGCTCGCCGATGACACTGTAAATACCGCCGTCGGCTGTGGGTATAGCACCGTCAACAACCAGGACATACTCGCCTTTCTGCCGTTTGACGGTGTCCTCCATCACCTGGAGAGCCAGGTCTCCAGCGGCGGCCATGATAACCGGGTGAAACTTGAGATTAATATGCACGCCGGGAGTTATCTGGTCGATTAGTATATTCTTGATAGTGGGGCTGGCCGAATTCAACATGGAAACGGCACAGCCGCTGCAGGCAGCCGCTTGAAGATAAATTACGGGTAGTTCTTTAACCATCAGGACCAACTCCTTTCTCGATAACCTCTGTTTCCAAGCGTTATTATATACCCTTTGTGGAATCGGAGATATATAACAGGAAAGAAATAGTTACGCGACAATGCCAACCATCCTACGGTATTAGGACCCTGGTTACACACTCTATTGTCATTATATTACCAGGCGGGAATTGTATTCAACCTTAATTAATCCCTTTTTTTACTCGTCCGGCAGGGCATTAGCGACGATTTCCGCAAGGTCGAGGACGCGCACCTTATCGGAAGCCTCTTTATCCTTAAGTCCGTCATCGAACATGGTCATGCAGTAGGGGCAGGCAACGCAGACGGTGTCCGGCTGCTTCTTCAGTGCTTCCTCCACCCGGGCGACGTTGATAAGACTGCCCTCTTTTTCCTCCATCCACATGCGTCCGCCGCCGGCCCCGCAGCAAAAGCCATTTTCGCGGTTGCGTTCCATCTCCAGAGGGGCGCTGCCGGTGGCGGAGGCAATGATGCGGCGGGGCGCCTCATAGATGCCGTTGTACCGGCCCAGGTAACAGGAATCGTGGTAAATTATCTTGCCCAAATCCGTGTCCGACTTAAGCTTAAGCCTGCCCTCCTGGATTAATTGATATATAAATTCCGTATGGTGGACGACCTCCAGTTCGACGCCGTACTGGCGGTAGTCGTTCTTAAGAGTGCTGAAGCAGTGCGGGCACTGGGTGATGATTTTCTTCACGCCTTTTTCCGCGAACATCTTGATGTTCGCCTGCGCCATTTTCTCAAAGACATACTCGTTGCCAAGACGTCGCAGGCTGTCGCCGCAGCACATTTCGTCCCGACCCAGAGTCCCCCAGGAAATGCCCGCCTTATCGAATATTTTCGCCAGGGAGATGGTGGTATGGCGGTTGCGTGCGTCCAGGGCGCCGGCGCAGCCCACGTAGAAAAGGTATTCCGTTTTGCCGGCCTCGAATGGCTTAACGTCAATGTCCGCCGACCATTTAGTGCGCTCGGCGGGGGCGATGCCCCAGGGATTGCTGCGCTGCTCCATGTTCTCGAAAAGCAGCAGCAGTTCTTCCGGGAATTTTGCTTTCGTCTCCACCATATAGCGTCGCATATCTACGATTCGGGGAACATGCTCGATAAAGACCGGGCAGACCTCCATGCAGGCGCCGCAGGTGGTGCACTCCCAGATGACCTCTTCTTTAACGCTCCCCTCCCCTTCAACCCCGATTAACGGCAGCTCTTTGTGCCCGTCTTTGTCTGCGTTTTTCAACAGGTTCATCTTTATGTCATGTATCACCAGGCGTGGCTGGAGCGGCTTACCTGTGAATGTGGCCGGGCATGCATCCGAGCAGCGGCCGCACTCGGTGCAGGAATAGGAATCGAACAGGCCCTTCCAGCTAAAGTTTTCCACCTCCCCCACCCCGAAGGTATTGCCCTTCTTGAACTCCTCGCGGGACTGGGTCTTAACCTTTTCCAGGGCCTTGAAGAAGCAGTTGGGGATAGATGTAAGCACGTGCATGTGCTTGCTGTAAGGCAGGTAATTCAGGAAAGCCAGCAGAATCACGGCGTGAATCCACCAGCAGACCTGCGCGCCGGTATCCAGTCCGCTAGCGCCCGACGGCAGCCATGAGGCGACCCAGTTGGCGACGGGCATCCATACCCCTGCCCTATCGGTGCCGGCGGCGATTTCACAGGCGTTCATACCGAAGAAGGCAATCATCAGGCCGGCCACCAGCCCTAGAATGATGAAGGCGTCGCTGCTTCTAGCCTCGGTGTAGGGAGGGGGGAAAGTAAAGCGCCTGATAATAGCCAGGACGACGGCGATAAGCGCCAGGAGCGACATTATATCGAAAATTAAAGCCAAAGTAAAATAAGCGCCGTCCGGCAACAGCGAGAAGCTGATTGTATCCGGCGCGAGGCCGTTAAGCAGAAATTCAGTATTTGAAATCAGCAGAATCATGAAAGCCCAGAACAGCACGAAGTGGTTGATGCCGAAGGGCTTTTTGACGACGCGCCTCTGCCCGAAGGCGTAAAAGAGCATGTTCCCGAGGCGCTTGCCGATGGCGTTAAACCTGTTGTCCGGTTTGCCTTTGAGGACCAGCCCGAAACGCTGGTAGCAGCTGTACGCAAAGAAGGCTAAAGCCAGGATGAGCACTATTATAAATGTTATTACTGTTGCGGTCATATTTATCCTGCCTTGCCTGCTTTCTGCTTGCGCCTCTCCCGCACGTATGCGGTAATGGCCGGTATCACCTGAAAGAGGTCGCCGACGATGCCGAAGGTAGCCACCTCGAAAATGGGCGCCTGTTTATCGCGGTTGATGGCGATTATGGTATCAGAATCCTGCATACCGACCAGGTGCTGGATGGCGCCGCTGATGCCGACCGCGAAGTATATCTTGGGTCGGACGGTCTTGCCGGTCTGCCCTACCTGCCTTTCCAGGGGCATCCAGCCGGCTTCCACGGCGGCGCGTGAACAGGCGACAACACCGCCGAGCTCGTCGGCAAGCTCCTGGAGAATCTTATAATTTTCCGTGTTGCACATGCCGCGCCCGCCGGAGATGATTATATCTGCCGCGGCTACGTCAACCGAATCGAGCTTTTCATCGCCGATGATTTCCAGTACCTTGGCGGCGATATCCTCCTCTTTTAGCGGCACTTTCTCACGTATAATCGTACCTTTGCGGGAGGCGTCTTTAGCGGGGAGGGGCATGACGTGGGGACGCACTGTGGACATCTGGGGTCGGGTAAACTCCGTGAGAATCGTCGCCATGATGTTGCCCCCGAACGCGGGACGGGTCTGCAATAAAAATCCTTTATCATCGATGGAAAGCCCGGTGCAGTCGGCGGTAAGGCCGGTCTGGAGACTGGTGGCAACAGCCCCCGCCAGGTCCCTTCCCAGGCCAGTAGCGCCAATGAGCACGATTTCCGGCTTGTATTTCTCTATTAAATAGCAGAACGCCTTGTAATAGCTCTCGGTGCGGTAGTAGTGAAAAACGGGGTCGTCAACCAGATACACTTTAGACGCGCCGTAAGTAAAAGCCTCGTTGCAGAGATGGTCCACTTTTTCCCCGATTACGACGGAGCAAAGCTCGACGTTGCGCGCTTTGGCAAGGTCGGCGCCCACCCCCAGCAGCTCCCAGGAGACCTCGGCGGGTTTGCCCTCGGTGTGCTCGGTAAAGACCCAGACGCCTTTGTATTCCTTGAGCTTCGCCAGGCGGGGGTCTTCTTTTTCTTCCTCGGGCTCGGGTTTGGGTTTGGCGGCTTTCTGCTTGGCCAGTTCATCGAGGATTTTCTGCTCTTCCGGGGTGTAATAAATTTCAATCGCCTCGACTGGGCACACTTTGATACATCTCTGGCAGCGGGTGCACTTTTCAAGGTCGATAATCGGCTCGCCATTCTCGTTCATGGTGATAGCATCGAACTTGCATTCGGCCTGACAGCGTGCGCCGCAGGCGATGCACTTGCCGGGAATGAGCCGGACAGTGCCGCGGGGTCGCTTAATTTTCTTCGGTTCTTTTGCCATCTTATCTACAGTGACAACAGGTCTTTTTCAATCATCTTTGTTATTAACAGTTTAGCGGAGTCCTCCGGTTTATCGGTCTCACCGCCGATTATTTCGCCTTTAGCCCTTTCCGGGGAAAATATCTTACGCACCCATGTAGCCGAACCTTTAAGCCCAACTTTAGCTTCGTCCATCTGCATTACCTTGTTGTCCCAGAGGACGATGGAGGCGTCCTCCGCCGTCAGGCGCATGGGGACAGTGGGATAGCGGGGGTTATTGATTTCCCGCAGCACGGCAATCATGGCGGGGAGTGGGGCGCTGACGACCTCATGGCGGCCCTCCAGCTTACGCCTTACCTTGACCTTTTTAGCTTTTATATCTACCTCTTCAATGCGGTCAACCAAAGTTAACTGCGAGCACCCCAGGCGCGCGGCGATGCCGGGGCCTACCTGCGCGGTATCCCCGTCGATGGTCTGGCGGCCGCACATGACGATGGCTAGTTCCTCTCTTTCCGCCAGCTTTTTAATAGCACCGGTCAAGACCATGCTCGTCGCTAGAGTATCCGCCCCGCCGAAAACGCGGTCGCTTAAGAGAATCGCTTCATCGGCGCCGAGGGCAAGAGTTTTCCTTAGAGTAACTTCGGCGTTTGGAGGCCCCATGGAAATCACGGCCACGCGGAAGCCGTACTTATCTTTAAGGCGCAGGCTTTCCTCCAGGGCATGGGTATCATAGGGGTTCATGATAAAAGGCACACCTTCTCGAATGAGAGTGCCGGTTTCGGGGTCCACCTTGACCTGGGTGGTATCCGGGACCTGCTTGACACAGGCGACTATCAACATATCCCTATTATACCTGAAAAGTACCTGAAATCTCCAAAATTTTAGATATGATATAAGCAGGGAAATAGAATTTTTGATAGGAAACTCCGTGCCGTGATAAACTACAAGCGTAAGTAATACTATGAAAATACTGGTAACTAACGACGACGGCGTGCATGCCGACGGACTCTGGACGCTTGTTAGAGAGCTGAAGAAAATCGGCGATGTAGCTGTTGTGGCGCCCGATGGCGAGAGAAGCGCTATCGGCACGGCGGTATCTTTATTCCGCCCTCTCCACGTCCAAGAATACGCCTCCCCTTTTCCCGATGTTCCCACCTTCCAGGTTGATGGCACACCCAGCGACTGTATTATCCTCGGCCATGGTAAACTGGTGCCGGAGGTGAATGTAGTCGTTTGCGGCATCAATCCCGGCCCTAACTATGGAGAAGACGTCTTCATTTCCGGGACGGTTGGTGCCGCCATGCAGGGCTATACCCGCGGCTTATCCGCACTATCGGTTTCCTCTTCCTCTTTTAAATTCAGCCAGCCGAGCGTTGATGCCGGCGCGCGGGTAGCGGCCGCGCTCGTGCAGAGGATAGCCGTGGAAGATTTCCCCCGTATATTCTTTAACCTTAATGTACCGGACCTGCCGCTGGGAGAAATAGCGGCGCTAAAGCTGACCCGCCTGGCCCGCTCCAGCCATATCAACACCGTTACGGAAGAGACGGAGGGTTCCGTCAAGCGGTACCGCCTCGTGCGTGAAAGGCTAGTCGGGACCGATGCCGAGGGCACGGATATACAGGCCGTCCTGCGGGGCCATATCTCCCTGACCCCCCTTTACACATCCCTCCTCGATAAACCGTCGCAGCGCCTGCTGAAAAAGCTTACCGCCGACCTTCTCAATGAGCTGAAAAAAGGGTAAGATAGACCGTGAATATGCAGCACCACATCGGCACGGACATTATAGAAATCGAGCGCATCCGTAAAGCCATCGCGCGCTGGGGCGACCGCTTTTTAAATCGGGTCTTTACCGGAGATGAACTGCGCCTGTATGGCCACCGCGCGCACTCTCTGGCGGCGAGCTTCGCCAGCAAAGAGGCGGTGATGAAGCTGCTGGGAACGGGCAACCGCGGCGTGGCCTGGCGGGAAATCGAGACGCTTTACCACCCCACCGGCAAGCCCCTGATAAAGCTCAATGGACGGGCGAAAAAGCAGGCGGAAAAACTGGGAATCAAAGAAATCGACGTTAGCCTGTCGCACTCACGCGAGAACGCCACCGCCACCGCAATAGGCTCGACTTAGCCTTCCCAGACCACCTCCCCACCGATGATAGTCATTTCAACCTTAATATCTTTTATCTTTTCCGGAGGCACACGGGTGGGGTCGCCGCTTAAGACAACCATGTCCGCCAGCTTTCCGGGCGTAATCGACCCCTTGGTTTTCTCTTCAAACGAGGTATAGGCAGCATTCACTGTATAGAGCGCGAGTGCCTGCTCCACCGTGATGCTTTCCTCCGGTAAAAGCACCTGTCCGTTTTCTGCCTGCCGTGTCACCGCGGCGTAAATGCCCACCAGGGGGTCGGCGGGGACGACCGGGGTATCCGAGCTTCCCGCGACCACTATACCGGCCTCCAGGGGCGACTTAATGCGGTAGAGCCAGGGTTGTTGACTCTGCGGGACGGTTGCCAGGTAGCGCTCGCCGCTGTAGTAGATAAAGGGTGGCTGGGTAACAATTACAGCCCCCAGCTTCTTTATCCGTTCCATGAGAGCGGGAGGACATTCGCCGCAGTGCTCGATGCGGTGGCGCCTGGTTTTTACCGGGGAGTTTTTATCAACATACTCAAGGGCAGTAATAACGGCGGCTACCGTTTCTTCATCGACGGCGTGGAAGGCCACTTGAAAACCTGCCTCGTGGCAATCCAAAGCCAGCCGGTTCATCTCCGACTGCTCGGGATAAAAGTCAGGCATAATCTTAACGGCGCCGAGCTGCATCAGGTTATCGCCGTAGCCGGTCTTAAGTCCCTTTTTCTTAAATTTCTGCCAGTACGGCGCGCCGGCCATCATGGTAATTCGACTGTGCAAATCATTATTCAGCTTTAAAGCACAAATCCTCTCCCAGCGGGTAAGGTCGTTGCTAATGGTCGCCTCCTGAAACGACGTAATGCCGTGCGAGATGAAATAGCTGTCCGCCAGGGCGACCCCCTCCGCCATCTCCGCGTCGCTAAAAGGCGGCATGACCTTGCCGCGGATATAGTCAAGCATGTTGATAAGGATACCGTTAGGCTCGCCGGTCTCTAAGTCCCGCTCGATGCGCGCGCCGGGGGGTTCCGGTGTATCTTTAGTGATACCTGCCAGCTCAAGCGCCAGCGAGTTAAGCACGCATTCGTGCAGGGAGCGGTGACTTAAAACGACGGGGTGGTCGGTAGCGACCTCATCCAGGTCCCATCGTGTAGGCACGTGCCCGCCCTCCAGGTAAAACTCATTATAATCGGTGCCGCTAATCCAGGCGCCGGGCGGGGTGGCTTGCGCTTTCTTGCGGACGGCCTTTTTGATATCCTCGACGGAGCGTACGCACGCCGGAGAGAGGTCGATGCTCATCATCTTTCTGATGAAGGAAAAGAGATGCAGGTGGGCATCGTTAAAGCCGGGCACGACCGTCCTGCCGCCGCCGTCGATTACCTTCGTTGAACGGCCGGTCAGCCTCTCCAGTTCCGCATTATCACCGACGTAAAATATGGAGTCGCCGGATACGGCCACCAGCTCGGCGCGCGGCTTGGCCGCATCCATGGTGACAACGTTGGCATTTTTCAGGATAACATCGGTAAGCATTGTATTAAGACCCGCAAAACTATAAACTATTAGTAAGTATACTACGGAAACAAAGCGCGCCAAAAGGAGCGGTACATGGACGCGGAGTTGATGGCTAAGAAACTGTCCGACTGGATTAAAGATAAGGTGCTGGCGGCTGGGTGCAAAGGGACGGTGCTGGGGATGAGCGGGGGACTCGATTCGGCGGTTCTGGCGGCGCTGTGCATCAGGGCTTTCCCGGAAAACACGCTGGGACTGATAATGCCCTGCCACAGCAGCGAAAAGGATAAAGAGCACGCCTTATTGGTGGCGGAACAGTTCTCCATACCTGTAAAAACGGCGGTCCTTGACGATATTTATGACGAGTATTTAAAGGTATTGCCGGACTTCAAGCCGGAAAGGTCTTTGACGCAGCTGGCGCGGGCAAATCTCAAGGCCCGACTGCGCATGATAACGCTCTATTACACTGCCAACCAGCTGCAATATTTGGTAGTGGGCTCCGGCAACCGCAGCGAAATGACGGTGGGCTATTTCACCAAGCACGGCGATTCCGGCGTTGACCTCCTGCCGCTGGGCAAACTGGTGAAAAAAGAGGTCAGGGAGCTGGCCCGCTTCCTGAAAATCCCGACTGAAATCATCGAAAAAGCGCCGTCTGCAGGGCTGTGGGCGGGGCAAACGGACGAGGATGAAATGGGCTTTACCTACGAGGCGCTGGACGACTACATACTGACGGGCAGGGCGCCGGACGAACTGAAAAAACGCATCGAGGGGATGCGGGCTGCCAGCACTCACAAGTCCACCACCCCGCCGATACCTGATTTTTAAGAAATTCCAGGCATCAGGACATTATAACCAATCCCCTGTGAAACCGTGCCCCCCGTTTGACACCCATAGCTTAAAAACGGTAATCTAAAAATGTTTTCCAATACTGTAACGAGGAGGACGGCATGAAAAAAGTGGCTGTGGTCGGCGTGGGTCAGACGAAGTTCAGCGGGCCCCAGGACAAGACGCAGGTCGAGCTTTTTGCCGAGGCGGCAACAGACGCCATTGAGGGGTCCAACCTGAAGCCAAAGGACATCAAGGCCCTGTTTCTCGGCAACGCGCTGGGCGACTTCGAAGAGGGGCAGGGGATGGTGGCGTCTTACGCCGCAGAGAATATCGGCTGTATGTACATACCGACCAACCGCTACGAGGGCGCCTGCGCTTCCGCCAGCATGGCGGTCAGGGACGCCTTCATGTGGGTGGCTTCCGGCTATTACGATATCGTCCTGGCGGGGGGCATCGAAAGAGCAGCCACGATGGGTACGGGCATGGCGACGCGTACCTTCGCCATGTTCAGCGATTCCCGCTACGAGTTCCCTTCCGGCATAACTTTCCCGGGGGTCTTCGCCATGCTGACCTACCTCTACTCCAAAACATATAATGTCCCTCTCGATAAATTGCGTGAGCAAATGGCCAAAGTCTCCATACAATCTTACAAGCACGGCAGCATCAACCCCAGGGCGCAGTTCTTCGGTAAGAACGCGGACATGACCGTGGAAAAAGTGCTCAGTAGCTTTATGGTCTGCTCCCCCCTCACCCTGCACGACTGCTGTCCCTTCTCCGACGGCGGCGCCGCCGTGGTGCTGGCCTCGGAAGAGGTCGCTAAAAAGCTTACTAAAAAGCCCGTCTATATCACCGGGACGGGGCAGTCTTCCTGCGGCCCGCTTATCAACCAGAAGGACTTCCTGCCGCGCATACGGTCGCGTGAAATATCATCGCAGCAGGCATATAAGATGGCCGGACGTAAGCCGCAGGACATCGACCTCTGCGAGCTGCACGACTGCTTCAGCATCGCCAGCCTGATTGCCTCCGAGAGCCTCGGATTCTTCGAATACGGCAAGTCGGGCGAAGCCTGGGAAAAGGGCGATGCGGATATCGGCGGTAAGGTAGCCGTCAATCCCTCCGGCGGACTTAAAGCCAAGGGGCACCCCATCGGGGCGACGGGGGCAGGGCAGGTCTATGAAGTCGCCAGGCAATTAAGAGGCGAAATGGAACCTGACAACCAGGTGCCGGACGCCAAAATCGGCATGACCGATACGCTCGGCGGCGACTGCGCTACAATCGTGAACATGATTCTGGAAAGGGGCTGGTA
>CAZRQP010000039.1:0-7964 GCA_964602315.1 uncultured Dehalococcoidaceae bacterium
TGGCTGGTCCTCTCGGCGATGTGTTTGGGGACAACAATCACCGCCAGCCACTGCAGGGGGTAAACAATCATGAAAAGCCAGGCGTTCCAGACGCCGATTTCAAAGGATGGTATCCAGGACATGATTTATCTCCTGAGTAAATTTCCGGGGGTTTAAAATTCCTGCCTGCCCTCCAGCGCCCTGGTAAGCGTCATGTCGTCAGCGTACTCAAGCTCGGTGCCGAAAGGGAGGCCGCGGGCAAGGCGGGTGACCTTAATGTCGAGGGGGGCGATAATGCGGGAGAGGTACATGGCGGTCTGCTCGCCTTCCATGTTGGTGTTGGTGGCCAGGATGACCTCTTTGACGCTGTTGTTATCGAGTCGGGCCAGGAGTTCCCGCGTGCGGATGTCATCGACGCCGACACCCTCGGTGGGGGAAATGGCGCCGTGGAGGACGTGATAAAGACCTTTATAAGCGCCGGTGTGCTCTATAGCCAGGATGTCCTGCGGCTGCTCGACGATGCAGACCGTGGCGGCATCACGCTGGCTGTTGCGGCAGATAGGGCAGGGGTCACTCTCGGTGACGTTGCAGCAGATGGAGCAGAGGTTGACCCGCTGTTTTAAAGAAGTGAGTGCCTCGGCGAGTTCTTCAGCTTTTTCTTCCGGGGAGCGGAGCAGGTGGAAGGTAATACGCTGGGCGCTCTTGGGCCCGATGCCGGGCAGTTTGGAAAACTCCTGCACGAGCTTTCCGATAGCGTCGGTGGCGGGGACAGCAGGTTTTTCTTTCGACACTGAATCTCCTTTTACGTCAAGCCGGGTATTTTCAGTCCGCCGGTAAGGCCGCCCATTTTCTGCGCGGCGGCTTCCTGCGCCTTGGTCTGCGCCTCTTTCACGGCGGTCAGCACCAGGTCCTCCAGCATTTCCACTTCTTCAGGATTGACCACTTCTTTAGAGATTTTAACCGACTGTATATGCATCTGGCCGTTCATGACCACGGTCACCATGCCGCCGCCGGAACTTGCCTCTACATTAAGATTGGCCAGTTCTTCCTGCGCTTTTGCCAGCTGCGCCTGGAGCTTCTGTGCCTGCTGCATCATGAATTTATTCATGTGTTCCCTCCGTATCGATGACCTGCCCGCCCATCCTTAAAGCCGCTTTTACCAGGTGGTTGTTTTCGTGCTCGTAAAGGCAGCGTACTTTGCAGGAACGGCCCATGAAGCTGCTGACGATTTTCTCGGCCATCTTCTGATTTTCCAATTTCTCCATATTTTCTTTATGCATCGGATATTTAAAAGATAACACCAAAACATCATCCGTTATTTCTTTGGGCCGGGCGCTCCGCAGCAGCGCTGCCGCCGGAGTCCTGCTCATGCCGTCCGGTGCATCGTTGATCATTTTATTCCATTGCCCCTGCAGCTGCTCTATAGGGCCGCCGTTCGTGATAGCGTCATTATCCGCTTTTGCCGGCTCGGGTTTGGTTTCGGGTGGCGTTTCGGCGGCGGGTTGGCTGGATTCTGGCGGAGGTTGTGTTTTGGCTACAGGGGGACTAGATTCTGGCGGTGTCTCTGGAGCGGGGGTCTTTTTCTCCTCCGGTCGGGACGGCTTTGGCTCGGGGGGAGAGGATGAGACTTTAGGCGCCGCCGTTTTTTTAGCGGCCGGTTCGGGTGCTGCTTTGCGGACGGGCTCTGCCCGGACTTCTTCATCCGGGAGGGTAGCATCGACGATTGCCAGTTCCAGCGGCAGGGTGGAGTAATTATCAATGTTTAATTCAAGCTGTCCGAAGCGCTTGACGGCTTTCAAGATTTGCGAAAGGGAGGCTTTATCAGCCAGTTCCTTGAGCTCTTTAATATCCTCGGCGGTAAGTTCCAGCGACTCGCCGGAGCCGGTCTTGACCAGCAGAAGCAGTCGTAAAAAGTCAACTACTTCTCTGTGGAACTGCCGCAGGTCCAGTCCGTCATTATTGACATTGTTCAATGTGTTTATCCCGGCGGTAGCGTCCTTGGCGATGATATGGCCGACCAGTTCCCGGGAGCGCTGGTCGCCGGAAATGCCCAGCAGGGCCTGCGAATCCTGGAGCTTAATGTCATTGCCGTAGGAAGTGTTTAGCTGCTGTAAAAGATTCAGCGCGTCCCGCAGGCTGCCCGTTGCCGCCCTGGAGATTAGCTTAAGCGCTTCCGGCTCGGCGGTAATGCCTTCGCCCTCGCATACGTTAGAGAGTACCTTTAACATGTCATCCAGCGAATAGCGGTGAAAATCGAAACGCTGGCAGCGCGAGAGGATGGTCGGCAGGAGTTTATGCGCTTCGGTGGTCGCCAAGATGAAGATGGCGTGCGGCGGCGGCTCTTCCAGCGTTTTCAGCAGGGCATTGGAGGCGCTGGTGCTCAACATGTGGACTTCATCGATAATATAGACCTTTTTACGCGCCTGGTTGGGGGCGTAGTTCACCTTTTCGCGCAGGTTACGGATATCGTCCACGCCCGTATTGCTGGCGGCGTCCACTTCGATAACGTCGAGCGCCCTGCCCTCGGCGATGGCCTGGCACATCTCGCAGGTGTTGCAGGAATCGCCCTTGCCGTTAGTCAGGCAGTTCACCGCCTTGGCGAGTGCGCGGGCAGTGGTCGTTTTGCCGGTGCCCCGCGGGCCGCAGAAAAGATAGGCGTGGGAGACTTTTTCATTCGCGAGGGCGTTCAGCAGAGTCTTGGTGACGTGCTCCTGCCCGAGGATTTCTCCCAACGATTGCGGACGCCATTTGCGGTAGAATACCTGTGAAGCCATTATGGATTCATTATACCCCAAAACGCCTTATTACCCAAGCGAAAAAGTCGAGTTTTTAGATAACATTTTGTTGTTATTAAAAAAGAAAAGGGGGGCTTTTTTAACCCCCCTTTAATGACGCTATCACTAAACGATTTCTTAAAGCAGCGACGGAATATCCTTGGATACGTCATCCAGCGCTTTAAGCTTGTCCTCGGTTTCCTCCTGGCGTTTCTTGAACTCGGGGATAAGGTCGGTGGAGCGCAGGTAGTAGTCGCGGACTTTTTCAACGTCGCTTAACTCAGAGAGCAGCACGGTGACATCCACCACGCCTCTTTCCCTCGGGTAATCGCCGTTGCGGATGATGGCCTCCGGCGCAATGTCCCTCATGTAGTCGCCGATTTCTTTAATCATGTCCATGTTCATTTCCTTGGCCGGTCCGGAGACCAGGTATAAAGCCCGGCGCGAGTCGGCGGGATTGCATTTCAATGATAATTCGCTGATAGCTTCATCCATCGCCTGGATGCCCTTCTGGATTTCAGCGCCCTTCTTACGGAAGTCGCTCCGAAGCTCCGGCAGTTTGAACAGCGGCGCGGTGGTCTTGCCGTAGCCGATAACCGTCCAGCCCACTACGGTCTGGATGATATCGCCGGCATCGAGGAGCTTGGCGCCGATGTACTTGGACTTTTTCTCTTCGCCGGCGCAGAGCATATTATAAAACGGGTCGGCAATCATGCTGTTAATCTTGGAAAGGTTGGTCTGCAGCGATGAATCTTTCCTGACATATCTCTGGTTATCCACCAGGAAAACGGCATCGGCCACCGAGTAGCAGGACTTGAGACAGGTGGCGACATTGAATACCGTACGTTCCTCGGTGGACTCTTCATGCTCGAAAGGCAGGACCAGCAGGTTCCATACCGGCTTGTCAATATAGCGTTCTTTAAGGTGCTGGGTAATTACGGAAATGGCGCCGGAACCGGTGCCGCCAGCCGTCCCGGCGATTAGCAGGAAAGCATCGGTCTCGAAGAATTTCTTGGTATTGCGGAGGTTCTCGATAATTTTATCGGAATCCTCTTTGGCTATCTCTGCACCCAGTTCGTTGATTTTACCCACGCCATGGCCGCCGGTCTTGCGGGCGCCGATAAGGATGCGGTGGCGGTGGTCTTTACTGATGCTGGATAGTCCGCTTAAGTCGGCAGCATCTGTATTTACGGCAAAACAGCCGGTAATAATGGTCATGCCGCGCCGGGCTTTGGCTTTACTATTAAGCCGGGCAAACTCATCAGCGATTCTACCGCCGCATTGTCCCAGGCCAAGAACTACTAATTTCATCTTTCACCTCATTCAGTAGAGTTATGCTATTTTTAACACAATGACTTGAGAAAGTCAATCCTTATTTACGCAATTGCGTCACTTTTTTAATCACAAAAACAGTAAAATACACATTAAAAATAATATAAATAATTTGTGCTGATTGAAAAAGTGGCGCTTGGATAATATAATAGTCTATGCTGATTACCGGTAGTATCTTGAGAAAGTAGGGTAATGTCCCCGGGATTACAGGAAGAAGTCGAAAATAATATAACCGACTTTGAAAAGGCGGTAGCCAGGGCTGAAGCTTTGAGCCGGGTTGCCAAGGAGGCGGCTGGGAAATCCACCAAGACCGCTATTGAGGCGGCTTTGCGCGCCGAGCAGATAGGCAAGGAAGCCAGAGCGGCTGCCGAGGAAGCGGCAAGAGCTGCTCAGGATGCTATCGACCGGGCGGAACAAATAAATAAAGAGTCCAAGGAAGCCATGGCGGCGACCCTGCAGGCTGCCAATGAAGCTATCAAGAAGGCCGAAGAGGTGGCTAAACGACCCCAGCAGACCACTGAGGCTATGGAAAAAGCTTTCCGGGAGGCTATCGACCGGGCGGAGAAAATCAGCCGGGAAGCTATGCAGTCCGCCGAGTCCGCCATGATGCTGTCGCAAAACGGAATAACGCGTATCGATGAATTAGGCCGCGAAGCCAAGAAAACGGCGGAGTCCGCAAAGGAAACGTCTCAAGAAGCCATGAGTATGGCTGAAGCATCGGTAAAGGCGGTCAAGGAAGCGTCCGAAGATTCTGTAAAGGCTGCCAGGGAGGCAACGTCAAGGGCAGAACGAATGGCTAAAGAAGCCAAGGATGCCGCCGAAGCCACAAATAAAGCCGCTAAAGAGACCAGTCTGAAAGCGGAAAAAGTCAGCAAGTCCACCCGGGAAAGCGCTGAAGTGGCTGCCCGGGCTTCGGAGGAAGCCGCCAAGCGCGCGGAGACCATCAGCACGGTTGCCCGCGAGGTGGCTGAATCATCGCAGCGAGCTTCGCAGGAAACGATGAATCGCGTTGAAGCTATCAGCAAGGAGACCAAGCAGGCGGTTGAAGCGGCGAAGCAGGCCTCGCAGGAAACGGTCAGCAGGGTTGATGAAGTTGCTAAGGAAACAAAAGCAACTACAGAAGCCGCTATCAAGACGGCACAGGAAGCTACTGCACGAGCCGAGGCCATTGGTAAGGAAACTAAACAAAACGCCGATGAAGCCGCCCGGAAATTCCAGGAGGCTATAACCAAAGCGGAACAGGTCAGCACCGATAGTGCCAAAGCTGCTGATGAGTCCGCGAAGACGGTACAGGAAGCAGTTACTCAAGCACAGGAAGAGGGTAAGAAAACCTTAGCCGCCCTGGAGGCAGCAGCTCAGGCTGCCATTCAGGCTGCTCAAGAAGCGTCTGAAAAAACGTTAGCAGAATCGAAGGATGCTATTGCTAAGGCCGAAGCAATCGGTAAGGAATCTACAGAAAAGGCCGAATCCGCCACCGGGGAGTTCCGTGAGATAATCAGTAGAATTGAAGAAATGATAACTACTTCACAGGCGTCCGTTGAAGAATCTGCCAGTAAGGCGCGTGAAGCTATTGAGACATTAAAAGCGGAGTCTGAAAAAGCAGTGGAGACTGCCAATGAAACAAACAAATCCGCGCGCGAGACGTCCGAAGAGGCTTTGAACGCCGTCCATGAGGCGATGGATAATACCGTTGCCTCTATCAGAAATCTGGCCGAATCAACTGAAAAAGAAATCCAGGTGGCTATCACCCGGGCGGAACAGATCAGCCGCGAGACCAAAGAAACGGCCGAAGCGGCAGTAAAGGCGGCCCGTGAAGTTACAGATGCTCTAATCAGGGCGTCCAGGGAATCGGCGGAAAGGACCGTTAAAGCCGTCAAGGAAGCTACGGAGGCATCGACCAGGGTTGCCAGTGAAGCCGCCGGCATAGAACTTACCGCTTTACAGGATGCCGTAAGCCGAGCCGAAGCTGCCGTCGATAAGGTCGAGACGTCTAAAGAAACCGAAGAAGAGGCTCCGAAGAAGAGTCGTAAAAAAGAGGCGCCTCCCGTAATTGGAGCACTGGAGAAGAAAACGACTGCTAAAGCGAAGGAAAAGATGGGCGAGGTCGGGGAATCCGGCGTCGAGGATACCATGGCTGCCATAGATACTCTCAAGGAAGCCGTAAGGAAGTCGGATAAAGCGGCTAAAATCAGCAAGGCGCAGAAAGAAAAAGCCAAAGAGCTGCCTGAAGAGACACCTAAAGAAACCAAGAAAAAGATAGCCGATCGCCTGGAATTGCTCTCCAAGATGTATGAAGCCAAGAAATTACAGCCTGATGACGAAGAAGCAGAAGATGAGAGTGATTAAGACTGATTAGTCTTGATTTGGGTGCCCTTAAGTTGCGAAAGAATAAGGACATAAGTACTTATTGTAAAGAGAAAATCTGCTTGACTTTTTAAATAGTGCGCAATATACTTTGCACTGAATAGAATCTGAATAGTAAACCTATTTAAAAATACATGATTTTATAAGGAGGTGTCTGGTGCCTACCCAGAAGAAGAAAACTAAAGATGTCGAAGTAACTCCTGCCGAAGTTGAAGAGCCGAAAGAAGAACGCGTTACTAACCCCCTTGACGAAGTAATGAGTCAGGCCGAGAGGGCTTATGCCGCTTACATGGACGCCGAGCGGCAGGTAGCCAAGGCTTATCATGAAAATGAAATGCAGGTAGCAAAAGCCTACCGCCGGGCGGAACAGCAGTCCAATCGCTCTTACTCCAACGCCGTTGCTAAAGCGTCGAAAGACCGGGAAGAAGCGATAGCCGCAGCCGCCGGCTCTCGTGAAGCGGCTGTTCAACAGGCTGAAGAAGAATATAAAAAAGCCGAACAGGCGGCAAACAGTTCTTATGAAGGAGCTATCGAAAGAGCCGCCAACACACGCGATAACTCTGTTGAGAAAGCCTGGCAGGTGCGCGATGAGACAATTGAGCAGGCCTGGCAGATTTATTCCAAGATAGCCAAATGATAAATAAATCCGGCTTACGTTTTAATGCACCGGACTGATAGTGTTTACGGTGAAGAGTAGGATTAGGTATTCGGGCGGTTAGGAAGTAAAATATTACCGACGAAGCAGTAATCTTGTGGAATTATAACTGAATAATCGAGCTATAACAGCGAGGGAATATCTTTAATGGAAACATCAATCCCTCGCTGTGTGCTTACTATGCCTTCCTGGCGTTTCTTAAGTTCCGCGATGAGATTGATTGCCTTGGTGAAGTAGCTCCTGACTTTCTCCACGTCGCTCATCTCCGAGAGAATCAGGGTTACATCAAGACTGCCTTTTTCACGGGGGTAATCACCGCTCCTGATGACGGCTTCCGGCGCCATGTTTTTGATATAGGTACCCATGTCTTTGATAAGGTCCACGTTAATTTCCTTGGCTGGGGCGGAGACGAGATAAAGCGCCCGCTTGGATTCCAGGGGATTGCACTTGATGGACAGGCCGGTAATAGCTTCATCAAGGGCATGGATGCCGCGCTGGGTTTCCGAGGCTTTATCGCGGAAGTCTCGCGGGCCGCTGAAAATGTTCTTGAATATCCCGGTTTGCGAACGTCCGTAGCCGAGCGTTGTCCAGCCTACCAGTGTCTGTATAATATCTCCGGCGTCTAAAATTTTGGCACCGATATACCGCGTCTTTTTTTCCTCGCCGGCGCAAAGGAGATTGAAGAACGGCTGGACAATCATCGTGTTTATCCTAGACAGATTATTCATTAGCGAAGCGTCTTTCATTACATACCGCTGGTTATCCACCAGGAATATGGCGTCCGCTACCAGGTAGCTGGACTTCAGGCACGTGGCCACGTTATAGACTGTCCTTTCCTCGGTAGTGACCTCGTGCTCGAA
>CAZRQP010000039.1:8064-12309 GCA_964602315.1 uncultured Dehalococcoidaceae bacterium
GGCTCTTTTATTCAAACGGGCGAATTCATCGGCGATTCTGCCGCCGCACTGACCGAAACCAACAACTACTAATTTCATTACTCACCTTTGCAGGTAGCCGATGTTACATTTTACGCAATTCCGCAACATAATGTCAATCGCTACTACGGTACATTTTTATTATATCATGGCATCATTTGTTTTAATATCGGCTTTAAATATCCTTCAATATCGTCAATCAGGGCGATTTCTTTTATACTGATGTTTTTTTCGAGTTCCGTGATGACTTCATGCCCGAGGAAATATCCTGTTTCAATTTTTCCGTTTATATTAAACCACGAACCGAATAACGGAGCTACGGATTTTGCTTCCCCTGCCCTTTTTAAAAATTCAGCTGCCAGCCAGCCTTTGTGGCGCTGACACCACTCAAGCCAGTCGCTGTCCATAAACTCATCTGCCTGGTGCCAGGTATATTCGCTGCATATTTTGCCCTCGATTCGCTGGGCAAAGCCTTCTTCATAAAGCTGCCACCAGGGTCCGGAACCTGCGGACTTGCCGTTTTGTGACCGCCAGTACTGGTGAACAAGGTGTCCTGCTTCGTGGGCGATTAGTTCCTGTATATCGGATACGTTGCTCCAATCGCACTCGGCGATATTTTCCAGCCCGAACAGAATTGCCGGTGTATCGCGATAGGGTGTTACCCACCCCGCCCCGCACCCTATCCCCACATAGATTACGACGATAACATCACTGTTAAAATCAAATAAATGCTGCACTCTTTCATAAAGGGGCACACAGGATTCCAGCAGGTTTTTATGCGCTTCCCTCATGGCGGGCATTCGTTTTGAAAAGTGGGGAAAAACTTTTACGCGGGCAATTTTACGCCAGTCAAGTTTATCCGCTTCGTAATTATCTAACTGCTTGGCCAGAAGCTCCGGCCAGGGCACCATATATACTTTTTCCCAGCCTTCTATCTGCTCGTTAAGTGATTGGTTTTGCGCTTTTTTCCAGTACTTTGAAAAGGCAGGAAAAGTATCAATAATCTCAAGCACTAAAGTCCTTTTTCAGCAAGGAAGACCACCAGGTCCCCCAGGCGGCAACTGTAGCCCCACTCGTTATCGTACCAGGCCAGTATCTTGATCATATTTTTGTCCATGACCATGGTGCTGGGGGCGTCGATGATGGAGCTGTGCGGGTTGCCCTTGAAGTCCATGCTGACAAGCTTTTCCTCGCAGTATTCAAGGATGCCCTTCATAGGCCCTGCGGCGGCTTTCCCGAACGCCTCGTTGACCTGCTCGACGCTGACCTCTTTTTGCGTATTGCAGACGAAGTCGATAACGGATACCGATGGCGTGGGCACGCGCATGGCAAGGCCGTGAATCTTGCCTTCCAGCCCCTCCACCAGTCTGCCCACCAGCCTGGCGGCGCCGGTGGTGGTGGGTATCATGTTGATGCCGGCGGCGCGCGCCCGACGGATGTCCTTGTGGACGATATCCAGTATAACCTGGTCGTTGGTATAGGAGTGGATAGTGGTCATTAGACCCTTGGTGACTGTGAAATTTTGATGCAGAACCTTGACCGGCGGCGCGATGCCGTTGGTGGTGCAGGAGGCGTTGGAGATAACCTGGTGCTTCTTGGGGTCGTAAACGTCCTCGTTGACGCCGAGGACGATGGTGGCGTCCTCGTTGCTGGCGGGGGCGGAGATAATAACTTTTTTAGCGCCTCCCTTGGTATGCGCCCGGGCTTTATCAGCATCGGTGAATTTGCCGGTGGACTCGATGACGATATCGACGCCGTAGTCTTTCCAGGGGATGGCGGCGGGGTCGCGTTCCGAGAGAACCTGGATTTCCCTGTCGCCAACGATAATGGATTTATCTTTAGCGGTAACCTCGCCGGCGTAAGGGCCGTAAACGCTGTCCCACTTGAACAGGTGGGCGTTGGTCTTGGGGTCGGTGAGGTCGTTGACCGCCATGACTTCTATTTCATTCTTATGGCGTTCTAGAATTGTCCTTAACGTCAGCCTCCCGATACGCCCGAAGCCATTGATGCCGATTCTCGTTTTCAATTAAGCCTCCTAATTAATACATATATGTCAGACAATCACATACCTATTTTACAACTTTGGGCGAGATTTTTCTCCTCTCTATCATGTCCAGGAAAGCCTCGATGCGGGTCTTTACATGCCCATTGAGAAAGAAGTCGGCGTTGCCTTCCAGCGTCAGCATCGGCACGTTTATCGCGCTGCGCATGACGATGTCCCCGATGCCCCGGTGGCAGAACGCCTGCACGTAATGAATTATCCCGTCGATACGCCTCTTTTTAAGCTCGGTCTTGATATCGGCAATTTGCTCGTTGATGGAGTAAGGGTAGGTATAATTGGTGTACTGCTCGGCCAGCGACCCGCCCGGTTCCGGCATGGCGAACTGGCGCTGCACCTCGTTAAAAACAACCCTCGCTCCGTGTTTTTCAACGTAAGGGTAAAACTCCTTAGCATAAACGGACGGCACCCCGATATACCCCACCCGGATTTCTTGAGAAGGGTAGGTCTGGCGCTGCATGGATTTATCGATTAACTCCTGTAATTCTTTCTGGTATTTTAAATAGTCCCCGTTGAAGTCGGAAGTTGAAATCAGCCAGAGATTGTTCTCCCAGCCGCTGGCCTTATTGTCCTTCCAGGTAAGCTCGTCCAGCTTGAGGGCGAGGTCGCGCGACGGCTTTACCTTACGCCGCACTTTCTCCGCGGCTTGTAGTGTTGTGCCGAGGGTTGCCGCCAATTTCTCTAGGACGTAGTCCATCTGTTCTGCGTCGGGGCGTTCAGGGTAGGCGAATGGTATGGTATTTTTACCCTTTAGTTTCAAGACCTCCATAAGCATGATTGTATTAGTGCAGTCGCCATTGGTGACGCACAGAACGTCGTTGATGCCGCTGTCCATGCAGACGCCGTAGAGGCCTTTAATCCAGGTACAGCAGTTAAGCGGAAAACCGTCCCGCTCGGCGATAGTAACATATTTAGTGGGGTCAGGAGCGGATACGAGGATGTTATTGAGGTCGGTTGGCTGGTAGCCGGCGGCGAGCAGGACTTCCACCGGCACGGTGGTGGTGATGCCGATTTTTTTCATTACGACTGAATTATATCACTTCTCCGTCCAGTAAATTATGCCCCGGCGCGTGAGCCTGTTCACGCGGCTCTCCGCTGCCATCATCTCCAAGTGGGCCAGCGTCTCGAAGACCGCCATCCTCTGGTGAAAGGGCGGCAGGTCTTTCCAGTCGGCGTTATCGCCCCAGGTTACCTCCTTCGCAATGCGGTAGGCTGTCCTGGGGCGTGAGGCTATCGTTTCCAGTATTTCAAGATTTCTCAAGCCGTGGTGGTATATTATCTCGTCGATGCGCTTCTTTAGGTTTTTAAACGGCTCGTCATGCCCCGGCAGCGTAAGTTCTACATCAAGCTTTCTTAACTCCTTGAGAGATTCCAGATACCTGCCCAGCGGGTTTTCTATCGACTGCGGATTAACGCTGATGTTGGGCGTTATCCTGGGCAGAATATGGTCGCCGGAAATCAGCACTTTTTTATCCGGTTCATAGAGGCAAATGTGACCGGAGGAATGGCCCGGCGTCCATATTACCCGGAACGTAAAAAGTTCGGTGGTTATCATATCGCCGTCGTGGAGGAGCCGGTCCGGCTGGGTGGGGACGATGTATTTTTCAACGTCCAGGCTGGCGTCCCGCAATACGACCATCTCCTTTTCCGGCGTGCCGTTGACCACGAGCATGCGGTCGGTCTTTTGCAGCAGCTCTTCCATGGAGACGTACCTGGGCTCGATGAAGTCTTTTTCGGTGTGGTACATGGCCAGCGTCGCCCCGGCCAGTTCTTTTATACGCCCCGCCATCCCGTAGTGGTCCGGGTGGACATGAGTAACGACAATCTGCTTTATATCATGGAAATCTTTGCCCTTTTTAATCAGGAAATTATGCAGTGTGCTGAAAGATATATCCGTGTTCCACCCGGTATCGACCAGCAGGTAGCCCTCATCGCCTTCAACCAGGTAGATATTCACGTGGGACAGCGAGCTTTGTTCCAGGGCTATCGGCGATTTCAGCCAGTGGATGCCTGGGAATATTTCAGACATGATTTCTCTTTTCTAGGATGGGCACTTAGTGTTTAATGTTATAAAACGCGTTCATTCCGGCGTAGTCGGCGGCGCTGCCGAGCTCCTCCTCGATGTAGAGCAAGCGGTTATACTTGGCGGTGCGCTCGGAGCGGGCCGG
>CAZRQP010000040.1:0-2264 GCA_964602315.1 uncultured Dehalococcoidaceae bacterium
AGCCAGTACCGCCAGAGAATCGCTTCCTGACCGCCGTAGATGCCGCGCGTCGAATCGGGGTCGTTGCCCCAGTGCACAACGAGGTCGGTGTTTTTCAGAGCGTCCTCAAGCAGGTCGTACTGCTCCGGCATGCCCAGTCGCCAGAAAAAGCCGTAGGCATGGGTGGCGCCCCAGTGCCAGCCTTCCCAGCTATCCGGATTGTCCATGATATCCGTAAAGCCGATGAGATTGAAGAACCGCGACCATGTGGAGGTACGATAGCCGACGTTGCCCCAGTTATGGTGGGAGGAGGCACGGGACATGATAGCCTCGGGGCCGTAGGCAGAGCGGATTCTCTTCATCTCGCCGGCGACGATATCCAGGGCTTCTTCCCAGCTAATACGACGGTACCCGGATTTACCCCGATTTTCAGGATTCCGTTTGCCATTGGGGTCGAAGTCCTCACGGATAAGGGGGTATTTCAAGCGCAAGTCCGAGTAGATACGCGCTTTTTCGACCACGGTGAAAGGAGCAACGCAGGCCTTGCGGAGCGGTGAGAAGTCCTTGCCACCCGCCTTAATGGTCCACGAAGGTGCGTCGGTATCATCCAGGACAAGCGGTCGCACACGTACGATTTTGCCATCGTTAACATACACTTGCAACGGGCCGCCATTAGTAAGATTGGTAAAGACTTTTTCCAAGAATACCGCCTTTATGGAATTTACCTACATATAAAAGTATAATAAATAAACGTGCCTTATATCAAACGGGAGATAGAAAATTGACAGAAAAGAAGCTGCTTTCTTGGAATGTTAACGGAATAAGGGCGATAAAGAACAAGGGATTCCTGGAATGGCTGCAGAAGGAATCGCCGGACATCCTTTGCCTGCAAGAAACTAAAGCCCGGCCCGACCAGTTGGATAGCGACCTTAAGGAAGTTAAGGGATATAACGTTTACTGGAATTATCCGGAGAAAAAAGGTTATGCCGGCGTGGCGGTATATACCCGCGAAAAACCGCAGGTCGTAAAGTACGACTTCGGTAAAGTTAGTCTAGACATCGAGGGGAGAGCCATTATAACCGAATATCCGGCCTTTATCCTGTTTAATATATATTTCCCTAACGGCGGGGCTGGCAATAAGCGGGTGCCGTATAAAATGGATTTTTATGATGCCTTTTTAAACTACGCCGATTCCCTGGTAAAAGCCGGACGAAAACTTGTTATCTGCGGCGACTTGAATACGGCGCATAAGGAAATCGACCTGGCACGGCCCAGGGAAAACGTGAAAAACACCGGTTTCCTGCCGGAAGAGCGGGCGTGGATGGATAAATTCGTGGCCCACGGCTACGTGGATACCTTCCGGCATTTCCATAAAGAACCGGAGCAATACACGTACTGGGACATGAAGACCGGGGCGAGGGCGAGGAACGTGGGGTGGAGAATCGACTACTTTTTCGTGAGTGAAAACCTGCTGCCGTCAGTCACCGGCGCTTTTATCCTGCCGGAGGTAATAGGTTCAGACCACTGCCCGATTGGGATTACGCTAAAAACCGATTAATCAAGTTTGAGATTATCAATTATCTTAATAACGTCGTAGAAATTACTAAAAGTGTAGCATTTCAACTTTTCATCGCGGCATCGAGCCAGAAGCTGGGCGGTGGCGCAAATGTAGTCAGCCTTACGCGAGGGATAGATATCAGAATTACCATCGCCGATATAGACTACCTGATACCCTTTCTGGATTAACGTATCCGTATAGGCTTCTTTAAAGCCGTCATCCAGATCCCTGCCGTCGGGCCCGAGATACCGCGCCTTCATACCGTCTGGAGAAAATACGCTATCCGCAGCGTGAACCTCCAGTCCTTTAATACCAAGTTTGTTTAAAATAGCCTTGATATAAAAGTCCAGGCCATTACTCACGACAATGACCTTAATACGGTTATTTTTGCAGTAGTCGATAAATTCTTTAAAGCCGGAACGGACTTTGACGCGGGGGGAATTTAGAACGAAGTTGGTCAAGTCTTTTTCATCAGCTTTTATCATGCCGAAAACCTTCTTACTGAAAGCGGCTACTGATATGTTACCGAAGCTGTACTCCTCAAGATATTTCCGCCACTTGTTGCCGGCGAACTCGTCCAGCAGGAGAAAACTTACGTCCTCCTCGGTGACGGTGCCATCAAAATCAAGCTGAATAACGGTCTTTTTCATAATGTGAGTAGACTCCTTTTAGACATGCAACTCTATTATATCCCCGTCCTGCAAAATGTGGTCGCGTTTGACCATGA
>CAZRQP010000040.1:2364-12271 GCA_964602315.1 uncultured Dehalococcoidaceae bacterium
TCTTTCAACAAAGTCAATAAAGAATCAGTCTGCGCCAATGCGTCCTGACTTAAATCGACGACGATTAACAGGGCATCTGCCCTCCTCATGATATTTAAGAGCCACCATTCGGGGGGCTGTTCGCCGAGGGGCGGGGTATCGACAAGCTGGACCTGGACGTTTTCATAGTGCATCATGCCGGGGGTGGCAGCCTGCGTGGTATATGGGTAAGCGGCGACGGTGGGTTTAGCGTTGGTAAGGGCAGCGACGATTTGCGACTTGCCGGTGTTAGGGAGTCCGATGACGGCCACCTGGGCGGCGCCGGCTTTTTCAATCTTGGTAGTGGAACGGGCGGTAGCCGACTTTTTATCCAGGGACTTAGTAAGATTGGCGAGTTTGGTACGCAGGTCGGCGCGGAGGTGGTCGGTGCCCTTGTGCTTGGGCATGACGGCCAGCATTTCTTCCAGCCAGGCTATTTTCTCCTGGGTGGTCTTGGCGGCGCGGAAATTCCTCTCCGCTTCAAGGTACTGCGGCGTAAGATTAGCCGGCATGGCTAGAGATACTCCTTTATCTTTTCAGCCTGACTGCGAGATACACCCGCGGCAGCGACAAGCTCCTCCAGGGAGGCTTCCCTGATACGCTGAATGGAGCCGAAATGGCGTAATAAAGCGTTTTTACGTCGAGGGCCGATGCCGGGGATACCGTCCATAATAGAGGCGAAGGTCTTTTTGCGGTGAAGGCTGGTAAAGTAGCTTATAGCAAAGCGGTGCGCTTCATCCCTTAAGCGCTGGAGAAGCTGGAGAGCGGGTGAGGATTTAGGCAAGACCAATGGCTTAGCCCGGCGCGGAACGTATATCTCTTCATTTTCCTTGGCGAGGCCAATCATAGGAACACTTATATCCAATTCTTTAGTCACAGATAAAGCAGAGTTAAGCTGACCCTTGCCACCATCGATAAGAATGAGGTCTGGCATGACACTCCACGTATCGGCGGCGGAGGTGTCTTTGGCACCGCTGTGCTTGAAGCGGCGGTGGAGCACCTCCTGCAGCATGGCGTAGTCGTTAGCGCCCTCGACGGACTTGATTTTAAAGCGCCGGTAGTGGGCGGACTTCGGCCTGCCTTTTTCAAAGACGACCATGCTGCCAACCGCCGAAGAGCCCTGTATATTGGAGATATCATAGGCTTCCATGCGGAGGGGCGGGGTTTTGAGTTTAAGCTCTTTCTCAAGTTCGGCTAAGGCGACGTCAGGTGATTTGCTGGAGGTAATTTCCTTAATCTTAATTTGTTCAAGTCCCTGCCGGGCGTTTTCGGCGGCGACGTCGATAAGCTGTTTTTTAACGCCGCGGCGGGGCACGGTAATATTTACAGAAGCGCCTCTCTTGGTTTTAAGCCATTCCCTGATGACCTGCCGGTCTTCCACCGGGTACTGGATGAGTAAAAGCGGGGGAATCTGGGCAGCAGAAGAATAATACTGCTTGATAAAGTCGCTCATAACCTGCGCGGGGTCCTCCTGATGGGCGCCACGCATAAGAAAACCCTCGCGGCCCGTCAGCTTATTGCCGCGTATGAATAGTACCTGTACATAAGCATGGTCGCCCTCCTGGACAAAAGCGATAACATCTTCATCACCGCGAATTACGGCAGCGATTTTCTCTCCCTCGATAACCTCGTGCAGGGCTTGTATCTGGTCGCGTATGCGGGCGGCGCCTTCAAAGTCCATCGTTTCAGAAGCGCGGTCCATTTTCGTCTGGAGTTCACGTATAACGTTATCCCGCTTGCCCTCAAGGAAAAGAGTTACCTCTTTGATGACCTGGGCGTAATCCTCGGGGCGGACTTTGCCGGTGCAGGGAGCCAGGCAGTGTCCAAGGTGATATTCAAGGCAGGGGCGGCGCGGCTTACCGGTGATATTTTTATTGCAAAAACGTACGGGAAAAATCCGCTTAATGATGCGGAGGGTCTGCCTGACCGAACCAGAACTGGAAAACGGGCCAAAGTAGCGTCCGCCGTCCTGCTCAAAGCGGCGGGTGACGAAAACGCGAGGCCACTTTTCCCTGATATCTATTTTCAGATACGGGAATGACTTATCATCCTTGAGCATAACATTATAACGGGGGCGGTACTGCTTAATGAAGTTAAGCTCCATAATGAGAGCTTCCTGCTCCGAGCTGGCGATATAAAAATCGATATCAGCTATCTTGGCGACCATACGCTGAATCTTTTGTGTATGCTTCTGGGGCGACTGGAAGTAAGACCGCACGCGATGACGCAGGCTGGTCGCTTTGCCAACATAGAGGATATTTTTAGCTGCGTCCCGGTAAATATAGACACCGGGGCGGTCGGGCAAACGCTGCAACTGCTCTTTTAAAAGACTGCTTACCAATTTTAATCTCTCCGGCTGTATCCAAGACTATTCTAGCATAGCCGATAATCGGAGCAAAGAGAAAGCATCTCACCCGTTGCACTATCTCCAAGTTAAATAATAAAGAGGGGGCGTTGCCCCCCCCCTCTTTATAACCAATGTCCTGTTTTTTTATCAAGTTATCAGGTTATCTTGATTAATCCCTGTTTAATAGCCACAACCACGGCCTCGGTGCGAGCGTTGGCATTGAGTTTACGCAGTATCGAGGTAACGTGGTTTTTAATAGTCTGCTCGCTGATGCCGAGTTCGGCGGCGATTTGCTTATTCAGGTATCCCTGGGCAATGTATTCCAGTATTTCAATCTCGCGGGGGGTGAGGGGCGATATAAAAGGACCAGCTTCAGCACGGGAGGTAAGCTCCTGGAACTGCTGCAATACATGCTCCGCTACCTTCGGCCTATTAGTAAGGCTTTCATTGATGGGATGTTCACCATTAGCAACACGATGAATTATCTCAACAAGCTGGGACGCAGTTACTTCTTTATTCAGATAAGCCACTGCCTGTGCCTTGATAGCCATAAACAGCTGGTTATCCTCGGGATTGGAGGTAAGCAGTATAACGCCGATATTAGGAGACCGCTGTCTGATTTTACGCGCCAGTTCAATTCCATTCTCCGATGCGCCGTCAAGGTCAAGTAGAGCGACATCGGGCGGGAGGTTATCAATTGCCTTGAGCACGTCATCATTAAGACTGATAGTACCCAGGACAACAATATCTGGCATATCAGAGAATGCTTGTTCTAAAGCTTGTAGAAATAATGACTGTTGACTGATGATGAAAATATGTATTTTGCTGTTATTCATGACTCTTCATACAGTTCGGACTTATAGCGAAGCGACCGTACTGCTTTACCTCCATGCCTTTTTTTACTATTGTTTGATCGTGTTTCAAAAATAGAGATGAATTGATCGACCAGATAGGGGTCAAAGTCTTTGACGGAACGTCGTTTCAATTCCTCAAGCGCTTTTTCATTAGTTTTGCTTTCAGAATACGACTTATCGGACGTCATGACGGCAAACTCATTAGCGATGGCCAGAATGCGGGATATCAAAGGAATATCCTCACCTTTCAGTCCATCAGGATAGCCAGTGCCGTCATACTTTTCATGGTGATGCAGAATCGGGTCGGCGCAATGAGAAAGCTGTGGGATACGCCCGATAATCTCCGCTCCAAGCTTAGCGTGCGTTCGGAGTATCTGCCATTCTTCTTCTGTCAATTCGGTTGACTTATTTAATATTTCACTATCGACACCTAACTTCCCTATATCATGAATCAAAGCACAGGTCTCGATTTTCAAAATTTCTTCCTTATCCAGTTGAAGAACCTTTGCCAGTGCCAGAGAATAATCCGCAACCTTTTTGGAATGCTTACTAGTATAATAACTTCGTGAATCAACCATTTCAGCAAAGGCATGGACAAAGTAAGATAATTTCTGATTCATATTGCTATCATTTGTAGACGTGGAATCAGACGGCATTAATCCGGCCAGAGGCCCAGAGGCACAGATAGTCTGATTACCGCCCTGCCGTTTTGCCCGATACAGAGAGACATCTGCCGAGGCAATGATATCGGTATGGGATATGCCATCATCGGGCCAGCAGGCCAGACCTATACTGGTAGTGATGGTGATTTTCTGGGTATCCACACCATCGGTGATTTTCTCACGTACCCTTTCCAGCACACCAAGAGCCGCATCAATAGATGTTTGAGGAAGAAGAACAGCAAACTCATCTCCGCCGTAACGGAAAGCGTAATCGGCATTCCTGACAGCGCCTTTAATATTGCGTCCGACGATTTGCAGAAGACTATCCCCGGCGAGGTGCCCATACGTATCATTATATATTTTAAAAGAGTCGAGGTCGAGAATGGCCAAAGCGAAAGTGCCGCCATATCGAGAGTGCCGACTGATTTCACTATCAATCACTTCTTCCAATGAACGTCGGTTATACAAGCCTGTGAGTTCATCTACACCAGCTTTCCTTTTAGCCATGGCATATAGTTGGGTATTTTCCAGCGGCGTGGCTATTTGAGAAGCAAGTTGTTCCAGCAGCTTCATATAGCGTCGGCTGAAGGCGTTGGGGATTTTACTTGCCAGAATGAAACTGCCGATTATTCTCCCTTTGGCAATCAAGGGCAGGTAAGCTGTGGAGCGTAAACCCTGCTTAAAGAAAAATTCGCTGGTTGTGAAATATTTCTCTTCTGCGAGGTCAGTCTCAATGAAGGGTTTCTTCTGGGTCACAACCCAGGCCGTACCAGTCCCTTCCATCGGTATCCTCTCTCCAATTTGATAGGCGGAAGCCTCCGGCGAAGATAATGCCACACAGACAAACTCCTTTTCTTCAATAAGGACAATAGTCGCCCAACTAACATCAACAACCTTCTTCAGTTCTTCTATAAAGCTACCGAATATTTCTTGAATATCAAGGCTGGAGGACAATATTGCGCTGGAATTATTGATGACCGAAAGCTCTTCTTCACGCTCTCTAACCTGTTCACGAAGGTATTCCTTCTCCATGCTTACGGCCACGCTGGCAGTAACTTTCTCGAGACTATGAATATCCTCAAGAGTAAATCGGCCGGATAGCTTTTCACCGAGCACCAGAATGGCAATAAGGCGTTCGCGACTTATAAGCGGTACGAATAAAGAGATACTATTCGATTCAATTTCTTCTCTTTCTTGCGGCCACAGGCTCGAGAAAAATGGAAGAACAGCCAGACTGTCTCTCGTAAGAAACTTCCTTTCTTTTTCCAGGTATATAACGATAGGATTACTCGATCTAAGTTTAAAATCAGCAAATCGATTTTTACCATTTTTAGGCTCGGTAAACTTGACCGTATAATCTCCGGTATCAAAATCGGGGAAAAGCAGGCCTATCTGTTTTATGTTAAGCGCTTTTATCAGCAAGTAAACCAGCTCTCCGCCCTGCTCTTTAAGACTGAAAATATTATGTATTTTACCAGTGAACTCATCAAGTTTTAGGTGATAATTATAACTTGGACCATGAAAAACACGACTCATCATCTTGAAAAGGCTGTCGCGAATTAGATAAACGAGGATAGATACGGCAACAGCTAATAAGGTGGCACTGATAACTGCAAGAGTATCCAGTTGAAAATTGAAAATTTTATACAGGGTGGTCAGCGAAAGCGAGTAAATCGAAATACCAAAAGCCCCAAGGATAAACCAAGCTGTACCCCGCCTGATAACGAGTTTAATGTCCATCAGCTGATATCTAAAAACGGCATAACTAAGTACGAGAGATGCAATAAGATTCCCATAATGTGTAATAGGGAATGCTTGAGCTATAGGCATAAGAGTAGCACAAGTGAATAAGGTTAAAATCCCAACAGTTATGATAAGCGTTACGATCTGATTGTATAAAACAGGGTTATCAATATGCTTCAACATCCTGAAGAAAACATATAAATTCCTGCCCACAAGAACCAGCATTGGTATTGCTACAAAGAGTACGCCTTTACCATAGTTGAGATAGGTTATCTCATTAGCTCCCTGTACGCTTTCCGGTACATATCCGAGAGCGACCATCACTATAATAAAAGCCAGCGAGCCGTAAGCAAACGGCAGCCAGCACCCCTTCTCTTTGGGGAAGAACGATGAAACAACCAGATGCAATTGAACAGCCATCAGGGAAAAGGTAACGATTATCAACTGGAGTAACAGATATTTGTGCTCGGGGAAATAGTTACTGCGGAGGAATATATCAGTAACACTCCAGAGTACCGCGGCACCTATATAGATGAGAAAGAGGGTATAACGCTTTTGCCACGGACGGCTTTTGGCTGCCGTGATAAACAAAGGAATATAAACGATAGCAGCGATTAAAGGCGCTATTGTATATACGTTCATATAAGGGATTATCAAGCCAAATGTATTAACTGTCAAGAGGTAACTAAAGTCAGTGAACCAACGTAAGGGAAACTAAAGTACTATAATTTTAAGGCTTTTCTGACGGAGTGGGGGGTGTTTTACGATTCTTTCCCAAACAACTAAATGTTCAATGAGATGAAGAAACTCAGAGAAGGTAAAGAGAAAAGTAAGATTTTATTAGAGTTCTTCAATATCTTGTTCAGGGGGTAAAAGTGACTCCAGCTGCTTGTTCAGTGCCTGGACATTCTCGTCAAGCTGACCTTTATTCGTGGACATGCTGTAGCTTATGAAGAACTCAAGGAAGTTATGAAGTAGGTCTGTCATCTGGCGGGTAAAATTACGAAACTCTTCCTTGTTGACGCATTCGTGCTGGGTCAACCGTTCTTTCAACTGGCATTGAATGAGGTAATTAACGAATTCAGGGCGGGTCATCTCGCCACGATTTTCGTCAATCTGTTTTACTATATCTTCTTTGACGACCAGTATTAAATCTTCTTCATCCAGTAAAAGTGTCCTTCTCATGGCTGCAACTTAACCTCTTTAAAATTTCAGATTTAACCGGAGTGGATATTCATATCGTCATTATCAGTCTATCACTGGCATATAAATATAAGCATAAAGGGTATAAAAGAATTATAAAAATTATCTTAAGGTTTTATTAACAAAAAGGGATAGGAGATTGCACAGGATACTTTTCCAATAAAAAACCCCGGACCCATAAGTCCCGGGGCTAAATAAAGTCATGGAGAATATGCCGGGCGTTAATCTGAATCGTGGGTAGATTCCATCATATTCAAAAGCGTATCGATAGCCTTAAGAAATTTTAAGCCACTTTCCGTCACCTGATAGACAACCATCGTTTTATCAAGGTTTACTTTATTGATAAAACCTTCGTTTATCAAATAATCGAGGTATTTCTGTATCTGCGGATAACTCATATCACCAGTATAAACGACTTCCGCTCTGCCGGAACCATTTTTACCCGCACGGAGTATATCACCAATAACCTCGATATTGTTCTGTCGTTGTCCTACAGATACTGGTTTACTGACAACTCCAGGCGCCGTATCACCGTTAAGTCGTGCATGCATACAGGACTATTGTAATGTCAGTGAAAACATCTGTCAAACAAAATATCCCAATTAATTTTTATCACATATATTTTAGCTTGTGCTATAATGAAAACAACTATTTGTATTTTTCATGAATCCAAATAAGAGACCAGGAATAACAATGGGACTTTCGTACCGACGTTTCGTGATAAAGCTGGGTACCAACCTGCTGACAGGCGGCAGCAACCAGCTTGACCAGAAAATAATGTCTAATCTGGTAAGCCAGATAGCCCGTTTGCAGAAGCAGGGAGCTGAAATCGTGGTGGTAACCTCCGGGGCAATCACAGCCGGCAGGCACAAACTGGGACTAACCAAGACAATCAGGGGCATACCTTTCAAGCAGGTACTGGCATCGGTGGGACAAAGTCGGCTGATGCATACGTACGAGGAGATGTTCAAGAAATACAGCATCAACGTGGCGCAGGCGTTGCTAACTAAAGCCGATATCGCCGACCGTGCCGGTTACCTTAACGCCCGCAATACACTACTGGCTCTGATAGAGTTGGGAGTAATCTGCATCGTAAATGAAAACGACGTAGTATCCATAGATGAAATTGAGGAACATAAATTTGGGGACAACGATAATCTCTCGGCGATGGTGGCCAACCTGATAGACGCCGACATGCTTATGATGCTTACCGATATCAGCGGACTCTATACCGCCGACCCCCGACGGGACCCCAAGGCAAAACTCATCCCAGTGGTGACAAAAATAGATGCAACAATTAAAAAGCTAGGGGGAAACACGGCAAACGCCAAGGGCACAGGCGGCATGATAACCAAGATAGAAGCAGCCAAGCTGGCCAGGGACTCCGGGGTGCACGTAGTTATCGCTGACGGAAGAGAACCTGACATTATCATAAAACTGGCAAGCGGCGAACCAATCGGCACCCATTTCACAAGCGCGGGGAATCACGTGGAAAGTAGGCGACGCTGGATGCTGTCCGGTCTTTGCACCAAGGGCAATTTAATAATCGATGCCGGCGCCGCGTTAGCGCTAAAAAAAAACAAGCGCAGTCTGTTGGCAGCGGGCATAAAATCCGCAGAAGGTAAGTTCGGGCGAGGCGACATCGTGGAAATTTATGATATAGAAGGAACACAAATCGGCTGCGGCATCGTAAACTACAGCGCCGCTGATATAGCAAACATAAAAGGGGCCCAATCGGGCAAGATCAAGGATTTGCTAAATACAGATTACGGGCCGGAGGTAGTACACCGCAACAATCTCGCGCTACTGGAAAGGGAGGCAACAATTGCCAACAGGTAAACTCTATCATTCAATCAAAGATCAGTTTATAGCAAATGTCAGCTATAATTTCCAGCACGAAGAAGAGTACCGGTGGTGGGGGGAATTAACACTCATCGAATACAAGCAAGTCAAGGACGGTGGGGGGTATATCATCGAGCTGGAGGACGGACGAAAAAGTCGATGCGCCTTAAAAAAGCGGGTAAACCGCGCCGTGACAAGCCTGCCGCCGCGCTATGTTTATCATTTCAGCGGCAGTGGGAATTTTGAATAACAGGAACCTATTTATAAAAACCTAAAAGCACCTTAACTTGACCGGGAGATTGATATGAAAAACGCCGTAGATGATTTGAAAGCCAAAGGCAGAGCCGCCAAGCTCGCCTCGCGCCGTCTCGCCTATATATCTACAAATATTAAAAACAAGGCGCTGAATAATATCGCCGATGACATTCTTTTGAGGAGAGATGAAATTCTAGCCGCCAACGAGAAGGACTACAAGGCGGCAAAGGCTGCCGGCATGGGCGCGGCACTGCTGGACCGGCTGATGCTGAATGAAAACCGGCTTGAAGGCATCGCCGGGGACACACGCACCGTAGCTTCCCTACCCGACCCCGTCGGCGAGGTATTCGAGATGCGCACTATGCCCAACGGACTGCAAATAGGCAAGAAACGGGTGCCCATCGGCGTTATCGGGGCGATTTACGAGAGCCGGCCTAACGTAACGGTGGATATAGCGTCGCTCTGCCTGAAGTCCGGCAATGCCGTGATACTACGGGGCGGCAAAGAAACAATTAACTCAAACACAGCCATCATCAAGGTGCTGCAGGCGGCCTGCAAACGGGCGGGAGTACCGGTGGGGTGCATCCAGTTTATTGATAACACCGACCGCGCCCTGGTGGACGAGATGCTGAAGATGAACGATATCATCGATTTAATTATCCCGAGGGGCGGTGCGGGCCTGATAAGGTCGGTGGCGGAGAAAGCCACAATGGCGGTGCTGACCGGAGGCATCGGAGTATGCCATACATACGTGGACAAGAGCGCTGATATTAAGAAGGCGGTGGACATCGTCTATAACGCCAAGGTGCAGCGTCCCACGGTCTGTAATGCGCTGGACACGGTACTTGTCCATGCCGATATCGCGGCAGAATATCTACCGGAAATGGCGACCGAACTGAACAAAGCTAAAGTAGAGCTCCACTGCGACGAGAGGGCGCTGGCTATCCTCGATGCCGATAAGTCTTTAAAAGTCGTGCCTGCCA
>CAZRQP010000041.1:0-12189 GCA_964602315.1 uncultured Dehalococcoidaceae bacterium
CAGTCTTGTGGGCAGAAGGGACGGCAGGATAATAACGGAACTCGGGCAGGCCGAAATGAAAAAGGCAATGGTTACCCATAAAGTCGGATTTACCCTATCAAAAATCGAGGTACTGGCCTTCCGCACTAATTTTAATCTGGATAAAAAGACCGGTCTGGTGCCGGTTAACGTTTCTTTTTTCAAGAAAAATAATTTTAACAAAGCACTTAAGTTAATGAAGCCTGTCTTCAAATCGGGACTGTGCGTCAGCGACCTGGTTGCGGTTGCTAAAGAAGGTCAGGCTATCGGTGATTTAACGGTACCCGAAGGCAAAGTAGCGCTGGCCACGGTCTGCAGTATTGTAGTAAACGGGGTGTTGCTTAAAGCCGGCATACCCATCGATTCGAAATTCGGCGGCATATTACAGTTGCGAAATCGTCAGCCGCTCCGTTTTATCGAAATCATTCATTATGACGGCAGCTCTCTCGACCCCACGGAAATATTTATTAGAGCTAATATGACGTCTGTTCTAGAGGCGTCTAAAGATGGCAACGGTGAGATTTTAGCAAATTACCGTGAAATACCGGCCGTATGCCGCCCCCTTGCCGAAGAAGTGGTTGCCAAGCTCAAGGATGCCGGCCTCGGGGGTATCATGCTGATGGGCAATATAAGCGAGCCGGTTTGTGAAATCCCCATTGAGCTTAATCAGGTTGGCGTTGTTTTGGTCGGTGGCCTGAATCCGGTGGCGGCAGCCGCCGAGGCTGGTGTTATTAGTGAAAGCCATGCCATGAGCACTATCGTGGACTATAAAACGCTGGTGAAAGTTTCCCGAGTTTGAATATGAATAAAATAAGAATCATACCTTGTCTCGATATTAAAGACGGCAGGGTTGTTAAGGGAATAAATTTTACGAATCTCCGTGATGCCCGTGACCCGGAAGAGGCGGCAGCAACTTATTGCCGCGAAGGGGCTGATGAGCTTGTTTTTCTTGATATCTTTGCTACCGTGCAGAACCGCAAAACAAGACTGGAATGGGTCAAAAAAGTCTGCGATATCGTTACCGTTCCGTTTGCCGTGGGCGGGGGTATTTCCAGCATTGAAGATATGAAAACATTAATCGATATGGGAGTAGATAAAGTCTCGATAAATACTGCCGCCGTGAAAACCCCTCAACTTATCAAGGAAGCTTCAGAAAAATTAGGCAAGAAAAGGCTTACAGTTGCTATTGACGGCAGGAAAAATCCGGCAAACAGCAAACTGCCCAGGCTGGAAGTGGTTATTAAAAGCGGTCAGGAATCCACCGGGATGGACTTAGTTGAATGGGCAAAACAGGTGGAGGAACTGGGCGCCGGCGAGATTCTTTTAACCAGCAGAGATGCTGATGGTACTAAGGACGGCTACGACCTTGAGATGACCAGGGCGGTAGCCGAGGCGGTTAAAATACCTGTTATAGCTTCAGGCGGTGCTGGTACTCTGGAGCACCTTTATGAAGCTGTCTCTGTAGGGAAAGCCTCGGCGGTACTGGCTGCTTCGATATTCCACTTCGGGGAAATACGTATCGCGGAAGCCAAGGCGTACCTGAAAAGTAAAGGAATAGATGTTTATTAAGATAAATATAAGAACAGGATTAATTTTTAGAAGGAGAAAAAAGAAATGACCAGTATCAATCCATTTGAAATCGCCAAGCGCCAGATAGACGCTTGCGCGGATATTTTGAAATTATCTCCTGATGTAACGGCAATGTTGAAAACACCGATGCGGGAAATGCATGTGGCTCTGCCGGTACGAATGGATGATGGCTCTATCAAGGTATTCCAGGGTTTTAGAGTCCAGTATAACGACGCCAAGGGGCCTACTAAAGGCGGCATTCGATTCCATCCTGATGAGACTATTGACACTGTCCGCGCGCTGGCTTCATGGATGACCTGGAAATGCGCACTGCTGGATTTACCGCTGGGCGGAGGCAAGGGTGGAGTTATATGCAACCCGAAGGAAATGTCTCCCGGGGAACTGGAGCGCTTAAGCAGGGCTTATATTCGGGCGATATACCAGTTTATAGGACCGGAGAGAGATGTTCCGGCGCCGGATGTATACACCACACCACAGATGATGGCATGGATGATGGACGAATATTCGGCCATTGCCGGGAAGTCACAGTTCGGTGTTATTACGGGAAAGCCGCTGGCCGTCGGAGGGTCGCCCGGCCGTGGTGATGCCACCGCTCGCGGCGGCATGTACACTATCCGTGAAGCTGCTAAATCGCTTGGTATCGATTTGAGCAAAGCCAAAGTGGCTGTCCAGGGCTATGGTAACGCCGGCTATCACGCAGCCCGACTCTGTAGCGAGCTCTTCGGCTCAACGATAATCGCGGTTTGTGATAGCAAGGGCGGCGTCTGCTGCACAACCGGGGTTGATACCGCGGCGGCTTATACCTGCAAGAACCAGACCGGTTCGGTATGTAACCTGCCGGGGATGGACACTATATCCAATGAGGAGCTTATGGAACTTGATGTTGATATACTCATCCCGGCGGCTATTGAGAACATCATCACCGATAAGAATGCCGCAAAAATTAAAGCCAAGATTGTTGCTGAGCTTGCCAATGGTCCAACGACCCCGGAAGCAGATGATATTCTTTATAAAAATGGTGTGCACGTAATACCTGATTTCCTGTGTAACGCCGGCGGTGTGACTGTCTCATACTTTGAAATGGTACAGAATTACTATATGTACACATGGGAAGAAGCGGATGTCTATGAACGCCTGGATAGGAAGATGACGGCGGCTTACCATTCCGTGTTAAACACAAGCCGCGAACACAAGATAAATATGCGGCAGGCGGCTTATGTACGGGCTGTCGAACGGGTTGTAGAAGCAATGAAACTACGCGGCTGGGTGTAAATACTTCCCGTGTAAAGCAACTTTTATTTGCAGTTTCAACGAGATGCACTTTTTTAGGCTTACGCGAGAAATAACGGTAAGGCCTAAAGCTGTCTTTAATTCAGGTCCAGTTTTCACGAAAAAGGTTAAAAATTTTTCAAAACTTGACAGGGTAATTCAGAAAGTTATAATATAATTAATGAGCATATGTGCATTATTTATAAATAATGGGCTTAAGCTCATAATATAAATAGGGAGAGTCGCATGGGCAGACGTCATTTGTGGCGGCGTGTTAGTTTTGTGCCACCGGTAACATATTTCAAACCTTCCGGTTTACCCATGACCGAATTGCAGGAAGTGCGTTTACTCATAGAGGAAGCGGAGGCAATTAGACTTAAAGACTTTGAGGGTTTAGAGCAAGAAGAGGGCGCACGGAAAATGAATGTTTCGCGTTCGACCTTCTCCCGGGTACTTGATTCAGCTCGCCAGAAAATAGCCGATGCTCTGCTGAATGGTAAGGCTATAAGGATTGAGGGCGGCAGCTTTGAAATGGCAGAACGCCATTTCCGATGTATCAGCGGGCATGAGTGGAAAGTGCCTTTTGAAACGCTGATATCCGCACCGCCCAAGAACTGCCCCGAGTGTGACACGCCGAGCATAATGCCTATTTATCCCCCGGACTTAGGCCGTGGAAATCGCGGTCAGAATATACGTCATAGAGGGGCATCGCCTGGACCAGGTAAATGATAAAAAGATATTGACAGATAGCAGACATTAGACATAAGCTTAATATCTGAGAAATAACAGAACTAAAGGGGAGGTGAATAAAATGTATTACGGATTTGATCGGGGAAGAGGCGCCGGACGTGGCAGAGGTGGTATGGGGTTTGGCTTCCGTGGTAGCTCCCCGCCATGGCCTTATATAGGACGTGGTAGAGGAGGACTACCCAGAGGCGCATATTATTACGGCGGAGCAGCAGTTCCCGCGGCGCCATTCTACCAGCCGCAGGTTTACAATACGGGAGTGCCTTTTACTCCCGGATACACACCTGATTCCTCGCAAATGACTCGGGAAGAGGAACTTAACTACATGAAGGGTCAGGCGGAGGCAATTAAGGGAGAGCTGGAAGAAATTGAGGCAAAAATGCGTGACCTGAAAACCAAGAAGGAGTGATATCAGTAAGGAGGTATATTATGCCAGGATTTGATGGTACAGGACCACGGGGTATGGGACCCATGACAGGCGGAGGTAGGGGGCTTTGCAGTCCCTGGGGAATAGGAGCAACAGGGTTCAGTTATGGTTCTCCGGGCCGTACACCATATGCTTATCCGCGTTACGGAGCGTTCGCATCAACGATAACCCGCGAACAGGAGCTTGAGTTTCTAAAAAGCCAGGCAGAAGCGCTGAAGAATGAGTTGAAAAACCTGGAGAACCAAATAAAGCAGTTTTCGGGTGAGAAAAAATAAGGAGTTATTATGAAAATCGCTATTTCAGCCTCGGGGCAAACCCTTGATGCGGATGTAGACCCTCGGTTCGGGCGTTGCCAGTATTTTATCATCGCTGACCCGGAAACGATGGAGTTCGAAGCTATTGATAACTCCAGTGCTATGGCGGCTGGCGGCGCTGGCATCGCGGCAGCACAGAACATCGTCGAAAGAGGTGTTGAGGCGTTACTTACAGGAAACTGCGGCCCGAATGCACATGGTGTTCTCACGTCCGCCGGAGTAAAGATAATCACCGGCGTTTCAGGAAAAATAAAGGGTGCTATTGAGGAATATAAACTCGGCACCTATTCAGCGGCGAACCAAGCGAATGTTCCTGACCATTTCGGCGCGGGCGGAACAAGCGCCACAGGTCCCGGTGTGGGAAGTGGTATGGGAGGCGGTATGGGTCGAGGCATGGGAGGAGGAATGGGCCGAGGCATGGGAGGAGGAATGGGCAGAGGTATGGGAGGAGGAATGGGAGGTGGTATGGGTAGAGGTATGGGAATGGCAGGCGGAATTACGCCTCAATCTACCCAGACACCGCAGGCTTATGGTCCGGAGCAAGAAATAGAAGCTCTTAAAGAACAAAATCAAATATTAGTTAAACAGCTATCAGATATGCAGAAACGTATTGAAAAGCTGGAAAAGAAATAGGATATTCTAATAAACGATAAACGGGAGGTTACGATATGCCTAGAGGAGATGGAACGGGTCCGCCAGGAGGTGGTGGGCAAGGCAGGGGTCGAGGTATAGGCAGAGGCGGGGCAGGCAGTGGCAGGATGGGAGGAAATCAGCCGGGTGCTGGCCCCAGCGGAGAATGTGTTTGCCCGAATTGTGGAGGGCGCTTTCCGCATCAAGCGGCAAGCCCATGCTACAATCTTGCTTGCCCTAAATGCGGAACAAAAATGGTAAGGGGTTAACATAACAGAATGATAATATCCGTTGCCAGCGGCAAAGGAGGCACTGGCAAGACACTGGTAGCTGCCAGTCTTGCCCTGTCCCTGAAAGATACATATAAAATCCAGCTACTCGATTGCGATGTCGAAGAGCCGAATGATCATATTTTTATCAAACCTGCCATAACTCATAGCGAAGCGGTTTCCATACCTGTGCCCGCGATTGATGAGATAAAATGCACTCATTGCGGTAAATGCGCCGAGATATGTGCTTATAATGCTATAGCTGTTGTGGCAGAACGCGTCCTCACCTTCCCCGAACTGTGCCACGGCTGCGGCGCCTGCAGCTACCTGTGCCCGGAAAAAGCTATCTCCGAGATACCTAATAATATAGGAAAAATCGAAACAGGAGAGGCTGACGGTATGATTTTCGGTCATGGGATACTTTCCATCGGTCAGCCGATGGCGCCGCCGATAATCAGGAAGGTAAAAACTCTTATTGATAAAGAAAGAACGGTTATCATTGATTCCTCACCGGGGACATCCTGCCCGGTCGTGGAAGCTATCAAAGGGAGTGACTTCTGCCTGCTGGTCTCCGAGCCTACGCCATTTGGTTTGAACGACCTGATGTTAGCCGTGGAAACAGTAAGACAGCTTGGCGTACCCTTCGGTGTTGTTCTCAACCGCATCGGCGTGGGGGATAGCAAGACGGAAGAATACTGTGCTAAAGAAAATATACCAATATTGCTGACAATTCCGCTGGATACGGAAATCGCTCGCCTGTACTCAAGAGGAATTCCACTGGTTGAAGGGATGCCAGACTGGAAAAGTAAATTTCGTGAGCTTTTTGATAGTATTAAGGAGATAGTTGATGAAGGAAGTCGTAGTCTTAAGCGGTAAAGGGGGTACCGGAAAGACCAGCATCATAGGTTCGGTTGCGGTTCTCTCGAGAAAGAAGGTGCTGGCCGACTGTGATGTAGATGCAGCCGACCTCCACCTGCTGCTTGATCCGTCGATCGAAGAGAAACATGAGTTCCATAGCGGACAGGTGGCTGTTATCAATAAAGACAAATGTACACAATGCGGCCTTTGCCAGGAATTGTGCCGTTTTGATGCTATCAAAGATTATACGGTTGACCCAATTGCCTGCGAAGGCTGCGCGTTCTGCTCGCATGTATGTCCGGCTGATGCAATTGTAATGGAAGAATGTAAAGCAGGAGACTGGTTTGTATCCGGCACCAAACACGGGCCTTTAGTCCACGCACGCCTGGGTATAGCCGAGGAGAACTCGGGTAAGCTGGTGGCGCTGGTCAGGCAGCAGGCCAAGGAAATCGCCAAGAAAAAAGAGCTTAATTATATTATAAGCGACGGCCCTCCCGGCATCGGTTGCCCGGTTATCTCTTCTTTGTCCGGAGCCAGCCTCGCTCTTATCGTCACCGAGCCGACGCTTTCGGGCATACATGACATGGAAAGAGTACTCGGCGTCTGCAAGCATTTCGGTGTTCCTGCCATGGCCTGCATTAACAAGTATGACCTGAATGAGGAAAATACGGCATCCATTCGTGACTACTGCCAGAAGAACGGAGTCGATGTGGTTGCAATGATTCCCTTTGACAATGAGGTAACCGAAGCGATGGTCAAAGGAATGACGGTAGTTGAGCATTCAGACGGCAAAGTAGCCAAAGAAATAAAATCCCTATGGCAACAAATTGAGCAGAAGTTACAGGGATAGAGGAATGAAGTATGCCTATTTATGAGTATGAATGCACCGCCTGTGGCGAGAAATTTGAACTACGGCGGAGTATGAGTGACAGCGATAGTGAGATAAAATGCCCGAGTTGCCAGACAGCAAATCCACGCCGTGTTTTTTCCACGTTCGGCGTAACGTCTCAAAGATCGTCCTGTCCGCCAAGTAGCTCTACCTGAAGCATAAGCGGGTAGGGCAGTTTGCCCTGATGTTTAATTTACAGTGTGGTACACTAGTATTTAAATCCGGCTTTATAGAGTAAGTCTGGTCGAGCCCAGAATAATGCCAGTAGAGAAGAAATGTAAATATTTCCAATTCTGGAGGTTATTATGAGATATGCAGTACCGGTTAGCGGGGGTATAGTATCACAGCATTTTGGTCATTGTGAGCAATTTGCTCTGATTGATGTTGATGAAGGCAAAAAGCAGATTACGAATGTTGAACTGGTAAACTCACCGGGACACGAACCAGGTCTTCTCCCTCAATGGCTGGCAGAGCAAGGGGTCTCCATGGTTATTTCCAGCGGTATGGGTTCCCGAGCCCAGGGTATCTTCACACAAAACAATATAAACGTTATCATCGGCATCATGGAGAGCGACCCGGAAAAAGCGGTTATCAGCCATTTGCAGGGAACGCTTTCTGCCGGGGAAAATATATGTGACCACTAATGCATTAAAGAGGGAGGACATTGACTGATTCTATCGTTTACGGTCCCGTCCCATCCAGGCGGTTAGGACGCAGCCTGGGGATAAATAACATACCACCCAAGATATGTAGCTATTCTTGTGTATATTGCCAGTTGGGTCGTACGGTCGATATGCAAATCAAGAGGCAAAATTTCTATCAGTCAATTGAACTTGCCCATAGTGTCAGGAAAAGAGTCGAGCAACTCAGAAAAAAAAGTGAACTCATAGATTATCTTGCCTTTGTGCCCGACGGCGAGCCAACGCTGGATATCAACCTTGGCGAAGAACTTGAGCTCTTGGGTCCCTTGGGAATCAAGCTTGCCGTAATCACTAATACTTCACTTATCTGGCGTAAAGACGTACAGCAGGATTTACAGAAAGCCGATTTGGTCTGCCTGAAAGTTGATGCCGTAACACCAGATATCTGGCAAAATATAAACAGGTCTCATAAAAAAATAAAGCTTGAGAATATTCTGAAAGGAATGCTTGATTTTACTAGAACGTTTCATGGCGAACTTATTTCCGAGACCATGCTGATAAAGGGCATTAATGATAGCAGGCAAGAGGTGGATAGAGTAGCTGCTTTCCTGGCGGAGCTGAAGCCAGCCAAAGCGTATTTAGCAACCCCGACTAGGCCACCCGCCGAGCGAATAGAACCTGCTACCGTGCAGACTCTTAATATTGCATATCAGGCTTTTAGTGAAAAGCTGAATATGGTAGAGTTTCTTACAGACTACGAGGGTAATTCTTTTATTTCCACTGGCGATATTGAGGATGACCTGTTAAGTATTACTGCGGTGCATCCTATGAGAAAAGAGGCAGTGGAAGAGCTTTGTAAAAAGCTAGGCGCCGGGTGGGAGACAGTCCAAAGCCTGATCAATAAAGGCAGGCTGGCAGAACTAGATTATCAAGGGAAAAAATTCTATGCCAAAAAGCATATCAGGCCTCATAGTGGATAGCTCTTACGAAGAAGACAATAATATTGTTAAAAAACAGAGAGGATGATATATGGCTTATTAAATAATCGGTGAATAATATCATATTTCAAGCGTATTAATGATTAACTTAGGAGGGTAAAAGATGTCTGAAAATTTGGTAAACATGTTAGCTGATTTAAAAGATAAGGAAGTAATGGAACTTGTCCAACAAAGACTCGACTCCGGTGAAGACCCGCTGAAAATATTAGAGGACAGCCGGAAGGGCATGGAAATCGTAGGCCAACGCTTTGCCACCAGCGAGTATTTTTTACCGGAACTTGTTTATTCCGGCGACCTTCTTAAACGAATAACTGAGCTGGTAAAACCCCATCTGAAACAGGAGGTTGCTCCTAAGAAACTTGGTAAAGTAGTCATAGGCACGGTAGCCGGGGATATTCATGATATCGGTCTTAATATTGTTGATTTCATGTTGGACGTAAACGGTTTTGAAGTAATCAATCTAGGCGTTGATGTTCCTGCTGAAACCTTTGTAAACAAGGTGAAAGAGACCACAGCTCCAATCGTCGGGTTGAGTGGGTTTCTCACCCCTGCCTTTGACGCCATGAAAGAAACCGTGGCAGCTATCGAATCCGCCGGCATAAGAGATAAGGTGAAGATAATGATAGGCGGTGGACAGATAGATGATGGCATCACGAAATATACCAAAGCAGATGCCTATGGCAAGGATGCCATGGTGGCGGTAGCTTTAGCGAAAGGATGGATAGGAGAAAAATGAACGTTCAAAAGCAATGGGCGGAGATGACCTGGGAGGAAAAGCGTCAGGAGCGTTTTAAGCAGTGGCTTTCTGTGCCGGATGTTAAATTCTCCAGCCCGGAAGCTGAAAGGTTATATACCGAAAGGGGAACCAGGTTCGCTAAAGCATTCCAGGTGGAAAAGCCAGATAGGGTACCATGCATTCTTCCTGTTAGCAATTTCCCGGCATACTACGGGGGATCTGATCTACGTACGGTTATGTATGACTATGATGAATTGAAACGTACCTGGCGTAAATTCCTGGATGATTTTAGCGATTCAGACGTGTATTTTGGTCCTGCTATGGTTCCTCCTGGAAAGGCGCTTGAAGCTGTTGACTATAAGCTGTACAAATGGCCCGGGCGTGGTATTTCCGGAGATACCACTTCATACCAGTGCGTGGAAGGCGAATATATGAAAGCGGACGAATATGATGCTCTCATCAGAGATCCATCAAATTTCTGGCTGCGAATGTACCTGCCGCGTGTCTTTGGAGCTTTTGAACCCTTACGTAATATTCCCCCATTCACTACGATAGAAGAAATAGCCATAATGTCATTCGTTTCTTACGGGAGACCGGACGTTCAGAAAGCATTTCAGGCTTTACTAGAGGCCGGTAGAGAAAGTATGAAATGGATGGCGGCAGTGATGGAGGTCAGTATGGAGGCTACGCAGAGGGGTTTCCCTGGAATAATGGGTGGGTTAGCCAAAGCCCCCTTCGATACCCTGGGTGATACGTTACGAGGGACACAAGCAATAATGATGGATATGTTCCAGAGGCCGGAAAAACTCAAAGAAGCAATGGAGAAAATAGCATCCCTAACCATTGATTCGACAGTAGCTTCTGTTGGTAGCTCGGGGGCGCCAGTTATTATTATGCCTTTGCACAAAGGCGCAGACGGTTTTATGTCTACAAAACAATACGAGACCTTTTACTGGCCGACTTTCAAGAAAGTGATCATGGGTTTAGTTAACGAAGGCATCATGCCGATACTCTTTGCGGAGGGTAGCTATAATGAGCGTCTGGATATTGTCAAAGAATTACCAAAGGGTTCAGTGAGTTGGTGGTTCGACCAAACAGATATGTCTAAAGCTAAAAAAACCCTGGGCGATAAAGCCTGTATAATCGGCAATGTTCCCACATCACTGCTGATGACCGGCACACCAAAAGAAGTCAAGGAGTACTGCCGAAAACTCATCGAGGTCTGCGCACCAGGCGGCGGTTACGTACTAAGCGGTGGAGCCAATATTGATAAGGGAAATCCTGATAACCTGCGCGTCATGATGGAAGCTGTTAAGGAATATGGGGTTTATTAACCCAGCCAAGAAATAAGGGGGTATTTCAATATGGATACAGCCAAGGAATGGTCGGAGATGAGTTGGGAGGAAAAGCGCGAGGAGCGTTTTAAAAGATGGCTTAATCCCGGGGTAAAATTTTCCAGCGAAGACGCTGCCGCACTTTACAAGCAAAGGGTAAACAGGTTTATCAAGGCAATCAAGCTACAAGAGCCCGACGACCGCGTACCGGTTATTTTACCGGCGGGAAACATCCCGGCTTATCTGGCGGGGAGCAACCTGAAGACAGCCATGTACGATTATGACGCAATGCGCCGTGCGTGGATAAAATTTCTTCATGAATTCGGACCAGACATGGACACGTTTATTGGGCCGGGACTAGTCTTACCTGGCAAAGTTCTTGAAATTATTGATTTTAAACTGGAAAAATGGCCGGGCCATGGCCTGGCTGACGACCTCGAGACTTACCAGTTCGTGGAAAAGGAGTACATAAAGGCCGAGGAGTACGATGCGCTTATCAAAGACCCTTCCGATTTCTGGTTGAGGAAATTCCTCCCACGCGCCGCCGGCGCTTTTAAGGCTTTTGAAAAGTTGCCCCAGCTGACGGCGTTTATCGGTATACCGGTTTTTTACGTTGGGGCTTATGCCGACCCGGAGATCCAAGCCGCACTAAAGGTGCTGATGGAGGCGAGTATTGAAACCATGAAATGGAATGAAGCCGTTAAAGATGTCAACAGGCAATCACTTGAGGCGGGGCTACCTTCTTTCTGGGGCGGCATGTCCGGAGCGCCCTTCGACATGATAGGCGATATGCTACGGGGGACCAACGGGATAATGATGGACATGTTCCAGCGGCCGGACAAGCTTAACGAAGCGATGGAGAGGCTGGTGCCTATAGCTATTGACGAGGCCGTGGCTGGGGCTAACGCCTCGGGATGCCCGATAATCGTGATGCCTCTCCATAAAGGGACAGGTGGGTTCATGTCCAACAAGCAATACGAGACTTTCTACTGGCCCACTTTTAAAAAGATACTCTTGGGGCTGGTCAATGAGGGGCTAGTCCCGATGCCCTTTGCCGAAGGGAACTACGAGTCGCGTCTCGAGATAATCAAAGATATGCCCCGGAGCTCGATGATATGGTGGTTCGAACATATGGATATGGCTAAGGCTAAAAAAGTCCTCGGCGACACCGCTTGTATCGCCGGAAATATCCCTGTTACGACGCTTTGCACCGGGATGCCGGAAAATGTAAAGGAGCAGTGCCGAAAGCTTATTGAGGCATGCGCTCCGGGAGGAGGATATATACTGACCGGCGGGGCAACCATGGACAGGGGAAACCCAGATAACCTACGCGCCGTGATGGAAGCTGCCAAAGAATACGGCGTGTATCAGAAATAAACATCTCCGCAAATGGAACGGTTGTGCGCAAGTGAATAACCACGGAAGTTTCAAATGCCGCGCCCGAAAAATAACCTGATAAGAACAGAACC
>CAZRQP010000042.1:0-11867 GCA_964602315.1 uncultured Dehalococcoidaceae bacterium
TGGTGGTAGCGGCGGGATTTGAACCTGCGACCAAGGGCTTATGAGTCCCCTGCTCTACCACTGAGCTACGCTACCAACCAGAGAAAATATAGCATTACATGAAGCTGAATGTCAATGCTGTGTGCCTATTTCCATGTCCAATTTTTCAGCCGAACTGCTAGCAAGGGAAATGGCAACATCCTCGGGTTGGATGCAGTCCGACACTTCTTCTTCGATGGGGTAATCGTTAAAAGCCCCCATAATCGTGCAATCGATTGTTACGGAGACTATCTCACTTTCATCGGATACGACTACCCCATCGGTAGTTCAATCTATTTATTCCACGTACTCTTTAAGTGCTTCCGGCAGCATGTTGACATCATTTGTCTGCGCCGGTTGTACCGGTGGCTGTCCATTGGCAGCCATTATTGCTACACCTTCGGGCCCTAACAGGAATTTAATCCAAGCGATAGCAATATCCATACGGGGGAAATCTTTCGGTATGGTAACGCCATAGACCACGGGCGCTCCTGTTACCGTAATCGTCGTGCCCGGTTCGGTTCCGGCTATTTCCACCACTGCCTGTGCGTAAAAATCTTTTAAGGCTGCATCGGCAAGGTTGATTTCCGGAGGTAACTCCACATAGTTCAGGTTATGCTGGGCGGCCACGGAAGTATATTCAAAGGCATAGTCCAGGTCTCCAGACTCGAGCAGCGCAATGAGATCTACGGATTTAGGTCTCATCATGTCGTCGGCGGTACCATAGAGGCTATCATAGAGTCCGGGTACACCGTAATGAATTTCAGCAAGCTGCCAGACCATGAGCGTCCGGTAGCCACAGGGGTCCTGGTCAGGGTCACTACGGCCGTAAGTCACGCCCTCGCGCTGCAGAATTTCGTACCAGTTGTCGCTGGTTATTTCGTCGGCAAATTGCGAATCATCCGTATAGGTGAGACACATCTGATTGGTGGCGAAGATTATATACCAATCGGCATAGTCCGGGAACATCAACTCGGGAATGAGTGCATAATCAGCCGAGGCAACCACACCACATTCCTTGCCGAGTTCGGTTACCTTGCGTATGGTGGTGGCACTGCCGGCAGCCTCCGACAATATTTCCACGTCGGGATAGAGTTTATTAAACTCATCATTTATTTGAGCCAGAGGGACCGTGAGACTACCCGCGTGGAATATCTGGAGAGTCCCGGATAATTCTGGTTCGGTCGTAGTTGGTTCAGCTGCAGACTCCCCACAGGCAGCGAACAGGGAGACTAAAAATATCAAGCCAAGGAATAAAGAAACAATTTTGAGCGATACTGAATTTTTTCTTTTCATTGTATAAAACCTCCTTTTTATTTTGTCAATCGAAAAGGTGCACGGATGTTGCTTTAAAGGTTACATAAACCTTTTTGCCTTCACGAAGCTCTAATTCTTCAAAGGAACGCCGGGTAACCAAGCAAGAAAGCTCGGGCGGCAAGTTCACTGTTATGTACAACGTTGAGCCCTTGTCCTGGATGCGTGTGATGGTGCCAGAGAAGCAGTTTCTAGCAGAAGAACGAATCGGTTCAGGGGAAATTAGTATTTCCTCGGGACGTAGAGAGGCGTGATAAGTACCTTCAGCTTCGGCTGCAATAACGAATTCCGTGCCATCAACCTTAAAAACAGTATCCCCGCTCGATTGCTTTTCTGCTTTTCCAAGGAAGACGTTCCTGGTCATGGCAAATCGGGCGACAAATTCTGAATTTGGGTGACGGAATATCTCTTCCGGGGTCCCCACCTGCATCAGACTGCCTTCGCCAATAACAGCTATTCGACTGCCCAGTGCTATAGCTTCTTCAAAATCATGGGTGACGTGAAGAATCGTGATTCCCAGTGCCTTGTGAAGCCGGCGAAGCTCCTGCTGTACGGTCTCCCGCGTTTCAGGGTCGAGGGCACTTAACGGCTCGTCTACAAGGAGTAATTCCGGTCGAGTAGCGATGGCTCTTGCCAGGGCAACTTTCTGCTTTTCACCACCGCTCAATGTGTCGGGTTTACGGTGAAGAAGATTACCTATTCCGAGTAATTCTGCAACCCAGTTGACTCTCTTCTCTTGTTCAGCTGCGGTGACTTTGTTCATCTTCAAGCCAAAGACAATGTTCTTTCTGACCGAAAGATGAGGAAACAGAACATGGTCTTGATATACTATGCTTATTTTTCTTTTTTCCGGCTCAAATCCGGTCACCTCCTTTCCTCTAAGCCATATTTCGCCGCTCTTGGTGGGATAGAGTCCGGCGATGGACTCAAGCAATACCGTTTTCCCCGCCCCTGTAGGGCCGAGGATAATAAAATATTCGCCTTCTTTTATAGCGAGAGTGATATTCTTAAGGACGAACTCGCCGAGGTCTACAGACAAGTCATTTACTTCTATCATGACTTATCACCTCTGTAAGCAAGCGTCCTCAAGACGATAAAAACGATGACACTGACCAGAATCAGCAGCACAGCTACAGGACGCGCATAATCAAGGCCGTATGTTTCAAACCGCTCATAGACGAGCACAGGCGCTATCATGGGATGGTAAGCAAGTATTATAACAGCCCCGAATTCACTTATGCCACGCGCCCACATCATGATGTTCCCGGTAAGAATACTGCGCCATGCCAGCGGGAATGTAATACGGAAAAACGCCTGCCAGGGGGAAGCCCCCAAGGTACGAGCTACTTTCTCCAGTCTGACATCTACCTTTTTAAAACCTTCTTTAGCCGAATCTATCAGGAATGGAATACTGACAAATAGCATCGCAATGACGATGCCTGCAAATGAGTCAACGAACGTAATACCGACTTTTTCAAAGGCTTCTCCCAGAAAAAACTTACGACCGAATACGAAGAGAAGTGCAATACCTGCTGCCGTATGAGGTACTACAATGGGTACATCAATCAGACCTTCGACTAGTCTTTTACCCGGGAAATTGTTTCTCGCCAGGATATAGGCTAATGGTATTCCAAGAAAGAACCCCACTATTGTAGATATTAAGGCGGCGAATAGTGTCAGCCCGATTGCTCCACTTACTTCAGGGTCTAAAAGTGTCTCCCATAATGTCTCCGTATCAGAGACAGAGGAAAATACCATTTTCGCCAATGGGATGATAATAAAGAGAAATATTAGAAGTCCTAAAAGTACGAAGGTAATCGTGAGTCTGTTCTTACCGATATATCTTAGAAAAGACAACTGCCTTAATGTCTCCTTTTATCGTAACAATCTCAATAATTCCTACCAGCATCACCGGTGATTGCAATATATCCAGCATTTTCCCGTTTATCCCATAATCACCGGCCGGATCTGATTTCTACAAACACAAATCAAGAAACAATAGGTATTTTATCATCATATTGTTATAATATCAATATAACAAGTATAATATAAACAACTAAATTTCACTTTTATATAAATTAGCTTTGACGTAGAATAGGCCATGTGCTAAAATTTTAAGTGGAATTTTCTCTTGTGCAACCTGACGACAGGCAATAGTTCCATTATCTATATAAAAGTGAGGGAAGCAAAAATGGACATGAAACAGAAAGTGGTTCTGGTTACCGGGGGTTCGGGCGGGCTGGGCGGCGCGCACTGTTTATCCCTAGCTGCTGCCGGTTTTAAGGTTGCTGTAGCTGCCTGCAATCATTTTGATAAAGCCAAGGTGGTGGTGGAAAAAATCAAGCAGATGGGCAAGCCGGCAATGGCACTGAAAATGGATGTATCAAATATCGATGAGGTGGAGGAAAGCATCAGTAAAGTAGAAAATACACTGGGTCCGGTAGATGTTCTTGTGAACAACGCCGCCACGGGCATCGTGCGGGCGGTAACGATCGTAAAAACCAAAATGCAGGACTGGGCGAGAGATATCACCGTGAACCTGACCGGCCCTTTCAATACCATCAAGTGCTGTCTGCCAGGCATGATGGATCGGGGCTGGGGACGAATTATTAATATCTCTTCCATAGCCGGCAAAATGGGCGGGGCCGGACAATGCAGTTATGCCACCGCCAAAGCCGGACTAATCGGTCTGACCAAGACCGTCGCTCTAGAGTCCGCACGCAAAGGAGTAACCTGCAACGTTCTCGTTCTCGGCCCTATGGATGCAGGAGCCTTCCACGAAGTAGCCCCCGAATTCCAGGAACGCATCATCAGGACCACGGCCGTACGCCGGGCGGGAACTCCGGAAGAGCTTAGCCATATGGTGGTTTTCCTAGCTTCCGAGGAGTCCAGCTACATTACCGGTGAAGCTATTGAAATCAGCGGCGGCGCCGGACTTTTTACTTTTTAAGCAATAATCACACGATATTATAAATACCTCCGTTACCACTAAAATCCTAAATTTAAAGGAGCAATGTATGAACGAGGCTGTAATCGTTAGCGGGGTCAGGACGGCGATTGGCAATTACGGTGGGGCATTACAAAACGTCCCGGCGGTTAAACTTGGCAGCATCGTAATCCAGGGTGCCCTGAAAAAAGCCGGCCTAAAACCAAAGGGAGACGTCAGCTTCGCGCCGGAAGCGCTGAAAGACGAAGGCCAGATTGAGCTTGAAAAAAAATACGATACCTGGGACAACTCGCTGCAGGGAGTCCTGATAGATGAGGTTATCATGGGGAATGTCATCCAGGCAGGGCAGGGACAGAACCCCGCCCGCCAGGCGGCCATTTATGCCGGCGTCCCCAAGGAAGTTAACGCCTTTACCGTCAATAAAATATGCGCCTCCGGCATGAAAGCAGTCGCTTTGGCCGCGCAGTCGATTAAAGTCGGGGAGGCCGAGGTTGTCATTGGGGGAGGCATCGAAAATATGAGCGCCGCCCCGTATTACCTGCCCAAAGCACGCTGGGGGGCCAGGATGTTCAACGCCGAGATGGTCGACGGCATGGTGCAGGACGGACTCTGGGAAACATTTTACAATTATCACATGGGTATGACCTCGGAGAATATCGCAGTTAAATACGGCATCACACGCGAGGAACAGGATGCCTTTGCTTTAGAAAGCAACAACCGCGCCCTGGCGGCTACCAAGAACGGCATTTTCAAGGATGAAATCGTGCCCGTTGAAGTTAAAGTCAAACGGGAAACAAAGATGTTTGAAATTGACGAACACCCACGGGAAACGTCAATTGAGCTGCTGGGCAAGCTGCCGACCGTGTTTAAAGCAGACGGCGCCGTAACCGCAGGCAACGCTTCGGCGATTACCGATGCCGGCGCCGCTCTGGTAGTCATGTCCGCCCAGAAAGCGAAAGATCTGGGGATCAAACCGATCGTGTCCATCCGCGCCTATGCTGCAGGAGCAGTCGATCCCGCCTATATGGGTTTGGGGGTAATACCGGCTACCAGGAAAGTATTGAAAATGGCTGGTCTAACCCTGAAAGATATCGACTACATTGAGTTGAATGAAGCCTTTGCTTCCCAGTCAATCGGCTGCATCCGCGAACTGGACATCGACATGAGCAAGACAAACCTGCACGGCGGTGGAATATCATTAGGGCATCCCATCGGATGTACCGGCGCCAGGATTATCGTCACTCTCATGAACGAAATGAAGCGACGTGACCTTCAATTAGGCCTGGCGACTCTTTGTATCGGCGGCGGGCAGGGCATGGCTATTATCGTTGAGAGAAAATAAATACATCATCTCAACCTTAAAATATAAAAATATTGATGGGGCATATCGTAAACAGGTATGCCCCATTTTTACATTCTCCAATTCAAGTAGTTAGTTGTTTAGGGTAAGGACATACCCCTTTTATTGGTTTTTATGTTAAAATTAGGGAATACCGCATATCAAAGAGGTCGAGTATATGGCCAAAATCGCCAGATGGGGTAAAGGAATCAACAAGAAAAATGAAATTCCGGAAGAACCATCTGTTGAAGAACCATTAACTGTAGAAACGATTACCTGGGGCGACTTAACCTGGGTAAACATAGAAGCAGCGACGGAGCGAGAAACTGCATGGCTGGCCGATACCTACCATTTCCATCCGCTTGCCCTGGACGACTGCATCAGCCGCAAGCAGATTCCCAAGATAGACGTCTTTCCCGGCTATCTTTTCTCCGTCTTCCATTATCCGTTGTTCGACAAGATAACGCGCGTCAGCAGCAAGCGGCAATGGTCAGCATTCATTGGCGAAAACTACCTGATTACAATCCATACCGGAGAGCTAAAAACCATCGTCGCTCTCTTCCGTGACTGCATGGCCAACGAAGAAGCACGGAAGGAATACATGAGTTCCGGCTCCGGCTTCTTGCTCTACCGCATCCTCGACCGGGCAATAGATTCCTATTTCCCCGTCCTTAATAAAATTCTTAGTCTGATGGAAGACGCGGAAGACGCCGTATTCGACGAAGACGTTGAAGCAGTCAAGGAGCTAAGCGTATTGCGACGCGATATCATCACACAGCGTTCCGTAATGTTCCCCACGCGTGAAATTTTTAAGGAGATGGAAAACAAACTCAAACGCTTCAGCAAGACGGACGTTACCGCTTACTACAATGACCTTATGGACCATACCAACAAAATCTGCAGTACTCTGGATGAATGCAAAGAAATCATCGAGGTATATAAGGACACAGATTATACACTGGCAACCAACCGTCTTAACCGGGTAACACGCATTCTTACCATATTTTCCGCTATCATATTGCCTTTCCTGATGGTTTCCAGTCTTTATGGGATGAATGTTGTATTACCGGGCGGTCTGGAAGAAGGAAGTTTCCAGACATTCCTGATATTGCTGCTGGTGATGCTCGTTATTGCAGGCGGCATGCTTTTCTATTTCCGCCGCCGACACTGGATTTAATATGAAAATCTCTTATCGTCTGGTGATAATAATCGCCGTTTTTATCACCTGCCTCATCACTGCGAATATCATAGCCGTTAAAGTAATAAGCCTAGGGCCTTTCACCCTGCCGGCGGCGATTTTTGTTTTTCCCATTAGCTATATATTTGGAGATGTACTTACGGAGGTTTACGGCTACCGCGCGGCCAGAAGAGTCATCTGGCTTGGTTTTCTGTGCAATCTATTATTCGTGTTCTTTGCATGGATAGGGCAGATATTGCCTGCGGCTTCATTCTGGGGAGACCAGGGGGCTTATGAAAATATCCTGGGTTACACGCCGCGCCTGCTAGCTGCATCCCTCGGCGGCTATCTGGTCGGGGAATTCATCAACTCCTTTGTCCTGGCAAAAATGAAAGTCCTGACCGCAGGCCGCTGGCTGTGGAGTCGGACGATAGGCTCGACTATCATCGGGCAAGGCTTTGATACAGCTATTTTCATTACCATCGCTTTTATCGGCACGTCATCTTCCGTACCGACGATGATTTTACATCACTGGGTAGCCAAGGTTATCATCGAGGCTATTTTCACGCCAGCAACCTATTTAATTGTAGGTTGGCTGAAACGCAAAGAGGGCATCGATACTTATGATGACCATACAAAATACAATCCCTTTACACTACATGAAAAGGAGCAGGCCTGATGAAAATCCGTATTCTAGGCGGGCATAACGTAGAAACAAGTAATACCGGCTGCAACAGTATATTAATCGACGAGGTCCTGGCAGTGGATGCCGGTGCTCTAACTGCCAAACTGTCACTTAAGGAGCAACAGAACCTGAAAGCCGTTCTAATTTCCCACCAGCATTACGACCATATCAAGGATATACCGCTACTGGGAATGAATTTCTACCTGCAGGAACAAACATTAGAGATATATACTTTCCGCCATGTTTACGACACTCTGGAAGCGCAACTATTTAACGACATTCTATATCCGGATTTTACCAAGCGGCCGCCGGAAAAACCGGCGCTGCACATCAACATAGTAGAACCCGGCCGGATAGATAATATTGCCGGCTACAACGTACTTCCCGTCAAGGTCAATCACTCCGTACCTACGGTAGGCTACCAGATTACCTCACCACATGGGAAAAAGGTCTTCATTACATCGGACACCGGGCCGGGACTGGAAGAGTGCTGGGAGAAAATATCCCCCAATCTGCTGCTAATCGAGACTACGTGTCCGAATAAAGACGAGGACTTCGCCATACAGTCGGGACACCTCACCCCTGCCCTACTACAAAAAGAACTGGAGTCTTTCCTCAAGATTAAAGCCTATCTGCCTCAAGTAATCCTCGTGCATGTCAATCCGATATTTGAAAAAGAAATAAAAGCCGAAGTCAGAGAAGTTGAAAGATCACTGGATACTAAAATACGAATCGGGTCCGAGGGAATGCAGATAAACATCTAGTCGGGGGGGCAACCGATTAGCGAATTGCGTTTTATCATCGACCACAATGTAGGCAAGCTGGCCAAGTGGCTGCGAATGATGGGGTACGACAGCCTGTTTTTCACCGGTGAAGACGATTCCCAGATGGTCAGGCAGGCCCTGGCCGAAGACCGGATACTACTGACCCGCGATACGGGCATCATGAAAAGGAGGGTGGTTACCACCGGAAGACTTAAAGCCATCCTGATGGAGAGCGAAGAGCCGGAAAAGCAGATGCGGCAGCTAACAGCAACCATCGATATCAACAGTCAAGCCCACCCTTTTACCATCTGCCTGGAATGCAACCGTGAACTAATCGACAGGAAGCCGGGGGAAGTCAAGGATAGAGTGCCCCCGTATGTCTATAAAACACAGACCCAGTACATGGAGTGCCCGGAATGCCACCGGATTTACTGGCGGGGCACCCACTGGAAAACGATGCTGAACAATCTGCATCGAATAGTCGGGGTTTGAAGCATAAGTAAGAACCAGAAGGGAGAATTATGAACGTATATGAAGCAATTACGAAAAGACGCTCTATAAGGCGTTTTAAAGAAAGAGCAGTGCCGATTGAAGCGCTGGAGAAGTGCATCGACGCGGCCAGGCTGGCGCCGAGCGGACGCAACCAGCAGGTCTGCGAGTACATCGTCGTTAACGACGCCAAAGTGCTGCCGGGAGTGTTCGAGAACATAGGCGGGTCGGCGAAGCTGCCGCCGGACAAGGGCGGGCCAAGACCGGAGCAGGCGCCGAAGGCTTATACCATCGTCCTGATAAATAAGAGGTCGGAGGGAGACGCCAACCGGCGCAGAATAACGCTTTACGACGCGGGCATGGCGGCGGAGAACATCATACTGACGGCACTGGAGCAGGGCCTGGGGTGCTGCCCGATACTGATGGTTAACGAAGGCGACCTGAAGCTGATACTGGAGATACCTGACGATTATGACATCGCGCTGGTGATAGCGATGGGCTACCCGGACGAAAGCCCCGCAGCCGATGTATTTAAGGATTCAACGAACATCTACGTGGATGAAAAGAATCTACGGCACGTGCCGAAGCGGAAGCTGGCGGATATCATACACAGGAACGGGTTTTAAGGGCCAGGGATCAAGTAGGCCGGTGGGCTTTTTCACCCTCACCTTTTCATTCCTCTCCCATCGAGGGAGAGGAAATTAGGAACTAATGAGAAAGGGTGAGTTATTTATATTCGTTTTATCCGTTTTGAAGAAATTTTTTTTGGTGTTTTAGCTTTGGGGTGTAGCTGATTCGTTTTTGTACTTTTTAGTGTTATGTTAAATCGTTATGTCTAGTGCAGGAAAATCCCTATACCTCTCCCCCATTACAAGAGGTAAAGGGGCTGGATTCCCGTTTTCACGGGAATGACGGGTGTGTTATCTCTTGACCGTGGTCGCGTATGTTGCTACACTCAATGGAACGGTGAGGAAGTAAAGGAGGTTGTAATCATATGGCGAAGCAGAACAAAGCTACAGATGATACAACCAGAGAATGCTCGCGGAAAATAAAAAGAATGTTAATTAACGTCCTCTGTATAGTCGGGCTGATACTTTTAATTGCCAGCTCCGGCAGCGGCTGTACCGGGGAGTCGACAACTACAACTATCACTACCACTGCCACCAGCACGCCTGCTACCACGGAGAACGTTACCTGCCCGGAACTGATTTTCAACGACCCCGAGTTTGCGTTCGAGATACGGCGGACACTATCAGGGGTGCTTACCGGCGAAGCGGACCTGGGCGAGGTACTTTACACAGCATCGCGGATTACAGACGGCGATACAGAAAGCTGGTACCAGGAATGGTATGCAACCGCCGAACACTTCAGGGAGGTCGGTGATGAAAGCCTGGCAAAGGGTCATGATGTAAGCGCCCGCGAAGCATATTACCGGGCGTCCACCTACTACCGCACCGCCGAGTTCTTCCTGCACGGCGACCCCTCGGACCCGCGAATTCTCGAAACCTGGGGGAAGAGCCGGGACCTGTTTGTGGCCGCGGCAAACCTCGATACGGTCCCCTTTGAAGTACTTGAGATTCCGTACGAGGACACAATACTCCCCGCGTATTTTTACAGCGTCGATACATCAGGCGAACCACGTCCGCTGCTGATAGTCCAAACGGGATTCGACGGCTGCCAGGAGGAGCTGCACCCCTACGCCATGGAGGGGATAAAGCGGGGATACAACGTGCTTACGTTTGAAGGGCCAGGGCAAGGCGCAGTGATACGACTGCAGCACCTTCCTTTCCGACCCGACTGGGAGAACGTGGTAACACCGGTAGTCGATTACGCGGTAAGTCGGCCGGACGTGGATACAGACCGCATCGCGTTATGGGGCATCAGCCTCGGCGGGTACCTGGCGCCAAGGGGCGCTGCTTACGAGCACCGGCTAGCGGCGGTCGTCGCGGACGCGGGGGTATATGACGTAGGCTTAAACCTGTGGCACGGCGCTCAAGAAGTTGGCGGGGAGCTGGCGAAAATGTCACGTGAGGAATTCAAGGAATACCTGCTGACCAATCCACCGGAATTCAACGATGCTATGGAAGATGTTATGAAGGAAAGCACAAGCGAACGGTGGTTCAACGAGCAGGGCATGTACACCTTCAATACAACGTCAATCGCCCTGTTCTGGGCGAAGTACATGGACTACACACTCGAAGGCGCGGCGGAACTGATAAGCTGTCCGGTGCTGGTATCCTACGCCACAAACGACCACTTCGACCCCAAAGGCGAACAGGCAAAGCTGCTCTACGACCATATAACATCGGAAAAGCATCTCCTGGAGTTCACCGAAGAATACGAGGCAGATTATCACTGCCAGATGGGGGCTTTTGCGCAGGCATTTGCCAAGAAGTTCGACTGGCTGGACGGGATAATAAGTAAAATTTCCTGATTTTTATCAAATCCTTTATATACCGTACGGCAGTTTCACCATGAGTGGAGATGACCGGATTCCGGCTTGCGCCGGAATAGTGATGGAGAGAATATTTCTCCTTCACACAACGAGATTCTTCGCTACGCTCAGAATGACAATTAACACCGGTTATCTCTTGACCGTAGTCGTGAATATTGCTACACTCAATGCATTGGAGCAGTTATAAGAAGATGAAATTAGTCACCGCAGAACAGATGAGAAAGATAGACCAGGAGTGCATACGGCAGGGCACGCCGTCCAGCACGCTGATGGAGAACGCGGGCAAGTCCGCAGCCGAGGCGACGAGAGAACACCTGGGCGATATTAAGAAGCAAAATATAGTATGTCTGATTGGCGGGGGAAATAACGGGGGCGACGGGCTGGTGGTGGCGAGGTATTTAAAGGGGTGGGGGGCAAAGGTAAGCGTGTACCTGTGCAGCGAGAGACCTGCCGACGACGCCAATTTCAAGCTAGCTAAGGAAAAGGAAATTACGTGCATCGAGGCAAAGTCGGATAAAAACCTGAAAAAATTCGATAGCTTAATAGACAATGCAACGTGTGTAATAGACGCGCTGCTGGGAATTGGCAAGATGCGCCCGCTGGAGGGGATTTTTAAAAAGTCGCTGGAGAAGGTAAACAAAGCTAAAGAAAAGCGGGGCTTAAGCGTTATCGCGGTAGA
>CAZRQP010000043.1:0-3019 GCA_964602315.1 uncultured Dehalococcoidaceae bacterium
TTAAGAGATTGTAGCCGGTCAACCCGTCGGCCAGCCTTCCCGCCGCGTTGAGGCATGGAGCGATGACCCAGCCAATACTGTCGGCATTGATTTTCCCCTCCTCCAGACGCGTCTGGTGTATCAGTTCTCTGATGCCGGGACGCGGGTTGGCGTTCATGTTTTTCAAGCCTTCTTTGATAAGGAAGCGGTTTTCTCCCAGCGGCGGCGACATATCGGCGATAGTGCCTATCGCCACTAGGTCCGTCATGGTATCGATTTGCTCCTCTTTATCCAGGCCCCGGAACAGCGCCTGCAGCAGCTTAAAAGCAACCCCCACCCCTGCCAGATTGTCATACGGATATCGGGAGTCATTCAGTTTGGGATTGATAATCGCCAGGGCTTCCGGGACTACTTCGGGCGGACTGTGGTGGTCGGTGATGATGATGTCCAGCCCTGCGTCCGTAGCCTTTTTTACCTCTTCTGTGTCCGTAACCCCGCAGTCGACGGATATCACCAGGCTGGCTCCCTGTTCGTGGAGTTTTTTCAATGCAGGCGTGGACAGACCGTGACCCTCCGTCTGGCGGTGGGGTATGTAGGGAATAGTCTTGCCCTGGAGCAGCGAAAGCCCCTGCACGAGCAGGGCGGAGGCCGTCATGCCGTCGGCGTCGAAGTCCCCGTAGACCCCGATTGTCTCGCCTTTAAGCAGCGCCCGTTTGACTCTGGCCACCGCCTTTTCCATATCAGGAAATAACAGCGGGTCGCCCATTAGACTGCGGTCGCTGGCAAGAAAAGAAGTTATATCCTCCGGGCTGGTAACGCCCCGGTTGTGCAGGAGTTGTATTAGCAGCGGGGAATAGCTGGACTGGCTGTCCTTGTCGGTGAGGACTTCTACCTGTGGCAGCAGTTTCCAGCTACAATGGCTCAAATTTATGCCTCGGCGTATTTCCTTAAAATAAGCACCGAATTATGGCCGCCGAAACCGAAGGAGTTGGTCAACGCGGTATTCACCTTGACCCGCCGGGCGGTGTTAGGCACGTAATCCAGGTCGCATTCGGGGTCTAGATTCTCGTAGTTAGTCGTCGGCGGCACGATGCCCTTTAATATGGTCATGATGCAGACGGCCGGTTCCAGCGACCCGGCGCAGCCGATGAGGTGCCCCGTCATCGACTTTGTAGAGCTTACCGGGATTTTCTTGGCGCGCTCGCCGAAAGCTATTTTTATCGCCCTGGTCTCCATGGCGTCGTTCAGTTGCGTGGCCGTGCCGTGCGCGTTGATGTAGTCTATTTCCTCGGGCTTGATGTTGCCCCTTTTCATCGCCAGCTGCATAGCTTTGGCCGCCCCTTCACCGCTTTCCAGTGGCTGCGTTACGTGGAAGGAGTCGGCGGTGGCCCCGTAACCTACGATTTCCCCGAGTATATTGGCATCACGTTTCAGGGCGTGGTCAAGTTTCTCCAGTATTAGAACTACCGACCCCTCGGAGAGTATAAAGCCGTCCCTGTCTTTATCGAAGGGACGCGATGCCTTCTCCGGCGCGTCGTTCCTCGTTGAAAGCGCTTTTAGTTGACTGAAGGCGGTTATTCCCAGTGGGTTGATAATCGCCTCGGCGCCGCCGGCAATCATTACCTGTGCGATGCCGTTCTTGATGTATTCTACGGCCAGACCTACGGCGTCCGACCCGCTGGAGCATGCCGATGTCATGCACATGTTGGGTCCTCTTACCCCCAGCGCTATCGATATCTGGGCGGCGGCGATATCTGAAATCATCATCGGCGCCAGGAACGGGCTTACCCTGTTCGGCCCCTTTTCCACCAGTATTCTGGCCTGGTTGAACAGGGTGGTCAGGCCGCCGATGCCGCTCCCGATGAATACTCCGATATCATCCTTGTTACTCTCGTCGATTTTAAGATTGGCATCCTTGACCGCTTCAAAGCCGGCCGCCACCGCTAGCTGTGCAAAACGGTCCATACGCCGGATTTCTTTGCGTTTGATATAGTTATTGGGGTCGAACCCCTTGACCTCTCCGGCGATTTTTACCTCCATTTTCGAGGCGTCAAAAAGCGTGATATATCCTACGCCGGATTTGCCGGCAATCATGTTTTCCCATGTCGTCGCCATGTCCAGGCCCAGCGGCGTAAGCGCCCCGATGCCGGTTACAACTACTCTGTTATGTTGACTACTAATGTCAGTGACCTCCTCGTTTTAGCTGGAAAGAACGTAAAATAATGGGGATTTATACCTAATTTTTATCATATTTCATACTTATTTTCAAGTTCAAGCCCTATCTCTACTTCCAAATTTTGCCCTTTGACCTCCATTCACACATGACGCTATAATTTTTAATGGCGCTTCTTTTGGTATGAATAATATTATTAAACCTCCCACCGTTGCTTTAGACAGTCTCGGCTGCAAGCTGAACCAGGCGGAAGTCCAGCAATTAGCCCGCCAGCTGGAAGCCGCCGGCTATAAACTTGTCGGCTCTTCTGAAAAGGCCGATATCTATGTCCTCAACACCTGCACCGTTACCCACGTTGCCGACCGCAAATCGCGGCACCTTCTGCGCCTTGCCCGCCGACGCAACCCTTCAACCCGCCTTATCGCCATCGGGTGCTATGCCCATCGCGCCCCCGCCGAACTCGCCAGGATAGAGGGCGTGGAGCTTGTTCTTGGAAACGACCGCAAGATGAATCTCCTCAAGCTGCTGGGTGTCCATCAAAGTATGGGAAAGGTCGCTGCTGTGCCCTCCGGCTCCCATGCATCCCGTCGTACCCGGGCTTTCCTCAAGGCGCAGGACGGCTGTAAAAGTTTCTGCGCTTACTGCATCGTGCCGTACGTGCGTAGTCGACTGCAAAATATACCGGTTGAAAGAATAACCGCTCAAGTGCGGCGACTGGTTGCCGACGGTTACCGCGAGGTGGTCCTGACCGGCACGGAAATAGGCTCTTATGAAAGCAGCGGCGTTAACCTGGAAGGGCTTATCCGGCGTATTCTCGCCGATACCCCTGTCCCCCGTCTGCGTCTTTCCTCCCTCCAGCCCCACCAT
>CAZRQP010000043.1:3119-4381 GCA_964602315.1 uncultured Dehalococcoidaceae bacterium
TGCCGCGAGATGCGGTTCGCGCGCATTCACGTTTTCCCCTTCTCACCCCGTCCCGCCACCGAAGCCGCCTCAATGCCCGACCATGTGCCAGTTAACATAGTAAAAGGGCGCGTTAACCGTATGCTTTCGCTGGCAAAGGAGAGCAGTAAAGCATTCAATAATCATTTCATTGGTAAAACGCTGGATGTTCTCTGGGAGCAGCACTCCGGCAGTGTATGGTCGGGTCTCACCGGCAATTACATCAAGGTATATACCGGGAGTAATAACGACCTGGCCAATATCATTACCCCTGTAAAGCTGGTAAGACCTTACCGCGACGGCCTTTACGGCGAAGTTTAACTACTTGTTTTAATATTCATGGTTCAATAATTTACTCTAACGTCATTTTTTCATTGACAATCGCTCCTGAAAATATATAATTAAGACACCTGGGATTTGTGAAGGAGGCGACCCTATGAGCAGATTTACGGAGGTCTTAACGGTTTCTCCTCTCGATGATGGCAGGACCTGGTTCACTCGCCGGGATTTCGGCTATGATGTTGATGAAGAGGGTAGCGGCGATACTATTGAAGTCCCTATTACCTTTATGACTGATTTTGCCAGTATTCCCAGGCCTCTCTGGGTTATTCTGCCCAGGTGGGGAAAGTATGGTAATGCGGCTATTATCCATGATTACTGCTACTGGGTGCAGAAACGCTCGCGAAAGGAATCCGACGATGTTTTCCTGGAGGCCATGGGTATCCTTGAAGTCCATCCCGTGAAAAAATACCTTATGTACTGGGCGGTGCGTATTTTTGGCGGGTTTGCCTGGAGTGGTAATCAGAAAAAGAAAAAGAAATCCGGGGGTTTTAGACCGCTGGTGTTGACTAAAGAAGTGAAGTCTGCTGAAAAGCCTATAACATTAGGTATTAAGCTTTAAAATTTGGCGCGCCTGGAGGGATTCGAACCCACGACCCCCGGTTCCGAAGACCGGTGCTCTGATCCGCTGAGCTACAGGCGCATGTTGATTATTGAAGCTAATTTTGACCTTATTTCTATTATTGTCAAATTAGCATAAATCATTTTGCTAACATTTTGCTAACCAAGATTTTCAATGGCTTCTTTCTCATGTTTATTATACTTGCCATTTAAAACATCGTCAAAGCGTTTGGCGGCCGATTCTTGGAGTCCGGGAGCTATGTGGCTATAAGTATCAAGAGTAATTTGTATACCAGCGTGTCCGAGTCTCTCCTGAACTACTTTAGGGTGTGCCCCCTGTTTAA
>CAZRQP010000043.1:4481-11522 GCA_964602315.1 uncultured Dehalococcoidaceae bacterium
TGGGGCAGGAGAAAGAATTCGAAAACCTGGCTAAAGTCCTGTTCCCCGAGGGTAGCCGGGAGAGTTTTACTTAAGGGGTGGGCTATCGGAGGTCACAAAACGCTATATCGTGCAACTGGGTAACAATTTATTTGATAGTAAAATAAACAATGTTATATTATTGAAAACCTCGTCCACCGTATTTAAATCCCCTCGGTATTCAATCATTTGACAGGATTCACCGGTATGAAATATAATTGCGACTGGGTGCAAGACCTATGAGTTGCATTAAGACATTAAAGGAAAAGGGACTAAAACTTACCCCGCAGCGTAGACTTATTGTGGATGCTATCCACGATACTGATGCTCATCTGACCGCCGAGGAGATTATTCTTCATGTTCAGGCCAGGATGCCGGAGGTGCATAAGTCAACCATATACCGTACCCTTGAGCTCCTAGAGAAAAATGGTTGTGTTTTTAAAAGTGAATTAGGCGACCATTCTGTATATCACCATGTAGATGAAGGGCACCACCATCATCACCTGGTATGCAGTAAATGCGGCAAGACTATAGAGTGTGATGAAGGCTTTTTCGCACCAATTGAAAAATCACTCGCGGAGAAATACGGCTTTCGTGTTGATTCCAAGCATGTTGTTATGAGTGGGCTCTGTAAGGAGTGTGTAAATAAGCACAAATAAGGCTCCTATATATTTTTTTGCCTTTTAACTGCAACTAGATGCAGATGCTAATAATCGCAATATGTTACAGGGAGGGAGGATTGTACGTCAAAGATTTGAAGAACCCGAGGCAGGAAATTGAAAAAGCCGTAGCTATCGTGGAAACAAACAGCTGTTTCGCAGATGGCGTTCAGATGGTCACGGGTTGCTCCTTCGGCAACAATGCCCTGATTTACCGTGATTACGGGAAAACAGCCTTCACCCTGGCAAAAAGTACGGGCGAAGGAATAAGAATATCGGCTCTTTTTGACCGGGTGATGAAGGAACGTTCTCCCGAGGCTGCCGAGCTCTGGGAAAAGGTGGTGGTAAAGCGAAGCGGCAGCGAGGAGGAGAGCAAACGGTTTACCAATTTGTGGGCAGAGCTGTCTTTTCGGGTCCTGGAGTTTCCAGATGACGAACTATTAGTCATCAAGAAAGTGAATATTGACGTTCCTGCTTATGCCGGGATTTTCGACAGTGTCAAATGCTCGGTTTGTGGCGAAAGTATCATGGAACCCCGCGCCAGAGTAAAAGACGGCAAACCTGTATGCCTTCCCTGCTCGGGTAATGGCTATTACCAGCTTGCCGGTGATGGAATATCTGTTGTCGCGCATTGACACTACAAAGCCGGATAATTGAATACAGATTAGAGATAAACGAAGACTTAAATGAAGAAACTTAAGGCTCTATTGCCCAGGCTGTTTCTTGCTGTTCTGGTTATTTCATTATTACCGGCATTGCCAGCCTGTAATGATGAAGAAACCCCGGCAAGTTCACCAATCAAGACTTATACCATCGCCGATTCAACCGGCGATTGGGGATATCCTTCTCCTTACGCCCATTACTCTCGCGGTCCCGGTTATGTCCGCATGAGCTTTATCTTTGAGACTCTCATCTGGAAAAATGCTACTGAATTCGTTCCCCAGTTAGCTCGCGAGTGGGAATACAATGAGGACGATAATTCCTACACTTTCAGACTGCAGGAGAATGTTAAATGGCATGACGGCGCTGATTTCACCGCCGATGACGTGGTTTTTACCTTTGACTATACTAAAGACCACCCTTTTCAGTGGGTCGATAACAGCATCGTCGAATCCGCCGCGGCTCTCGATAGATATACGGTAATACTATATCTCAACACTCCTTACGCTCCGTTCTTTCAGGATGTAGCCGGCGCCCAGCCGATACTGCCGAGGCATATCTGGGAAAACGTGACCGTGCCGGAGGAATTCTTGACAGCAGATGCGGTAATCGGCACGGGGCCTTACAAGCTGGCCGATTACAGCAAGGAGCACGGTACCTACCTTTACGAAGCCAATGACGGCTATTATCTGGGTAAACCTGTCGTGAGAGAGATAAGGTTCGTAAAAATATCTTTGGAGATGACTCCCGCAGCATTAAAAGAAGGCTCGGTAGACTCCGCCAGCATACCCGCCGAAGTGGTCGGAGACTTAGAGGGGGCCGGCTTCACCGTCATTAGCGCCCCCCCGTCATGGAACGGTAAACTGACTATTAATCACCAAAAAGCGCCACTCTCTTCCAAGGAGTTCCGCCAGGCCCTGACCTATGCCATAGACCGCGAAGCCTTGGTGCAGATAGTGCTGCGGGGACATGGTTTAGCCGGCAGTCCCGGCATGATACCGCCGACCAGCGTCTGGTACAACCCGGATACGCCGCAGTACGTATATAACCCAGGAAAAGCCCAACAGCTTATCAAGGGGCTTGGCTATACGCTGGAAAACGGTTATTTTTACAAGGATGGGCAACCTTTGACGTTAAGCCTTATCGCTGCTGCCGACTATAAAGATGTGGGGCAGTTCATCGCCCAGCAGTTGGAGCAGGCCGGTATTGAAATCGAGTTCCAGACCCTCGAGGCAAAGACAGTTGATTATAAAGTCGGCGCCTGGGACTTCGACCTGTCTATTTACGGTCACGGCGGTCTGTACGAGCCGTCCTTCCTGCAGAGGTATATCCTGGGAGAAGGATTTAATAGCGCCCGGTATAGTATCAATGACGAACTAACGCAGCTACTCAACGAGCAACTTACGGAGATGGATACTGATAAAAGGAAAGATATGGTATTCCGGATTCAGGAGCTATATGCCGAAGACCTGCCGGCGCTAACCCTCTATTATCCCATATCTTACTGGGCACATGATGGTAGTATGCCCCTCTATTACACTATGGACGGCATTGCTATCGGCGTGCCTTTGACTCTGAACCGGATGTGCTTTGTTCAATAGGAGAAAACCAAAGTGAACCAGCCTCAAAAGAATGCCAGTGATGCCGGCCCACGGATTGTCCGGCTGTAAAGGAAATGTAAATCTGATGACTATCAAGCGTAACCTGATAACTTACGGCATTGCCTTAATAATTATACTGGTATTGAACTTTATTCTACCGAGGATAATGCCGGGAGACCCGCTGATGGCTATTTACGGCGACGAGGCACTGGTAGCCATGACGCCGGACCTCGAGGCGCATCTTGTTGAGCGGTTCGCCCTCGACCAGTCGTTATGGCAACAATTTTACGCTTATATTACTGCTATGTTCCAGGGCGACCTGGGATGGTCTTACTACTACAATTCCTCGGTGTTACAGGTAATTTTTGCCAGACTGCCATGGACCTTGCTGGTGGTCGGTTCCTCGCTGGTGCTCTCCACGCTGCTGGGAATCGTGCTGGGGGTAGAATCGGGATGGCGGCGGGGCTCCAAGACAGACCGGGTCATGCTGACCGGACTGATGAGTTTAAACGGTTTTCCCGATTTCTTTCTCGGGCTGGTTCTGCTTATCGTATTCGGGGTTTTGCTTGGCATCGCGCCGCTTTCCGGGGCGTTAACACCGTACTCTGGACTATCAGGTCTGTCATTCGTGCTCGATGTTCTGAAACACGCAGCACTCCCGGTGGCGGCTTTGACCATAGCCCACCTGGCGGGTGGATACCTGCTCACCCGCAATACCATGATTACCGTGCTAAAGGAACCATTCATGCTCACTGCTAAAGCCAAAGGACTTTCCCAAAATGTGCTCAAGTACCGGCATGCCGGTAGAAACTCCCTGCTGCCAGTGATAACCATGACGGGTATCTGGCTGGGCAGGGTGGTCACCGGCGCCCTCTTCGTGGAACTGGTCTTCGCTTATCCCGGCGTGGGGCAGCTCACCTATCAGGCGCTGCTCTCACGGGACTATCCTGTAATCCAGGGGATTTTCCTGATAGTAGCTATATCTGTATTAATCGCCAATTTCGCCGTCGACCTCCTATATCCCAAGCTGGACCCGAGGGTAAGCCATGCACATTAGCCTGAAAAAAGAACTAAAGCAGAGCCATATCGGCAAAGCGGGGATTATTATCCTGGTGCTGGTTATCACCCTGGCTATCCTGGCGCCGTTCTTGAGCAGGTATAACCCCGGCCAGCAGTCGACTGCTTCCTTGCTCTCGCCTTCCGGCGTTCACTGGTTGGGCACCAATCAGATAGGCCAGGATATCTGGAGCCAGCTGCTTTACGGAGCCCGGACGTCTTTACTGGTCGGCTTCGGCGTCGGCATCTTCAGCCTGATATTGAGCGTTCTTTTCGGAATATCGGCGGCTCTCGTCGGCGGGCTTTACGACAAAATAGTTATGAGAATAGTCGATGCCTTTATCGTAATTCCCATGGTAGTAGTGGTCATTCTGGTGGCGGCATATATCAAGCCCGACCTGCCCGTACTTATCCTGCTGCTGGCGGTGCTAAGCTGGCAGGGTGGCGCCAGAGTAATACGGGCGCAGGCTCTCTCACTCAAAGAGAGCGGACATATCAATGCATCGAGGACATTCGGCGCCGGTCAATTATACATCGCCTGGCGGCATATCGTACCCGACATGGGGCCGATACTGCTCGTGGAGTTCATTTACGGCGTGAGGCGCGCCGTCTTTATGGAAGCGGGGCTGGCTTTTCTCGGCATCGGCGACCCGATGCTGGTGAGCTGGGGGACGATGATGCGCGATGCCATGAAGTTCAGCTACCTGGATGTCTGGCGGTGGTGGCTGGTCCCCGCCGGGGTTGCCCTTTCACTTACTATTATCGGGCTGACATTCATCAGCCATGCCACCGAGTCCGTTCTCGACCCCAGATTGAGAGGTGGCGCTGTTGCTTGAGATTAAAGACCTGCGCGTAAGCTATGGTGATGATACGGTTCTTGATGGCTTGGACCTCGACCTGGCTGATGGAGAGACGCTGGCTATCATCGGGGAATCCGGCGCGGGTAAGACGACGCTGGGGATGAGTATCATGCGCCTTGTCGAAGGTAAGGTTCAGGGCAGCATCCTCTTCAACGGACAAGATATCCTGTCGTTAGCCGATAAAGAGATACAGGACTTAAGGTGGAACCGGATTGCCATGGTATTTCAGAATGTGAATAACGTGCTGAATCCGGTCCATAAGGTTCTCGACCAGGTAGCCGAACCGATGATTGAGCATAAACTGCGGAGTAAAGATGAAGCCAGGACTAAAGCTGGAGAGCTGCTAACGCAGTTCGGTCTCTCTCCAAAGCGTTTCTCCGCTTACCCCCACCAGCTTAGCGGAGGTGAGCAGCAGCGAGTCCTCCTGGCGATGGCTTTTGCCAATAATCCCGACCTCCTCATTCTGGATGAACCGCTTTCCTCGCTCGATGTCACCACCAGAGAAGAACTCGGTAATTTGCTCGGAAAAATTGATGGGCACCGCGCTACGCTGGTGATTACCCATGACCTGGATACTGTCAGCCGGTTATCCCAAAAGTTAGCCGTGCTTTATGGGGGCAGAATAGTTGAAATCGGTCTGACTGATGAAGTAATGCGCTATCCGAAGCATCCCTATACACGGGCGCTTATCAGAGCTTACCCTAACATGACCACCGTCAAAGACCTCCAGGGTATTAAAGGCAGAATGGCCCGACCGGTGAGCGGCTGCCCGTTCCATCCGCGCTGCACCCAGGCAATAGAGAAATGCTCGACGGAAGTACCACCGCTTATTATTCAAACCCAGGGGCGATTAGTTGCCTGTCACCGTGGCGGCATCGTCACGCTTTTATCCGCCGTCAATTTATCCAGGTCATTCGGTTCGCTAAAAGCGGTAGACTCGGTCAGTCTCCATATTGAAACAGGAGAAACTCTCGCGCTTGTCGGGCAGAGCGGCTCGGGTAAAACCACTCTTGCCAAGACGATAATGGGACTCTACCGCCCGTCCAATGGGACGATATACCTGGAAGGCAAAAAGTTGGGGAGATGGGGAAAGGATTTCTATAAACGGGTGCAGATGATATTTCAGAATCCGGGAGAATCTTTAAGCCACCGCCTGTCTGTCCTGGAACTTGTCATGGAGCCGCTGGAAGTACAGAGGATGGGTACGAGAGAAGAAAGACGAAAGAGAGCGGTACAGACCATTGGGGAAGTTGAACTTCCCCAGACCGAGGCTTTCCTCAACACGTACCCTCACCACTTGAGCGGTGGAGAACTGCAGCGCGTGGCCATCGCCAGAGCACTGGTGCTGGAACCAGACCTGCTCATTGCCGACGAACCTACAGCCTTCCTCGACGCCAGCGTCGGGGCTAAAATTCTCAAGCTATTGCTCAATCTGCAAGAGCACCGTGGTTTGAGTATGCTTTACATCACCCATGATATTGCCGCGGCCAGAAAGGTAAGCGACAGGATTGCCGTCATGCTGGAAGGGCGAGTTATTGAGGAAGGGCTATCGAATGAAATAGTGACGGCTCCTAAGCAGGCATATACCAGGAAACTTCTCGGTTCGGCTTCTGCTTTGAAGCGATTCAAAACAGCCTCTAATACCTAAAAGCCGCTTAGCTAAGATAAGATGGGACACCCAACTGAACATTTTGAGTGAATGTGACATTTAGCTGAACTGAAAAGATATACTTTTAATAGTTAAATCAGTGTGCAAATCTCGATATTCGCTCTTATGTTCCTAACAGACTAATGTGATCGGTGGTGTACGAAAGGTACTTTAAAACTGGAATTCCACTTTTAGGAGGCTTTATTCTTGATTTTAAACAGCTATGTTTACTGTAGTGTAAATACTCTGCCTAGAATTATTTTCAAGAAGTTAATTATGATGATTGATATATTATTAGCTGGTCGCTTTCTCTATATCACGGAAGAAGACCGGCCTTAAGGGGTCCCACCTGCCAACCAGCGCCTTGGCTTCGGAGCCGTCAGTGCAAAAGGCATCGGCGCCGATTTCCCTGGCGTATTCGTCGGATACTGCCGCGCCGCCGATGAACACTTTAACTTTATCTCTAAGATTGTTCTCTCTTCAGGGTAATGGAAAGAGCTTAATATCTGTAGGAAATCAGGAGGTAGTTGGGGTGAGTG
>CAZRQP010000044.1:0-11373 GCA_964602315.1 uncultured Dehalococcoidaceae bacterium
CCTCCGTGTTAACTGGTAAATAATACGCATAATGCAATAATCGTCAGGCCGATGCCGATGAACAGGGCGTAAAGCTGCAGCTGCCCGGTCTGTGCCTGTCGTATAGCCTTACCTCCTCGCACCACGATGCCCGCCGTTCCGTTGACCGCCCCGTCCACGCCTTTTTCATCGAATATCTTGAAGCCGGTAAACAGTCCTTTGACCAGTCCCAGCTTCACGATTATATTTTCATAAAGCTCGTCGAAGTAGTATTTTTCGGCGACCGTCTCGTAGAATGACCCGAAGAACTTGCCGATGGACTCTGCCTTAATCCAGCGCTTGATATAGACCGCATAGGCCCCAAAAATGCCAAGCAAAGCCACCAGCAGCGAAATCAGCGGTAGCGGCACGCCGTTGACGGTATGCCCGAACACCGTAAATATATTCAATGCTCCGCCGTGCTCCACTTCATTACCCAGGAAGCCGCTGAAGCTGCCGGCTACGTTCCACCAGCCCACGCCGACTGCCAGGAGCGCCAGGAACACCAGCGGCGCTACCATTACCCACGGCGATTCGTGCGTGTGGCTGTAGTCCTTGCCGCTTTCCTTATCGCCGCCGTGGTACTCGCCGTGGAAGGTCATGAAAATCGCGCGGAACATGTAAAAAGCGGTCAGGAACACCGTTATCAGCGCCAGCCAGAACAGCACCGGCTGGCTGGTAAACGCGCTGGCCAGTATTTCGTCCTTGCTCCAGAATCCTGCCAGCGGCCAGATGCCCGCCAGGCTCAACGCGCCGAGCAGGAAGGTAGCGTATGTCCAGGGCATCGTCTTGCGCAGGCCGCCCATCTGGCGCATATCGAAGGTGCCGGTGGAGTGGTTGACGCTGCCGGCACCCATGAAAAGGAGCGACTTAAAGAAGGCGTGGGTGAATAGGTGGAATATACCCACCGCCACCGCCGCCTTGGTCAGGATGAGGATATCGTAAATGGTGAAGACTTCATTTCCGCTGGTCAACCGGGAAGCCAGCGCCGTGCCGACCGCCCCCAGCCCCAGCATCATGTAGCCAATCTGGCTGATAGTGGAATACGCCAGCACGCGCTTGATGTCGTTCATCACCAGCCCCATCGTCGCGGCGAATATCGCCGTGAATCCGCCGATAATGGCAACGACCCTCATTGCTTCAGGAGAGGCGACGAATAAAGGCATCATGCGCGCTACCAGGAAAACGCCGGCGCAGACCATCGTCGCCGAATGGATGAGGGCGCTGACCGGGGTGGGGCCTTCCATGGCGTCCGGCAGCCACACATGGAGCGGGAACTGGGCGCTCTTGCCGATAGCCCCGCCGAACAGCCCGATGCAGGCCCACATCAAGGCCGAGCCGCCGATTAGCCCGGCTATGGCCAGGTTGTGCAGCTGGCCGATATCGAATGTGCCGGTGTTGAAATAGAGTATCAAAATACCCGCCAGGAAACCGAAATCGCCGAGCCTGGTGACGATAAAGGCTTTCTTGGCGGCATCGGCGGCTGATTTCTTGTGGTACCAGAAACCGATGAGCAAATAGGAACAGAGGCCGACCATCTCCCAGAAGACGAACATGAATAGCAGGTTATCGGCCAGTACCAGTCCCAGCATGGAGAAGGTAAAGAGCGACATGAAGGTGTAATAGCGGTAGTATCCCGCCTCGTCGTGGGCCATGTAGCCCAGCGAGTATATCTGCACCATCAGGCTGACCACCGAGACGGCTACAACCATGACGGCGGAAAGCTGGTCCATAATCATGCCTACATGGAAGTTGAAAATACCGATATTTATCCAGCTGACATCGGGGACGGCAATAATATTGTTTTCCGCCGACGTTACGGATATAAGAGCCCAGACGGAGAACACCGCCGAGGCGGTTATGGCGGCGATGGTAATATAGCCATAGACCTTCGACTTGGGTTTAACAAACGGCCTTAGGAGCAGTCCGTTGACGATGAACGCCGCCAGCGGTAGTAAAAATATAAGCCAGATTAGCTGGTACGGTATCATAGCTTCCTTAAAATGTCCTTAATCACGTGTTCTTTGTCCTGCGGCACCATGATGGAATAGTCCGCAACCTCCTGCCCTGTCGGCAGGCCTTTTTCGGGCATAATGCGGGTGGGAATGCCTTCCCCCTCGAAGCATTCCTTCCACATCTCCGCGATGGCCAGGGTTTTCGCTTTTTTAACTTCTATCCACATTTTTCTTCTTTAACAATGATAAGTTGATAATATTCAGAGTCTTTCGTCATATTCATAGTCGTTATAACTGACTTGCGGGAATATAACTTCGGAAACGGGAATATTCAGTGTATCGGCTACATATTGTTTCAATGCCGCTTCATCATAACTCAAACTGCTAAGAGGGTCCTTGCTGGGAAAATCCGGTATTTTACTAAACCAGAGTTCGGCTATGGCCAGTTCTTGCTCGGTGAGCGGTTTCTCGGCAGCCTGTACCCTCCAGTACATCTCTTTCGCCGGTGCCGACCCCGTCATACCCAGAGCACCTTTACCATCGGCCGCATAGGATGCTTGGGCATAGGATAAGGCGTACTCCAGTTTATCATTCGGGATTAGTTGGACTGATGTGAAATCTCTTTCGTATAAACGATACAAATCACGGACTGCCTGGATGGCGGTTTCAGCATACTCTTCAAAACAGTTTGCTTCTTCAGAAACAATGAACCAGAGGCCTACCGCGCGGTCTGTTTGTTCATTGACAATATTGCCTTCTCCGAGAACTAAGTATGGTTTGGCATGGTTCAGTTCGGTATTGTAGGTGTATTCCGGTGTTTCAGCTGTTGAGTCCTGTGTTTCACAGCCAACACCGAGAAACAGAGTCAATACTATTAGTGCAAGAGTGACTTTTTGCATCATTTGTTTATCGCTTTTACCCTCGTTAATCCCCTCTTAGACTCCCCCTTTACCATTTCATCAGGTTGATATCGTTGGTATCGATTCCGGAAAAATGCCGGAAAATCGCCAGCACCACCGCCAGCCCGACGGCTATCTCGGCGGCGGCCACCACCATTACGAAGATGGCGAAGACCTGGCCGGTCAAAAGCTGCGGCACGATGTAGCTGGAAAACGCGATTAAGCTGATATTGACCGCGTTCAGCATCAGCTCGATGCACATCAGGATAATCACGGCGTTGCGGCGGGTCAGCGCGCCGTACATGCCGATGCAGAAAAGCACCGCCGATAACACCAGATAATGCGTCAGCCCGATGCTCATTTTTTCTTCTCCCTGATGATAACGATGGCCCCCAGTATCGCCGCCAGCAGCAGCACCGCCCCGATTTCCACCGGCAGGATAAAGCCGTTCTCGCTGAAGAGCTTGGTTGCCAGCGGCATGGTGGTCGGTGTCAGCGGGTCCTGCGTGGAAATGCCCCAGGGCGTGCTGGTAACCACATAGACCAGGATTCCCAGCAGTACCACCGCCACGATTGCGGCGGGCAATCTCATTTTATTGACCGGGCTGCCCTTCTGTACCTCCCGTGTCATCATGACCCCCAGGATAACCAGCACTGATATCGCGCCCACGTACACCAATATCTGCACCGCCGCCAGGAAGTCGGCGCTCAAGGTGACGTAAATCCCCGCCACGGCGATAAAGCAGAGCACCAGCGCCAGCGCCGCGTGGAAGACGTTGCGCAGGTACAGCACGGCAACTGCCGCACCTACCATTACCACCGCCATTATCCAGAAAGCGAATTCCAGTCCCATTATTCCTTCTTCCTCTTCTCCGTTACCTTTTCCACGAGCAGGGTCTGTTTAGGCAGCTTCTCGGCTATTTCAGGGTGGAAGTAACCGCTGACCGGCCTCTCCGGACTCTCCAGCAGCTCATCATCGGCCTGTATGAGGTCGTTGCGGCGGTATTTCGCCCGCTCGTAAGAGTAGCCCATGAAAAGCGCGTCGTAAGGGCAGGCCTCCACGCACAGGCCGCACTGGATACAGTAGCCGGTATCCACCCGGTATTTTTCAACCTCGTACTTGTTTTCCTTCAAATTGGTGGAGGTGACTATTTCAATGGCGCCCTGCGGGCAGGCCTTGGCGCAGGTGGCGCAGCCGGTGCACTTCTCACGACTCCACACAAGCTCGTTGCCGCGGGAGCGCCGTGAAATATTAAGCCGCTGTTCCGGGAACTGCGATACCGTCGGGTGGCGGAAAAGGTGACTTATCGTTACCGCCATGCCCTTGATAATGCCTATTCCGTAATTCTCAAACTTCAAGTCTGCCCCATCCTATCTTAAATAATTTGGACCCTAGTATTACTAATAAAGCCGCGATGACGATGTTAGCGCCGACGAAAATCCACTGCGAGATATCCGGCCAGACAAGAACCTCGATGGCGGCGATGAAGAGGTTGACTAAAGCCAGTGGGAAGAGGAACTTCCACGCCAGCGCCATCAGCTGGTCGATGCGTACGCGCGGCAGCGTCGTCCTCGTCCATACCATCACGAAGAAGACGATGATTGTCTTGATAAGGAACCAGAGCCAGGGCGGCAGCCAGGGGCCGCGCCAGCCGCTTAAGAAAAGCGTGGTGATGATGGCGGACATGGCAATCGCCTCGGCGTATTCCACCAGGTAAAACATGGCGAATTTCATGCCGGAATATTCCGTGTGGAACCCGGCTGTCAGCTCGGAGTCCGCTTCCATGAGGTCGAAAGGACTGCGGTTAATCTCGGCGGAGGCGGCGATAAAGAAAAGCAAGAAGCCCAGGGGCTGTACCAGTATGTAGGGGATGTCCTGCGCGACGACTATCTGGTTCATGGAGAGCGAGCCGGAGAAGATTATCACACCGACAATCGTCAGCGCCAGCGGGATTTCGTAGCTGACTATGGCGGCGACGTTGCGCATGGCGCCGAGCAGGGAGTACTTGTTGCTGGAGCCCCACCCCGCCATGAAAACGCCGACGGTGGCAACGGAGCTAACGGCGATTATATACAGGATGCCGATATTAAGGTCGGCCAGCAGCGCCCCGTTCTGGAAAGGAATGACGGCAAAAATCATCAGCACCGGACTGAACGCGATAATCGGCGCCAGCCAGTGAACAACCTTATCCGCGGTGGCGGGAACGATGTTTTCTTTCAGCAGCACCTTAATCGCGTCGGCCACCGGCTGTAAAAGCCCGAAAGGCCCGGTGCGGTTGGGCCCGAGGCGCGACTGCATTCTGCCCATGCCGCGGCGCTCGATATAGATGACGCCCATTACCATGATAAGCACGAAAGCGATGATGATAATAGTAAAGAAAAGCCAGTGCCACCAGTAGCCCCCGGGCCAGTCCGCGGGCGTTACCTGCATGGCCAGCGGTACGTTTAGAGCAAAATCAGGTATAACCACTATCTATCGACCTCTCCCATGGTAATATCGATGCTGCCGAAAATTATAATAAGGTCGGCCACCTTCCAGCCCCTGACCATTTCCCGCAAAGCCGTCAGGTTTATCAGGCTCGTAGGTCTTACATGGCAGCGGTAGGGCGCGATTGAGTTGTCCGATACGATATAGAAACCCAGCTCGCCCTTGGGGGCTTCGATGTGGGCGTAAGCCTCGCCGGCGGGTGGGTGGACGAGGTGGGGCAATTCGGCTTTGGCCGGGCCTCCCGGTACCTGCTTCCTTGCCTGCTCGAGAATCCGCAGGCTCTGCCTCATTTCCTCGATGCGTACGCGGTAGCGGTCGTAACAGTCGCCGTTTTCGGCGGTCGGTATATCGAACTTGAAACGGTCGTAGATTAAATACGGGTCGTCCTTGCGTAAATCACGCTTGATACCGCTGGCGCGCGCCACCGGACCGCTGATGCCGCAGTTGATAGCTAACTCTTTGGATAGAATACCCACGCCTTTGGCGCGGGCGATTAGTATTTCATTCTGCTTGAGGAAAAAGTCGAATTCCTCGATAAAACGGCGCCACTGAATTATCAGTTTTTCCAGCGCCGGCAGGAATTCCTCCGGCATGTCCTGGCTCACGCCGCCGATGCGCATGTAGTTGTGCATAAGCCGCTGACCGCAGAGCATCTCCAGAAGGTCATAGATTTTTTCACGCTCGCGCCAGAGGTAAAAGAAAGGTGTCCCCAGAGCGCCGGCATCGTTCAGCATGGCGCCGACGGCGAGACAGTGGTTGGCGATGCGCTGCAGCTCGGCGGCAATTACGCGGATGTATTCGGCGCGTTCCGGCACCTTGATACCCGCCAGTTTTTCTACCGCCATGCAGTAGCCCATGTTATTTGTCATCGAGGACACGTAGTCAAGGCGGTCGGTAAGGGGAATGCAGCCGGTATAGGAACGCTCCTCCATGAGCTTTTCGATGCCGCGGTGCAGGTAGCCGAAGACCGGCTCGATGTCGATAACGACCTCGCCGTCCAGCGTCGCCCTCATGCGGTAAACGCCGTGCGTGCTCGGGTGCACCGGCCCTATGTTGAGCAAAAAAGGCTCGGTGTTGAGTACCAGCTCCCTGGTGGTCGTCACTGGTTCCAGTCCTTTCGCAGGGGATGCCCGGGGAAGCCGTCCCAGAGAAAGATGCGTTTCAGGTTCGGGTGCCCCTCGAATGTAATGCCCATGAGGTCGTAAATCTCGCGTTCCTGGAAGTCCGCCCCCTGCCACAGCCCCCTTATCGAGGGAACGGTGGGGTTATCTCGGGTATTGCAGCGGACTTTAAGAGTGATGGAGTGGTTATTTTCCAGCGAGGTCAGCATATACACGACCTCGAAATACTGGTAATAATCAACGGCGGTAATGTAGTTCAGGTAATCGAATTTAAGCCCTTTGGCGGTCTTAAGGTGTTCGGCTACCGCCAAAAGGGAGTCGCTCTTTACCAGCACGCTGTCCGCGCCGGCTTCCTCGACGGCTCCCGGGAATTTGTCATTTAACTGGCTTATTATTTTTTCGGCGGAGAGGGCTGCCGTCATTCCTTCTTACCTTTCTGCAGGGGATTGGGTAATTCCGACAGGTCGGGTAACACCTTTTCTTTGTTAATTTTTTTCTGCAGCATCTGGATGCCGTATATCAGGGCTTCCGGCCGCGGCGGGCAGCCGGGCACGTAAACATCCACGGGGATTATCTTGTTATATCCCGGCACCACGTTATACGAGGAGCGGAAAATGCCCCCGCTTATGCCGCAGGCGCCCATGGCGATGACCCACTTGGGTTCCGGCATCTGGTTATAGATACGCTTGACGTTGGGCGCCATCTTCCAGGTAAGCGTGCCCGCGGTTATCATAAGGTCGGCCTGGCGCGGGGAGGCCCGCATGATTTCCATGCCGAAACGGGAAAGGTCGAAGCGGGGAGACAGTGCAGCCATCCATTCCATACCGCAGCAGGCGGGGAAGCAAACGGCCGTCCACAGAGAAGAGCGCCGCGCCCAGTTAATCACCCAGTCCACGGAGGTCAGGATAATATTGCGCTTTAATTCCTCATCCAGCCAGGCATCGGGGTCGGGGATGGACTTGCTACTGCCGGCCTTGAGTTCTTCGATTATACGGCCTTCATCGCAGTCCAGCTCCGCGGAAGAGTAGATATATTCTTTATCGCTGTCTATTTCCATTCCAGTGCCTTCTTTTTCCAGGCGTAAATATAACCGACGAACACAATGAAAACCAGGATTAGCACGACATACAGGCTGAACGGCCCCAGCTGCTTAAGCTGCACCGCCCAGGGGTAGAGGAACACCACCAGCACGTCCAGCGCCAGGAAAACGAGGGCGTAGAAATAGTAATGGAAATTGAACTGTACCCAGGTCTTCCCGGTGGTCTCCATGCCGCACTCGAAGATGGACTCCTTGATGGGGTTGGGATTGCTGGGGATGATTTTAAGATATCTTAAGACAATGGGGATAATCAGCATTACAAGGGAAAAAAGGATAGCTACAACGAAAAACAGTCCGATTAGTCCGTAATCAGCTAGCAAATTACCCTCTATCTATCCAAAAACCTTTTTTTACATGCGTGCTCCCGGGGACTATATACTATGATACATAGAGGTTCGGGGCACTGCGAAAGTATAGCATAGATTTTTTGGATAATGCAACCGTATATAAGGCTATTTCATCAGGCCGTATTTCCTGGCCATCTGTTCCAGTCCGGGCATGCATTTATCCAGCAGCTCATGTTCCACGCAATAGACCAGCCGGAAGTAGCCGTGGATGCCGAAAGCCACCCCCGGCACCGTCAGCACGTGGTGCTCGTTCTGCAGTTCGTGCACGAAAGCCACGTCGTCCTCGATGGGGCATTTGGGGAAAATGTAAAAGGCCCCCTGCGGCTTGTTGACCGTGTAGCCCATGCGCACGAGGTTGCTATAGATAAAGTCGCGGTTGCGCCGGTACTCGCTTACGGGGATGGTTACGTCCTGTATTCTGGTCACCACGTTCTGCAGGAAAGCCGGGGCATTGATAAAACCCAGCACGCGTGTGCAGAAGACCATACCCTTTATCATGTCGTCGTGGTGGGTGCAGTCGGGATGCAGCGCTATGTAGCCGATACGCTCGCCGGCGATGGACAGGTCCTTGGAGTGCGAGGTGCAGATAATGCTGTGCCGGTGAAAATTCAGCGGCGACGGGTATTCAAGTCCGTCGTAGAGTATCTTTTTATAAGGCTCGTCGCTGACGATGAAGATTTCGGTGCCGTATTCGGACTCTTTTTTACGTAGGATTTCGCTTATTTTCGTCAGCAGTTCGGCGCTGTAAAGAACGCCGGAGGGATTGTTGGGTGAATCGATAAGCAGGGCTTTGGTCCGGGGGCCGATGTTCGCCTCCAGCACGTCAAGCCTGGGCATGAAATTCTCGTCGGTGGGGAGGGGTTTTACCACGCCGTCGTGGTTCTCAATGTAGTTAAAATAATCCACAAACCAGGGGATGAAGACAATGACCTCGTCACCGGCGTCGAGAATGGTCTTGAGCGCCACGTTAATTGCCCCCGCCGCCCCCACCGCCATGATAACGTCCTTCTCGGTAATCTTAAGGCCGGTCTCTTTAGAGAGCTGCGCGCCTACGGCCGCCCGTGTTTCCGGGTAGCCGGCGTTTTCCATGTAGCCGTGCATGCCCTTGAAGGGGTGGTCGGCCAGGCGCTTGATTTCACGCTTGAACTCCGGCGGCGGCTCCATCACCGGGTTGCCCAGCGAAAGGTCGTAAACGTTCTCCGGCCCGAACTTCTTCTTCATGGCGATGCCCTCTTCGAACATGCGCCTTATCCACGACCCCATCTCCATGCCCTTTTTAACTCTTTCCGATACGGACACCTTCGATTTCCTTTCTGCCCATGTCAAACGCTTTCAGGTTGATTTCGCGGATATGTTCCGGCAGTCGCCGCGAGATGGTGTTTTTCCAGACATCGATTTCCAGCGGCGCGAAAGCCGCAAAACAGCCCAGCATGAATATATTGACCGTTCTCACGTTGCCGAGTTCCTGCGCCTTTTTATTCCCGTCAATAATGTATATTTTATCGGTGCGCCTTTTCAGCGCAGCGACGATTTCGTCGTCGGTGATATACTTTTCCTGTCCCAGGCTGACCGTCAGCGGCGGCTGCTCGTAGCTGTTAATGATAGCGACGGCGTTCTTCTTCAAATAATGACTCCACCGCGCCGCCTCCAGTTTCTCGAAGGCCAGCAGCAGGTCCACCTCTCCCTCCTTGATAAGGGGCGACCACACCCTTTCTGCCAGCCGCACGTGGCTGACCACGCTGCCGCCCCGCTGCGCCATCCCCAGCGTGTCCGTCTTTTTCACGTCAAATCCGGCCGCCAGTGCTGCCTCTCCGATAATATCGGAAGCAAGAACGACCCCCTGGCCGCCCACACCGGTTATTAAAATATCCATCTTTTCCAATTTCTTCATTTTACCTTTTTATTCCGTCATTCCCGCGAAACCTGTCCCGTACTTGATACGGGAGCGGGAATCCAGACCTCACCCACTTTAGTTCCCCCTCTCCGTGCACGGAGAGGGGGTTAGGAGGAGAGGTTTTATTTAATATTCTTTATAAACTCTCCTTAACCCTTATTTCTTACCACTTCCTTGTAACTTGTATCTTGGTTATTGGTTATTCCCTTTCAAGGGCTAATCGCATTCTGCGGACATAATTGTTCGCAAATGGTGCAGATGTCCCCGGCGCAAAGCGTCGGCTCTATAAACACCTGCCCGTCTTTGCTCTGGATAGCCGGGCAGCCCAGCTTGAGACAAATTCCGCATTGATTGCACTTTTCAACATCCACCTTACGCGGATGATCGCGCTTTCTCACCTGCATGGCGCAGGCGCCCCGCACGATGATGACCGAGACCTCCTCCCTTCCCAGGGAGTCGCGCAGGCCTGCTCTTAAAGCCTTCAGGTCGAAGGCATTGATTACTTTTACGTCCTTAACCCCTATGCCCTTGCACAGGCTTTCGATGTCCACGGCATAGGTCTCCTTGCCCTGCGCGGATATGCCCGTGCCGGGGTGATCCTGGTGACCGGTCATCGCCGTGGTGCGGTTGTCCAGAATTAGAATCGTGATATGCCCCTCGTTGTAAACGGCGTCCACCAGCCCTGTGATGCCGGAATGCATGAAGGTGGAGTCGCCGATGACGGCCACGATTTTACTCTTAACGCCTGCTTTTTCCATGCCCAGCGCCTGCCCGATGCCGGCGCCCATGCAGGCCGTCGTATCCAGGACGTTGAGGGGCGGGTATGCCCCCAGCGTGTAGCAGCCGATATCGCCGGTGATTATCAGCTTCGGCTCCTGCGGCTTATCGGATTCCAGCAGCTTGGAGCGCTGCCCCATGGTATTCAGTGTAAAGTAGATGCCGGTGTGGGGACAGCCGGGGCAAAGCAGGGGAGGCCGTCTCGCCAGATTACCTGCGGGGGGAATAATATCGCCCTTCTCCGACTCCGCCAGCAGGCCGGCTCCGGCGCTGCTCTCGGTGACGATGCGGGTGTTCAGCTCGCCGACCAGTGGGATGAACTCCTTGCCGCTGACCTCGATGCCCATCGACTTTATATTATCCTGCAAAAATGGGTCCAGCTCCTCGATTACGATAAGCCTCTCCACCTGCGCGGCGAAGTCTTTTATCATCTTCTGCGGCAGCGGCCATGTCATACCCAGCTTGAGGAAGGAAGCTTGCGGGAAGACCTCGCGCGCGTACTGGTAGGCCACGCCGCTGGTAACCACGCCAATTTTTTTCTTGTTCCAGATAATTTGGTTCATCGGGAAGGTCTCGCAGTACTCCGCCAGCCTTTCCATGCGCTTCTCTACCTCGGCGTGGCGGGGCAGGGCATAGACCGGCAGCATCACATATTTCTGCTTATTAAAGAGGAAAGCCGGTTGCGGGTTTTTCACCTTGCGACTTCTCTTGGCGTCCACCACCGACTTCGAGTGGGCGATGCGGGTGGTGGTGCGTACCAGCACCGGCGTATCGAA
>CAZRQP010000045.1:0-11327 GCA_964602315.1 uncultured Dehalococcoidaceae bacterium
CCGGAATTGGAGAAGCCGCGCAATTCCCAGAAGCCTTTATAGTCAATATCGTCGGAAAGCTCGATTTCAGTAATCCACTTGACCCACTTATAGCCCCATTTGCTCTCGGCAACCAGAGCGAAAGGGTAGCCTCTTTCCGCAGGCATGGTGATATCATTCATCTTGTAGGCCATGATGATGGGATTATCCATGATATATTCGATGGGGAAGGAGGTGGTATAGCCGTCATAGGCGTGGAAAATGACCACTTTAGCTTCGTCAAGGGGGTCGGCTTCAGCCAGGATGTCCCTGACCTGCATGCCTTCCCATAGGATTCTGACGCTCCAGCCTTCGACGCAGTGCAAAAGGACGGCTTTCTGGTAGTGAGTAAAGTCGTTGAGAACTTCATCGTAGGTGTAACTCATGGGATTCTGGACCAGTCCGGTAACCTGCAGTTGATACTCTTCGATATCGACGTACTGCGGGCCCTTGATGGAGTTCTCACGGAAGTCGTTCACCGAGGAAAGGTCTTCACCCTGGTATTCACTGACCTCGACGTCGCCAAGCGGCACAGTGGCCGTGCTCGGAGACGACTGGCACCCGAACAAACCGAAAGTGAAAACGGCAATCAGCACGGCGCTGACTGCTGCGGCAATGATGCTGAATTTTTTCATATTATTATCCCCTCCCAACCTTACCTAATTTGATTCTATGGTGATAACAGGGGACATAATAGGACTTTTATCGCATTTACAAGGGGATAACGCGGAAAGAAGCGGACGCTTGACTATGAGGCGCAGGTACTGCAGTTACCGGAGCTGCAGCTGGAACATGAACTGCCGGAGCCCGGTATGGACTTGGGGACGCCGCTGATGCTGGTGGTAAAGGCGGCAAAGGTGGAAATCTTACGCTTGGCGGGCTTATGGCAATGGGGACATTCGGCGGGGTCCCCGGATTGACTTAAAGGACGCATCTGCTCGAATTCGGACTTGCAGTTAGAACAGATATATTCGTAAATAGGCATAACAATACTCCTGTTTATAGTGTAACGTGTTTAAGCGGTAGGGTCAAGATGGTGTATGTTGCCAGCCCGTACGGCAGGGTGTAGGATATAGAAAAACGCAGGCGCGAGGTGAGGCTTGATAAATAAACTTGACATAAAGACGAACTCGCAGGTGGAGTTACAGGAAATAACGGATAGAGTGAGGGATATCGTTGCGGCCAGCGGGATAAAGGACGGCATTTGCCATATTTTTGTGCCGCACACCACGGCCGGTATCCTGGTAAATGAGCATGCCGACCCCAGCGTGGTCGAGGATATAGCCGCGCAGCTTGATGAAATGGTACCGCAGAAGGAAAGCTACCGTCACCTGGAGGGCAATTCGCCGGCGCATATAAAAGCCAGTATTATCGGGGATTCCAGGACATTATTCATCGAGGGTGGAAAGCTGGCGCTGGGGACATGGCAGGGGGTCTTCTTTTGCGAGTTCGACGGGCCGAGAAACCGCAGCGTAATGGTGAAACTGGCAGCAGATTAAATGCTGCCAGTTAATCAGATTTATCAGGATTATCTTTATCCTTGGAAGAGATTAAATATGTACCGCAATACCGGCAGCGGTAATACTGCTCTTTGATATGGTACAGTCCTTTACGACCGCAGTGGGGACAATATTTAAAGTGATTTTTCGGTTTTTCCGTATTTGATTTTTCGTCAGCCATAAGAAACACCCGCTTGATTTGTGAACAGTATAACGTGCGGGTGTTGCGTGACAATCACAAAATACGTAAAGAGAGTCACAAAAAAGTCAAGATTGAAAAAGAGGGTAAACGTAAATTGGGGGTGGGAGATTAAGCTTGGGCGGGTCTTTTCCTGATAAGGAGCATTAGAGGAATGCCAAGCGCTGCCATACCTGCCCATAAGATGAAAGGCAGGCCCTGGTTGATATCCGCCAGGCTGTTGCCAAGAGGAGGCGCCAGAAAAGCGCCTAACATCGAGATGGTGCTGGCAAGACCGATGGCGGTACCGCCGTAAGTGCTGCCGATATCCTTATTTTCGAAAAGCATGACGTTAAAAAGCGAGCTGGAGCCGCTGCGCAGGAAGTTGGATATGATAATCACCAGCCAGACCCCGAGGGTATTAACAAAAGGCAGTAGAACCAGTCCGACAGCCAGCGATATAATCGACATCATCAATACGCCCCAGCGCGACTTTAATTTATCTGAAAGCAGGACCATGGGAATAGAGCCGATTAACATCATGGCGCTGGATACGGTAATAACGCTGTCGGCGGAGGCGGGTGTCCAGCCCATGTTACGCAGATAAAGGGGCAGGTAACCGATAAAGCCCATACTGGAGCCCCAGACACAGAGGGTAATAAAGCCGATAATCCATACCTCTTTTACGCGCATAACGTGCGAAATCGACTGGCGAAAGGGTATTTTATCGGCGGATAGTTCCGGATTCTCGGACTCGTCCGGTTCACGTCCGGTGAAAAACCAGAGCAAGCCAAGAGCAAACGAAATACCGCCGAAAAGGAACATAACGCCTCTCCAGTCACCGAGAAGGGGCGAAAAGACGGTGGCGCTGAACTGCGTGGCAATCATAGTGCCGATAGACATGGCAACAATAAGTATGCCGTTGGCGAGTGCCAGGCGTTTGCCGCTGAACCATACCGCAGTTGCCTTGGGCACGGTGCTCGGGGCGGCTGCCGCCAAAAGGCCGAAGAGGAACATGATGGCTGCCAGAGAGAGGAAGCTACCCGAAGCCCCGCGCAGCGCACCGAACACTCCGGCAAGGATACAAAGAACGGTCATAGTACGTTTTATGCCAAAGCGGTCGATTAGTAGTCCGCTCGGCAGACCGATAAAAACACCGGCAAGAGGGTCCATCCCCCATACCGTGCCTATAGCCGTGATGCTTAATTTAAGGTCGTCGCCTATCTGCTTGAAGAGCACCGGCATGCACATCCTCGAAGCACCGGCGACAATGGCGTAAGTCAGGCCGGCGAGGGCAAGAATATACCATCTGAAGTTTCGACTGGGTTTTCTAATCATATAACGCTATCATTTTCATCAATGAGAGTTTGTTTAAAAATACAGAGGGGAACACAGTATCTACACCGGCGCGGCAGATACTCTGTATTAATCCTAGCATTTTTATACGCGGGTGACAATCAATCCCGTTTTAGCTATAACTAGTCGCTCTATGCTATAATGTGGTGCAAATGACGGTTGCAATAACCGGCGCTACCGGGCACATCGGGGCAAACCTGGTACGCGCCTTAATCGACAAAGGTATTTCCCCGCGTTGCATGGTGCATGTCAACTGCCAGGCAATCGATGGACTGGATGTGGAAAAAGTCAATGGGGATGTATGCGACGTAGATTCACTTTGCCAGGCGTTCGAGGGGGTTGATGTTGTCTATCACCTGGCGGCTTCCATATCTCTATCGATGGCGGACTGGCAACGACTTGACGAGATAAATGTAAGAGGCACCGCCAACGTGGTGGAGGCATGCCTGCGCACCGGCGTACGCCGATTGATTCATTTCAGCTCGATACACGCGCTGGTGCAGGAGCCTTTGAATATACCCGTCGACGAGTCGCGTCCGCTGGTGGATTCCAGACGGTATCCGCCTTACGACCGTTCAAAGGCTGCCGCGGAAATTGAAGTAAGGCGGGGGATGGAAAAGGGGCTCGATGCCGTCATTATTTGTCCCACGGCGGTTTTCGGGCCTTATGATTACCAGCCGTCTTTTTTCGGCGAGGCTTTGATTGCGATTGCGGAGCGGAGACTGCCGGCCCTTGTTACCGGGGGTTTCGACTGGGTGGACGTGCGCGATGTGATAACCGGGGCGATGGCGGCGGCGGAAAAGTCGCCAGCCGGAGCACGCTACCTGCTTTCAGGCCACTGGATGTCCATGTGCGAAATCGCAGCGATAATCGAGGAGATAAGCGGCGTGTCCACCGGAAAGCCTGTCTGCCCGTTGTGGCTGGCACATATCGGCGCACCGTTTATCGGGGCAGCAAGCCGTTTAAGAGGGAAGAGGCCGCTATATACCAGCGTGTCTTTGAGAGCGCTGAAAAGTAACCGGGACATCAGCCACGAACGGGCTGCGCGCGAACTCGGCTACCAGCCCAGACCGTTCCGCGAAACACTGGTCGATACCCTGCAGTGGTTCCGGGAAAACGGACAGCTAAGATTACCCGATAAGGTAAAAATAGGGAAATAATAATGAACGAATCGATGATTTATAACAGCCTGCTGGTAGCCTGGTTTATCATCGGTGTCATTGTGTTCATCGCCCTGTTTTTCATCGTCGCTCCGTACGGTCGGCACATGAGGAAGGGGTTTGGTTACTCGGTGGGGAACAAGTTGGGGTGGGTGCTGATGGAAGCGCCGGCGCCGGTTGTTTTTGCGGTCTGTTTTATCTTTAGTGATACCGGGAGCAGTCCGGTCACGCTTATTTTTCTGGCTTTATGGGAGATGCATTACCTGCACCGCGCCTTTATTTATCCGTTCAGTCTGCGAGGCGAGGCCAGGCGCATGCCGATAGGCGTTATAACGATGGGGTTCCTCTTTAATATCATGAACGGATATCTGAACGGACGCTATATATTTAGTTTTTCCGGGGGCTATGATAACAGCTGGCTGGCAGACCCCCGCTTTATCGTCGGGGCGCTGCTTTTTATTATGGGCTATTTCATTAACCGCCAAGCCGACCTGGCACTGCGCACTCTAAGGCAGGCCGGGGAATCCGGCTATAAAATATCGTACTCACGACTGTACCGCTGGGTGTCCAGTCCTAACTATCTGGGTGAAATGACTATCTGGATAGGGTGGGCATTGGCTACGTGGTCGCTGCCGGGGCTGGCATTTGCCTTCTGGACAGTTGCCAACCTGCTGCCGCGCGCTAGGGACAACCACGCCTGGTACCGCAGGACCTTCGCCGATTACCCTACGGAGCGCAAGGCTCTGATTCCCAAGGTCTGGTAGGCATATTTCATGAAAAAAGGTATTGACAAAGGCAGCCAGTCTCATTAAAATATATTTTACAGTTAAGGGGATGGACTGCTAATCGAGGCTGAAAGGCTTCAGCAGGAGTGAGAGGGAGATGAGAAACATAATCGCAGGAGTACGCTGTCCCAGGTGCGGGGGAAACCTGTATCTGGATAGCGATTATATCGGGTGGTATGAGCAGTGTTTGCAGTGTGCCTATATGAAAGACCTGGGCGTTGTGTACCGGAGTAAAAAGAAAGTGCCGAAGAATATTGCCGAACCGGTACCTGTGAAGATTCAGGGTTATATTAAGAAAAAAGAAAGTATGCCTGATAAATAAGGGTTAGTATATTAAGGAATGGACTGCGAGGTCTGGTTTAATAACCGGACCTTGTTTTTTATAGGGCGAAAGGGTTACATGATGAGGTTCAACAGGCCACCGACGACTAATGAAGCGACAATCATTACGCCGACTGCTTTCAAAAGGTTTAAAATACCCAGCTCTCTTAGTAAAACAATGAAGGTAGCGATACATGGGAAAAACATCGCCATGACAACACTGCCGACGACTAATTGCTTGGCAGTTAAGGCTAGCGGCGCTAACATGCCGAGAGCTACATCCTTACGCAGGAAACCGACGACTATAGCGGAAACAGCTTCTTTGGGTAATCCCAGCAGGCCGGTGATTACCGGCGCGGTGAAGCTGGCGATGGCATCGAAGACGCCAAAGTAGTAGAGGATATTGATAACAAAGACTGCTCCCAGAATGATAGGTAAAGCCTCTCTCAAGAAACCATATGTTCTCATCCACAGTTTTTGCAGAACAGCCCGCCACGGCGGAAGACGATAAGGTGGTATTTCTATCAGCAGTTCGGGGGAAAACCCTTTCACTGCGCGCGCGAGTATAAATCCCAGAACGAGCCAGACTAAAAACAGTGTTGCATAAACGATAACCACGTATTGTCCGCCCTGCTCGCCGACTAGCCCGACAATCATAGCCTGCAAGGCGGCGCATGGCACCGCGATGGAAATCAGGGTGGCGGTGATGAAACGCTCCCTTTTACTTTCTAAAATACGGGTGGCAAGAACGGCCGGTACGTTACAGCCGAGTCCGAGCAGTGTGGGGATGATGGCGTAGCCGTGGAGTCCCAGACGGTGCATAAGGGTATCTACCAGCATGGCTAAGCGGGGTAAATAGCCGGTATCTTCGAGTAAACCCAGTATCAAATAGAAAGAGATGATATAGGGAAGGACCATAGCCAGTGGAACATAAAGTCCGCTCGATAACAACCCGAAAGATTGGACAAAGTCAACCTCACCCCCGATAAGTTTACCGACGATGATATCATGGAAAAATCCCCCTCCGCCCATGGCGTCGCTTAAATTTGATAGTACCGGCAGCCACAGGTTGTTGAATAAAGGTTCGAATACATAGCTAATCAGGCTCTCGCCGATGAGGCGGATGACGAAAAATGACGCGGCCAGAATACCCGCCGCGATGATGCCGCCGGATATAGGTTTGATAGTGGCGTCGGATAATCTCTCTCGCCAGGTATGATGGCGGTGGGTGATTTGCTGCACCTGTTCAACGATATTGCCGATAGCTGTCCAGCGTTCGTTGTGGCTGCGAACAGGATGAGTAGAAGCAACTGCCCTGGGTATATTGTCTGCCAGTTCTTTGATTCCCTGACCGGTTACCGCGATTGTAGGTATTACCGGCACTCCGAGGAGTTCACGTAATTTATCCAGGTCGATGTTAATGCCGTGATGCTTGGTATCATCCCACATGTTCAAGGCGACTATTACCGGGACGTTTTTCTCCAGCAGTTGTAAAGTCAAGTAGAGGTTTCTCTCCAGATTGGTGGCATTGACAACGTTTATTACCACGTCACCGGTGTCGAGCATCTTTCGAGCTACTTCTTCGGCTTCGCTGGTCGGCTCCAGGGTGTAAGCGCCGGGTACGTCAATAACATCTGCTATATCATCGCCCAGCTTCATCTTGCCGGAAGTGTATCCTACCGTGGTCCCGGGGTAGTTTGACGCAATAACGCGTACACCGGTAAGACGTGAAAAAACGACACTCTTACCTACATTGGGATTACCCATCAGGAGAATTTTCATTATTAAGGCCTGTTAATCATCTGAACCAGTATCCGCTTGGCCATACCATAACCCAAGGCTACACGGGTTCTATCTACTTCTATCATCACCGGCCCCCGCATCAGCTGGGAGCTGATTTTAGTTATTTTCTTGCCCGGTATAATACCCAGTGTGCTAAGACGCCTTGCCATACCTGGCCCGCCGTCGATATCAAGTAACAGGCCGCTTTGCCCGGGCCGCATCTGGTCTAGTGATAATTGCTTTTCATATGGCATGATTTCTTGTCCTTCCGTTATCCATGATGCCTGATAAATAATTAGCTCAACCGGCCTGACTGGCTGCTTTTTTAACAAAGACATTCCAGGTTATTTTATCTGCGAGAGATAATCTGGAGTCCTTGAGGGTTATTTCTGTCGGCACATTGGGTTGGGCGACCCGGCGAACCTTTACCTTTGTTCCCGGCTTCAAACCAATGTCCAGCAGCTTGCGCAGTAAGCCGCTATCCCCTCTGATAAAGCTGATTAGCCCTTCCTGGTTCTCTTTCAGGTCGGCCAGCGAGACAATACGGGCTTTCCTCTTGGGTATTTTCTGCGGATTGTCCTGACCCCACTGGCGACATTCCTCGCAGCTGGAAAAAGCGAGGTCGCAGGGAGGGATAAGCTTGCCGTCGTCGGGACATATGTAGGGGGAATTTAAATACTGGCACATGGCGCGGGCGGTACCGTCGGAGAGGGCATGTTCCATCTCGCAGGCTTCCTGGTGGACGCTATCCTTTTTTATCTTCAATACGTCGTACAGGAACCTCTCCAGCAAACGGTGCTTGCGGGTCATTTTCTCGGCGGAGCGGTAGCCTTTAGGCGTGAGGGTTACGCCCTGGTAGGGGGAATAATTGACATAACCCATTTTCGCCAGCTTCTGCATCATCTCGGTTACGCTGGCCGGCGCGATTTTAAGTCGCCTGGAAAGCGCTGAAGTGCTAACCGGTTCACGTTCGCGGCTTAAATAATATAAAGCTTCAAGATATTCTTCTGTGCTAGCGCTCATGATGCCTCATTTTAGGCAAGCCTAAATATTAGGTACGCCTAAATATTAGCACTTTTTAAAAAAATTGTCAATAGGGTTTGCCTGTTTTTGACAGATAAGCATCATGGCGATAATATGGAGGTGGCAATAGTAGCATGGAGAACTGAACGATGGCAGACTTGAATGAGAGAATCGAGAGGCTGGCGCAGTGGCTTAAGGAGTCGAAATATACCGTGGTGTTTACCGGGGCGGGCATCAGCACGGAATCGGGTCTGCGCGACTTCCGCGGGCCGGATGGACTCTGGACGAGGCGCGATAAGGGATTATCCACGCCGCATCAGGACTTCACCGACGCCGAGCCGAACAGCGGCCACCATGCTATCATGGAACTGCAAAAGCTGGGCAGGCTGGCGTTTCTGATTTCGCAGAACGTGGACAACCTGCATTTGAAATCGGGCATCAAACCGGAACTGCTGGCGGAGCTGCACGGCAATCTTACCAAGGTACGCTGTGTTTCCTGCGAGTTCAAGATGGACCGCGCAGAGGGAGAGGATAAATGTCCCATCTGCGGCGGCAGGGTGGTCTCAACGGTGGTCAACTTCGGGGACTCGCTGCCGGCCAAGGACCTGCAGGAATCTTACAAGCACTCGCAAAAGTGCGATTTGTTCGTGGCGGTGGGGTCGAGCCTGGTGGTCTATCCGGCGGCGGACATGCCCGCGGTGGCCCTGGAGGCGGGGGCGAGACTGGTAATCATCAACGAGGGTGAAACACCCTTCGATGAACAAGCCAATTTACGCTTTGACGAGAAAATCGGCGAAGTGCTGCCGCCGGCGGTTGAACGTTTGAAAGAGCTGTTGAAGACCGCCGATTAGTTTTCGGTCCAGCTGTAAACGGTACTCGACCAGATATGGCTGATGGCTGATTCAAGCACCGCACGACGCGGCTCGGGGATATCCAGGAGAGTGGGGAGGGTTGGTTTTTCTATTTTTTCCAGCAGCGGGCAGTGTTTTTGAAGCGATAATATCGTGGTGCGGGCGCCGCCATAGATAATGTAGTCCAATGTTTTTATATGTTGTTCCAGCTGCTCGCGCACATGCCCGCATACGCGGATGAGAAAGGACTCTATCTGCTTGTCGCGGTGGCGCTCAAAGCGGTGCGCCGACGAGCCTCCCTTGTGGTGCCGGCCGTGAATAAGTCCCGTGCCGACTTTGCTGTTGACCAGTTTATCGCCGCGGCAGAGGCCGACGGCATACGAGCCCAGGCGAACCAGTATAATGCCTATCCGGTATTGACGGTTAAGCAGCGACTGTAACGGAGCAGTATCAAGGGATTGGCTGGCGCTTTTTTCCGTAACAGGAAACGGGGGAACGATCAGATATGTTTGGTGTGCGCTGTGTAAAATAATAGCACCGGTAGTGGAACGGTCAAATATATCTGTTATCTTTCTAGAGACATCCGATAGCAGGTTTAAGCCTTTAAATTCACTCTCCAGTACGTCGGAGGGGAGGTTGGGCGGCAGGTAAAGCGTCTGAAAAACTTCATCTTGAGCGTTGGATAGTTTTTCCTGGAAGTCCAGCGTTTTTCCACGGGTGAGGACCAGCTTCTTGGATTTCATTTCCATCTTACAGCCTGACCACGGTAACGCCGTCGCCGCCTTCATCGCTTTTGCCGGGTCGGAAGGACTTTGCCAGCGGGTGGGTATTGAGAAACTCGCGCACGATGTTTCTCACCGTGCCGGTGGCGATGCCGTGAATGATGCGGGCTTGTGAGATATTCGACTGCACGGCGTCGTTGAGATAGGAGTCCAGCAGCGGCTCTACCTCGTCGGCGCGCTTTCCGCGCAGGTCCAGTTCCGTTGGTACATGGCGGGTGGGGGGTATTTTCACGGGCGGAGGAGCTTTTCCTGACTTCGGTGGGGCGGTCTTTACGACGCTGCTCAAGCCAAGTCTCATTTTAGTCCTGCCCGCCTGCACCTCCACTTCCTGCAATTCTTCCGATAAAGATGTAACTGTGGCGGTAAGGCCGGCCTCTTTGACCAGCACCGTATCCCCGATTTTTATTACCCCGGTATCTTTTTCAGCTGTTTCTCCGGCAGGGGATTGCCATGTGGGGGTATCAAGTTTTTCACGTACTTTTGACAGGGAATGCCTGGCCTGCTCAAGCCTGGCGGCGGTCTTTTCTTTACGCAGGTCGGCGGCTGCTTGGCGGATTTCCTTGTGCAGCTCCGCGGCCTCCGTAACGATTGCGTCACGCTCCGTCTGTAAAGTCTGGCTCCCTTCTGTCTTGAGCCTTTGCAGTTCTTTTTCCAGCTCAGCGCCGCGACCGGTTACTTTATCGCGTTCCGTCAATAGTTCCAGTTCCAGGGACGCGATTTTTTGCTTTTCTTCCGCCAGGTTGGCCAGTAGCGACTCCATTTCCTGGCTGTGCCCGGAGAGCAGGCCGCGGGCATCGTTGATTATTTCTTCGGGTATTCCGAGTCGGGCGGCGGTGGCTAAGGCATTGCTGCCGCCCGGCGTGCCGATGGTCAACTGATAGGTGGGAGTTAGTGTCCTGGGGTCGAACTCCAGCGAGGCATTGTTCAGGCCGGGGGTGGTGTGGGCGAAAGCCTTGAGGTCGCTGAAATGCGTGGTGGCGACCGTCAGCGTGCCGCGGGTGAGGAAGTGCCGCAATATGGCCTGGGCCAGGGCGGAGCCCTCGGTGGGGTCGGTGCTGGTGCCGAGTTCGTCGAGGAGCACCAGGCTTTTGCCGGTGGCTTGCCCGATGATGCGGACGATGTTGCCCATGTGCCAGCTGAAGGTGGAAAGCGTCTGCTCGATGCTTTGCTCGTCGCCGATATCGGTGAAAACACCGTCGAAAAGCGGCAGACGGCTGTCCCCGTCGGCGGGAACCGGCATGCCGGACTGCGCCATGACACTTAAAAGGCCGATGGTCTTGAGCGTCACCGTTTTGCCGCCGGTGTTAGGGCCGGTAATCACCAGCACCGAAAAGCCGTCCCCCAGTTCCACGGAAAACGGCACGGCCTCGTCGCCGAGGAGAGGATGGCGGGCATTGACGAGTTTTAACGAATCATTCTTATTTTGTCCGTCGCCGGCAGGGTCGGCAATATGCGGTTCGACGGCGTTGATACGGCTGGCGTACCTTGCCTTGGCCAGTATCAGGTCGAGTTCCGATGTCAGCTCGATGCTGCGGTTAATGTCCTCGCGATGAGCGCCCACCTCGGCGCTTA
>CAZRQP010000046.1:0-11300 GCA_964602315.1 uncultured Dehalococcoidaceae bacterium
GCGTGCGCCCGGCGCGGAATTCCTCCTTCATTCTCTCAAAAATAAGCACGTTGGCATCTACCGCGATGCCCAGGGAGACAATAATGCCCCCGATACTGCCCAGACTCAAGGTAATCGGCCATAGCTTGCAGACAGTCAGCGTTAAAGTGGCGTAGAAAATAAGCGCCAGGCTGGCCAGAAGGCCGGGCAGGCGGTAATAGGCAATCATGAACAGCATCACCAGTGCCAGGCCCACCAGGCCGGCTTTCCAGCTCATGTCGACGAACTCGGCGCCGAGGGTTGCCGATACTTTTTCTTCGTATTCCGGAGGTTTTACCAGAGGCATGGGCAGCGAGCCGGATTTCAGGAGGTTAGCCAGCTGCGTCGCTTCGTCGAGAGTAAAGGTGCCGGAAATCTGGCCTCTGCCTTCGTATTTTCCGGCTGTCATCTGCGGCGCGGAAAGCAGGCTGTTATCCAGGAAAATACCCAGGACATATTCAAGTGAGTACGGTATATTATTGGAGTCCGGATTATGGAGTACCACGGCAATCTGGTCGAAGATGACTGCCCCCTCGCCGTTCCACCTTATATCAACCTCCGGCGTATTATTTTGCTGGTTGATAACGGGTTGGGCGTCATCCAGTAAAGCGCCCGTAAGCGGTGTGCCGTCATCGCCCCGGGATGGGACCCAGGACGGTGTGGTGCCGTAGTCGGTCAGGGTCTCTTTATCGATAACATTACCTTCTGTATCGGTAAAAATAAGGCCGTTCTCACCCTTTGTCAGGAGAGCTACAAAACTGCCATAATCTTCGCTCTGGGCGTCCATGTTGACGAAGAGTCGGCTGGTAGTCTCCTGCGACTGGTAGAAACCGGTCATATTGACCGTCAGGTAATCGCTAAGATAGACCAGCGTGCCGTCGAGTTTTCTTTCAACATTCCGGAACTCGAGGAAGCCGGTCTGCTCCACCAGGTCCTTGGCGGCATTTATATCCGTAAACCCGGGAAGCTGAATCATAACGCGGTCGGCGCCCAGCTGCTGAATCACAGGCTCGGTCACGCCGAACCGGTCGATGCGGTTTTCGATGGTAAGTATCGTCCGGTCGATGGCCGCCTGCTGCTCGGTGGTCGTATTCTGTGAAAAATCAGCCTGATAGACCAGATGCACTCCGCCCACAAGGTCGAGGCCGAGTCTCAAGCCCTCCCGCCCCAGCCGGGTTGAATCGACGGGAAACAACACCCAAACCGTGACGGCAAAGATTGCGATGATGATTAACAGTATGATGTTGTTTGACTTAATCATTTCTTTCTCCGGGCGGATTTACTTTATACATTTTACTTCATTTCAGAAAGGAGGCGCTTCAGGTAAGTCACGGCCTCTTCCCGCGTGGTAATTTCGCCGGCGGCCTGGGCTTCCTTTAGTTCCTCCAGCAGCCTGCCCACTTTGGGGCCGGGCTCTAGATTAAAGATGCTCATAATATCACGTCCGTCGATGATTTTCGGCGGCGCGAATGTGTCCGTTACGGTAAAATGCTTGTCCAGCACGTATTCCGTCATGCGGCAGTGCCCCCGCCACTGGTCTAAATCCAGCGCCGACCCCCGTGCCGCCAGGTGGTCGGCCAGGCAGAGATAAAGCAGGTCGGTGCCCGCCTCGCCGGTGTCGCGGAAATAACGGTAAATTGCGCGGTCGGTGGGCATGCCCTCTTGGCTCATCTGGGTGGGGCGGAGGTGGTACTTCACGAGGAGAGCTACATGCTGGTTTTCCCGTCTGCTGAAACGCAGCCTTTCCAGGATGGCGGCGGATGTTGCGGCGCCGATATCGGCGTGGCCCAGGAAACGCATCCTGCCGTCCTCGATAGCTTTGGTCTCCGGCTTGGCTATATCATGTAAAAGCGCCGCCAGCTTGAGTAAAGACCTTCCCGTGCTGACGCTGCTAATTTTCCGGTCGAAGTGATTGCTCAACCTCTCCGACCAGGGCACAAAATTGAGGACTTCTTTACTGGCGTATTCCCACGGCGACTCTCTCAAGACGAATTCCAGCGCGGCTACCGTTTGCAGCGAATGGTCGAAGACGTCCCAGGCGTGCTCCTTGGGCTGTTCCACGCCTTTGGAGTCGGCCAGTTCCGGGAACAGAGCGGTCAGCAGGCCGGTTTTGTCCAGATAGAAAAGACGCGGTCCGGCGCCGGGCAGCGCCAGCAGTCGCATTAGCTCTTCCCTGACCCTCTCGCCCGCCACCCCGTCGATAAATGAGCTGTCGCGGGAAACCAGTTGTTCTGTGGCATTATCAATAGAAAAATCCAGTTCCGCGGCCAGACGCACCGCCCGCAGCAGACGGACGGCGTCATCGCGGAAGATGTTATCGTTGACGGCGCGCACGGTGCGGTGTTGCAGGTCGGTCTGCCCGTCAAAGGGGTCGATAATGTTTTTTATGTCGGGGGCAATGCCCTCTTTAAGCTCGATAGCCATGGCGTCGATGGTGAAATCGCGCCGGGCGAGGTCCTCCCGGATATCGCCCCTGAAGGAGGTAAAATCGACCTGTATTTTTTCGTCCGGCAGTATTACCCTGCCGGTCAGGTTGACATCATCGAGGGGCACGAAACTGCCGTTCAGAGTCGCGGCTACCTGTGAAGCTATTTCCAGGGCGTCGGCATCAACTGCGATATCGATATCGTCGGTATCACGACCCAGCAGCGTATCACGCACGAAACCCCCGACGATGAAAGCGGGGATTTCTTTTTCCGCCAGAAAGCGGCTGATTTCATGCAGAACCCGGGAAGCAGCGGACTCTATCGTCAATGTTTTATCTTCCATCACGAGTGAAGGCATCTGTTAAACTATACTATCAAACAGTGAAATTATCAAGTTTTTCACGATGGCGGCGCAGGGTGGAGACACGCACGAAACAGCCTGCTTTTCAATGGAGTCGGTTGACTGCCAGGTAAATGCCGAGCAAAAGCCCGGCAATATCGATAGCAAGATCCAGGCCTACCGACGGTATCTCGCCGAAGCCGGCGGCTAGCAGCAGGTTGAGGAAAATATAGGGCAAATAGGCTTGCCGCACTTACTGCACTTGAGGGTGGTCTCGACATCCGGGTGCTCGGCGCATTTCATTGTCTGCGGTTCTGCCATGCCTTTATTCCTGTTTATCTGTGTGCTTGCGGTTTACCCAGTCCGACCGGTAGCGCACGTCACGGTCAAAGAGCAGGCGGTTCAGCAGTAGACGCCCGATGCCTATTTTACGCTTCTCGTCCGAAGGCTGGGCTACCAGCCGCTTGATGATAATTATCAGCAGCATCGCCGTGTATCCTAGGGTAACGGAGAGGGGCTCATTGTTGATAGCACTAATTACCGGCAGCATGATAAGACCGGCGAGTATCGGAACCGGCGTACGGCGGAAGAAGATAACCAGGGCCACGGCAACGCTGAAGAAGGCCACCAGGGGCCAGGTGGTGATTTCTGCCTGGTTAATCCAGGGCAGTATGATGATTATACCCAGGGTGGTGGCTACTCCCCGCCCCCCGTGGAAGCGCAGGAATATTGGCCAGTTATGACCGACGACGGCCGCTAGGCCAACCCCTAACTGCAGTCCGGCGTCCAGCCCCAGCCGCCAGGTAATGACAATCATCAGCGCGCCCTTGATGAGGTCGAAGATGCCGACGAGAAGTCCCAGCCTGCGGGATGTCGTCCGCCAGAGGTTGCCGCCCCCCGTCTGCTGCGTCCCCTGTTTACGCAGGTCCACGCCGCGGGCCCTGGCGACGAAATAAGACAGGGGTATAGAGCCGACGGTATAGGAGGCGATTATTAGAACAATGAACTTTATCCAGATATCCATCAGGCTCCTTTGAGAAATGGATTAACTAATTATAATATATTTTTGTCTTTTATCTTGCACGTTTCTCTGCCATGGCAATCAGCCGTTCCGCCGCTTCCACTGGCACCTCTACCCCGCCAATCATCACCTCTTTGCTTTCGTCGATGCCGTGATAGTCCGATCCGCCGGTGGCAATCAGGCCGTATTTTTCCGCCAGTTCCAGCGTGGCGGCGGTCTGCTCGGGGGTATTGTCCTTATAGTGAGCTTCTATGCCGATGAGCCCCGCCTCTTTAAGTGTGGCGGCCATCGCCTCCGGGTCCTTGACGGTGAAGGGGTGCGCCAGCACGGGGATGCCTCCGGCGCTTAATATCAGCGCCACTGCTTCCTGCGGCGTCATTTTTTCCCGCTCCACGTAGGCGGGCCCGCCGTGGGCGATGTATTTATCAAAAGCCTCCTTGAAGGTCTTGACGTAGCCTTTTTCCAGCATCGCCTGCGCCACGTGGGGACGCCCGATAGCCCCGTCGCCGGCGATTGCCTGCACTCGCGACCAGTCGATTTTAATGCCCAGGTCATTGAGCTTGGCCACCATACGCTGCCCCCTGACCAGCCGCGAATCGCGGAATTTCTCCAGCTCTTTTTGGAAGTCGGGGCTGCCGTAATCGATGAAGTAGCCCAGGATATGGGCCTCGCCGTCAGCGAGGTCGGTGCTGATTTCCACGCCGGGAATCAAGGTCAATCCGGGGTATGATTTAGCGGCATTGATAGCCGGTATGACACCGTCGATGGTGTCGTGGTCGGTGATGGAGATATACTTTAAACCTGTTTCCGCCGCTCTGGCGACGATAACGTCCGGACTGTATTTGCCGTCGGAGGCGGTGGTGTGAATATGGAGGTCCACCAGGCTCACGGCTATTCCATCTCCTTCTGGATGCGCTCGATGGATATGGCTTTGCCGCTGGCTTCATCTACTTCGACGAGGATGGCGTTAAGCACCGGATTGCCCTTGCCCACGGAGAGGTGGTGGGGCATTTGCGTCAGGAAGCGCTGGATTACCGCGTCGACGTCGTCGCCGATAACGGAGTCCGTCGGCCCCGTCATGCCGATGTCGCTGACATAAGCGGTGCCGCCCGGAAATATCCGGGTGTCGATAGTCCCCACATGCGTGTGCGTACCGAGGACGGCACTGACCCGCCCGTCCAGGTAGCGCCCCATGGCAACCTTCTCCGAGGTTGCCTCGGCGTGAAAATCGACGACGATAATCTTTGGCTTATCCTCGAGTTCATCCAGCAGCCTGTCCATCGCACGGAAAGGGCAGTCCAGGTTGTTCATGAATACCCTGCCCATCAGGTTTACTATCAGCGTCTTGCCGGATACCAGATAGCCCCGCCCCGGCACCCCTTTGGGATAGTTAAGCGGCCGCAGAATGGGCATCTCGCTGTCCAGGTAGGGGATAATTTCCTTCTGGGCGAAGATATGGTTGCCGGAGGTAAGTACATCGATGCCGTCCCCCATCAGTTCGTTGGCGGTATTGAGCGTCAGCCCGAAGCCCCCGGCGGCGTTCTCAGCGTTGCCGATGACGAGATCTATCTTATGCTGCCGGCGCAGGTCGCGCAGGTGCATATTGATGACCTGCCTTCCCGGCCGGCCGACGATGTCTCCGATGGTTAATATATTCATCTTTTATTTAGCGTAGTCCACCGCTCTGGTCTCCCGGAGCACGGTGACCTTAATCTGGCCCGGGTAGTCCAGAGTCTCCTCTATCTTTTTCACGATGTCACGCGCCAGTCTCATGGCACCCAAATCGTCGATGGTTTCCGGTTTGACCAGGATGCGTACCTCTCGGCCCGCCTGGATAGCGTAAGATTTTTCCACGCCCTTGAAGCTGTCGGCAATATCCTCCAGCGCCTTTAGGCGCTTGAGGTAGCTTTCCAGCGACTCGCGGCGGGCGCCGGGCCTGGCGCTGCTGATGGCATCGGCGGCGGAGGCTATGTATCCCCAGAGGCTTGTATCGCTGGTCTCCAGGTGATGCTCGGCGACGCCTTTCAGGACCTCCGGCGATTTTTCCCACTGCTTAACGAGGTCGGCGCCGATAGCGGCATGGGTGCCTTCCACCTCGCGGTCGACGGCCTTGCCGATATCGTGCAGGAGGCCGACCTTCTTGGCGGTATTCACATCGGCCCCCAGCTCGGAGGCAATCATCCCGGCCAGGTAGGCAACCTCAACGCTGTGCTCCAGGGCGTTCTGGCCGTAGCTGGTGCGGTATTTGAGTCTCCCCAGCAGCTTGATGAGCTCGGGGTGGAGCTGGACGCCTAATTCCAGAGTCGCCTGCTCGCCGGCCTTCTTTATTTCCTCGTCGATATCACTTTTAGCTTTATTCGCCATTTCCTCGATGCGGGCCGGATGGATGCGCCCGTCCTGGATAAGACGGTTCAGAGCGACCCTGGCTATCTCGCGGCGGACGGGGTCGAAACTGGAAATGGTGACCGCTTCCGGCGTGTCGTCGATAATAAGGTCGACGCCGGTGGCCTGTTCCAGCGCCCTGATGTTGCGTCCTTCCCTGCCGATGAGCCTGCCTTTCATTTCGTCGTTAGGCAGCGGCACGGTCGATACCGTTGTTTCCGCCACGATTTCCGAGGCGCTGCGCTGTATGGCAACGGATAATATTTCCTGGGCCTTCTCGGCGGACTGTTCCTTGAGCTCGCTTTCCCATTGGCGCAGACGTCTCGATGATTCGGCCTGCATCTCGACCTCCATGGCGTCGAGCAGTATCTGCTTGGCTTCGTCGCTGGACATCTTGGAGATAAGCTCCAGCTGCTTGAGTTCCTTATCTTTGAGTTCGGTTATCTGACTGCTTGTTTCTTCAAGCTCCTTTTCCCGGGTAACCAGGCTGCGCTCACGCTGCTCGATATTTTCTGTTTTACGGTCGATAGTTTCCGATTTCTGGTTCACTCTGTTTTCCTGTTTTTGTACCTCGGCGCGCCGTTCGCGGACGTCGTTATCGGCGGCCGTTTTAACGCGCTTGGCCTCGTTCTGGGCGTCCTGAAGGGCATTCTTGGCTTCGTTCCTTGCCTCCGAGACCATTTTAACGGCTTTTCTCTCGGCGATGCGTATCTGGCGATTGAAGATGACGCGGCGAATCAGGAAGAAACCCAGGATGCCTAAGATTAGTCCTATCAAAAAACTGAATACTAAAGCAATATAAGTAATTGCTTCCAAAATACACCTCCTTGCGGTTTAACTTTTTATCTTTTTACTGCTTATAGTGGATGTTAAGTTGATTTAATTCCGGTTTTTTCTTTGTCCTCCTTATACTCTTTCCATATTCTTTCTGTTGTTTCCTTTATGATTCCATAGTTAAAGCCCCGCCGCCCCAGGTAATCAACCAATCGACGGCGGAAGTCATGGTATTCGTAATTTGCTAAGCGGGGCGCTTTTTTCAGAGCCGCCCGGTAGGCGCTGTCTTTTTCATCGATTTCGCCGATTATCTGTTCGATGACATCGCTGTTAAGTCCCTTACGCCTAAGTTCTATTGTGGTCAGTCGCTTACTGCGCGGACTGAATGATTCGCGGTTGTCTTTCCAGAACCTGGCGAAGGCGATATCGTCCACCAGCCCCTGCTCCTTGAGCCTGGCGAGCGATTTCTCCAGGCATTCACCGTCGAAGCCGTGCTTGTGCAGGCGCTGCCTTACCTCCGACTCGCTGCGCGGACGGTAGCCGAGGAACCTGATTGCGGCGTTCATGCAGCGCCGGTAGCGGTCCTGGTTTGCAATATTATCCAGCTGACTTTCGGTTATTTCCTGACCGACCCTAAGGCCTTCCTGTAAGGCGGTCTCGGCGAGCAGTCCCAGTGCTGGTTTCCCGTCAAGGTAAACCCTGACCCGCTTTTCGCGGCCCTTTACCTTTTTAATTTCGGTTATTTCACTCATTCGGTTTAGTCCCAAATAAACACAAAAGGCCGAAGCCATGGCTCCAGCCTTCCTTAACTGTATTACGTTTAAGTTACACTGTCGGTTGGTTCTATTCTTTTGCTGATGCTACCAGATGGACAGTGCCGGCTGAAGCTCTTATTTTCTCTTCGATTTCATTGGCAAGGTCCGGGTTATCTTTGAGATACCCTTTGGCACTCTCCCTCCCCTGCCCGAGGCGGATGTCACCGTAAGAGAAAAAGGATCCGGCTTTGGTAACTATGCCCATCTCGATACCAACATCGAGGATATTGCCCTGCTGGCTGATGCCGTGATCGAACATGATGTCGAACTCGGCATTGCGGAACGGCGGGGCTACTTTATTCTTGACTACCTTGGCTCTAATACGACTGCCTATGGCTTCGTTGCCCTGTTTTAAGGTCTCGGCCCGCCTTAGTTCTAACCTGACGGAGCTGTAGAACTTCAGCGCTCTGCCTCCCGTGGTTACTTCCGGGTTGCCGAAGACGATGCCTACTTTTTCGCGGAGCTGGTTTATGAACACCACCGCGGTGCCGGCCCTGCCGATAGCCGCCGCCAGTTTTCTCAAGGCTTGCGACATCAGGCGGGCTTGCAGTCCCATCTGCGGGTCTCCCATATCTCCTTCGATTTCCGCCCGGGGCACCAGCGCTGCCACGCTGTCGATGACGATTACATCGATGGCGCTGCTTCTTACCAGCGCTTCCGTGATTTCCAGGGCCTGCTCGCCGGTATCCGGCTGGGAAATCAGTAGCTCGTCGACGCTAACGCCGCAATTGGCCGCGTAGGCCGGGTCCAGGGCATGTTCCGCATCAATATAGGCAACCGTACCTCCTGCTTTTTGTGCTTCGGCGATGATATGTTGGGCTAAGGTAGTTTTTCCCGAAGACTCGGGTCCGAATATTTCCGTGATACGTCCTCTTGGTATCCCTCCAATGCCGAGGGCGAGGTCCAAAGCCAGTGAGCCGGTTGGAACGGCTGCAATCGGCGGCAGTCCGGCGGTATCTCCCATTTTCATGATGGAGCCTTTGCCGAATCGCTTTTCTATCTGGCCGATAGCCAGTTCCAGCGCTTTCTCTCTTTCCGTTGTCATCTTTTACCTCACACCGATAATAGCACAATTGTTTTACCAAAACAAGTAGATTTTTAGTATAAAAACGGGGTGTTTGAGCTACGGTGTGAAAAATATTTATGCTGTGATTTTTGCTATCAGACCTGCCCGTCGTTATAATGCAAGTAAGGTTAAAAAGGATAAGGTGAAAAACGAGGAGTTTGTAACATGAGCAGTCTTAGCGGCAGGGTCGCTCTGGTCACGGGGGCCGCCAGCAAAAGGGGCATGGGGCGCGCCATCGCCGTGCGGCTGGCAAAAGAGGGCGTCGATGTGGCGGTGCTCGATAAGTACGCCGCCCCGAAGAGCATCTGGCCCGGCGACGAGGGGTGGGGAGGCCTTAACGCCGTGGTGGAGGAAATCAAGGCGCAGGGCAGGAAGGGGCTGGCTCTGGTGGCCGACGTTTCCAGCGGCAAAGAGGTGGACGATGCCGTAGCAAAGACGCTGGAGAAATTAGGCAAGATAGATATACTGGTGCATTGCGGCGGTATCCGCGGCGCCATGACCACTCCCGTTACCGACCTCTCCGAGGAGGAATGGCGGGCGATTATCGACATCAATCTGACCGGCTCGTTTTTAATTTCTAAAGCCGTGGCAAAGACCATGATTCCCGATGGGGAGGGGAAGAAAATCGTGCTTATCGGCTCCAAGGCGGCCACGGAAGGCTACCCCGGCAGCAGCGGCTACTGCGCCTCCAAGCACGGCCTTCTCGGTCTGGGCAGGACTTTAGCTAAAGAACTGGCGCAGTATAAAATCAATGTCAATATCATCAACCCCGGCGGTTTTGAGACAAACTTGAGAGACCAGGCGGTTATCCAGCGGGCTAAAGAGCAGGGCATCAGCCTGGAAAAAGCCGTCGAGGAGGAATCGAAAAAGGTAGGCCCCGGCCCCAGCATCCCCCTCGGCAGGCTGGGCAGACCGGAGGAAATCGCCGACCTTGTATATTTTCTGGTATCCGACCAGTCGGCTTACATCACCGGCAAGGCCATCGATATCGACGGCGGGGCGTAAGCGTAACATACCGGGAGAAGCATGAAAAACACTTTAGAAGCTATCAAAGATGTTAAGAAGCAGGGCAGGACGGTCCTGACGGAAATAGAGGCCAAGCAGGTCATTAAGAGTGCCGGCATAAAGGTCGTGGAAACGCGGCTGGCCAAAGCGCAGAATGAAGCCGTCGCTATCGGTGGTGAAATCGGCTATCCGGTAGTCCTGAAAATAGCATCGCCGGATATCACCCACAAGACCGACGCCGGCGGGGTTAAGGTGGGTCTCAAGAACGCAACGGAAGTGAAAAAAGCCTACGCTGAAATCATGGCTTCCGTACGCAAGAAGTTCCCCGAGGCTAAAATCGACGGTTTGGCCGTGCAAAAAATGGCGCGGTCGGGCATCGAGATAATCATCGGCATGTACAAGGATGCCCAGTTCGGGCCGGTTATCATGTTCGGGCTGGGGGGCATCTTCGTCGAGGTCCTCAAGGATGTCTCTTTCCGTCTTATCCCTATCGCCAAGCATGACGCCGGGGAAATGATCAAGGAAATCAAGGGCTACGCTTTGCTCAACGGCTTCCGCGGGCAGGAGCCTGCCGACATACCGTCGCTGGTCGATGTCCTGCTGAAAGTATCCGCCCTGGTGGAAAAGACCCCGGAAATCAGGGAAATCGACCTTAATCCGGTGTTTGCCTACAAGGATTCCGCCGTGGTTGTTGACGCGAGGATGGTGCTGGAAAACTAACGATGAAAAAGACGGTATTTGTTCTTAGCTTTCTCTCAATTTCAATAATATTTTCGTTGGTGTCCTGGTCTTGTGTTTCCGCCGGGAGTGTTAAGGCTTACCTGGGGCAGGAATTTACCCTGCCGGTCGGTAAAGCGGCATCTATCGAGAGTGAAAGCCTCTCGATTAAGTTCGTCGAGGTTATCGCGGACAGTCGCTGTCCCGAGGGGGTCGAATGCGTCTGGGAGGGTGAGGCGCAGTGCCGCCTGCATTTTACGGTTTCCGGTTCGCCAGCGGAGATGGTAATTATCCAGCCGGGCGGCGGCGTTGATGCCAGGGACTACTTTATCCAGTATAAAATCGATTTCCGACTGGAGCCTTATCCTGAAGAAGGCGTGCAAATAGCTGATTCGGATTATCAGCTTGTTATGACCGTTACCAAATAAAGGTACGGGCTATTTCCCGGTATTTTTACCGGTCCTTATCACGCCCTGTTTTTCCAGTTCGTTTATGTCTTCCGGTTTATAGCCCAGCTTGAGCAGGATTTCTTCCGTGTGTTGCCCCAGCATCGGGGAGGGGCCCTGCGGCTTGCCCGGGGTCTTTTTTAGCTTGACCGGCATCCCCAGCATTTTTACCTCGCCGCGTTTTGGGTGTTTAGCGGTGTAAAACATGTCATTGGCAGCCAGCTGGGGATGCGCGCATGTCTCCTCATACGTAAGGCAGGGGTCGCAGCGCATCTTGGCGTCGCGGAAAA
>CAZRQP010000047.1:0-11295 GCA_964602315.1 uncultured Dehalococcoidaceae bacterium
CCCGCCTGTCCCGTACTTCAGTCGGGGATTGGGAATCCAGCCCCCTCCCCCCGCGTCAAAATCCCCTTCACTTTCTCCCCAAACCCTCCTATAATAATCACGGTAGGGCATAAAATAAATGAATACTTTACATAATTCAATTAAAAAACAATTAAAATTAACGGAACGAATCGTGGCTAAATGGTAAAAACAACTCAAAAAATGACAAAACGAATTAAAGCTAAAAATAATTGTTTTAACTCTTACCAAAGCTGAAATAAAAAAATTTTAAAAAGCCCTTTTTACAAAACGAATGACAAGTAAATTTCCGTCAATCTTTGTTTTTTAAGATTTAAGCTTTGCCTTTTCCTTAAACGCCAGCGCCCCCGTCGGGCAAACCTCGACACACTTCCGGCAGTCCAGGCACCTGTCTCTGCCTATAGGTTCATCCCCGAAGGTTGTCACCACCCTCTTGAAGCCCCGGTGTGCAAATCCCAGCACGGCTTTGTCTCCCTGCTTACGGCATTCCCAGATGCACCGGCCGCACACAACGCATTTATTGGGGTCGAGGGTAAAAAGAGAATTGCTATCGTCTATCGGCAGGTCGTGAACAAGCGGACGCAGGTTTTTCGGTTTCAAACTGCACTTGAGCACTTTGGCTATTTTCTGCAGTTCGCAGACACCGTTGGCGCTGCAGTGGGCGCAGTCGAGGGCGTGCGACGCCATTAAAAGTTCGAAGCCCGCGCGGGATAAATCGAGCGCCTTTTTACCCTTTGTATTAACGACCATCCCGTCCTTTACCTCCACCGTGCAGGAGGTCACCGGCTTTTTCTCTCCCTCTATCTCTACCCAGCACAGCCGGCAAGAAGCGCTAGGCTCCGGCTTGTCTTTGATGGCGCACAGATTGGGGATATATATACCGTTCTCCAGTGCCGCCCATAACAATTTTTCACCAGCGCGGGTCTTTATTTCCTTCCCGTCTATCTTGAGTGTCACCTGCTTATTACGTGTGCTCATATCAGCTTTAACTTTTTACCTGTGGCTTTGACTTTTGAGCTTTGATTTTTGAGATATCCTCCGGCACCTCACTCGGCGGCGAAAGTTTGACGATGGCGTTGTATTGCTCCGGACATGCCTTGAGACATGTTCCGCACTTGACACACTTCTCCTGGTCGATGATTTTATAGCGCTTTTTAGGATGACTGTATATTGCCTCCACCGTGCATTCACCCACGCATGCGTCGCAGGAGCGTTCGCACTTGTCGGGGAGGATATAGTAGGCGATGAGGTCCTGACACATTAGCGCCGGGCACCTGCCGAGCGTGATATGTTCTTCATATTCCTGCCGGAAGTATCGCAGCGTGGTAAGGATAGGGTTGGGCGCCGTCCGCCCAAGTTGGCACAGCGACCCTGCTTTTACCTCCCCCGCCAGCTTCTCCAGTAAATCTATGTCCTCGATTTTACCCTTGCCCTGGGTAAAGTCGGCCAGTAACTCCAGCATCTGTTTTGTTCCCAGTCGGCAGAACGTACATTTGCCGCAGGACTCGCGCTGTGTAAATTCCAGGAAATAGCGGGCTATCTCCACCATGCAGTCCTCTTCGTCGCATACCACCATCCCCCCCGACCCCATGATAGCCCCGGCATTCTGTAATGAATCAAAGTCCACCGGCAGGTCTAAAGCCGCTTCCGGCAGGCAGCCTCCGGACGGGCCCCCTATCTGGACTGCTTTAAAGCTTTTTTTATTTGGAATGCCGCTGCCTACGTCGAAGATAATCTGACGCAGCGTGGTGCCCATCGGCACCTCCACCATGCCCGTGTTGACTATTTTGCCCGCCAGCGCGAAAACGGCGGTGCCCGGACTTTCTTTACTTCCGATTCCTTTAAACCACTCTGCGCCGTTATTGATAATCCGCGGCACGTAGGCCAGTGTTTTAACATTATTGACGACCGTCGGCTTGCCGAAGAGACCCTGCACAGCCGGGTATGGCGGACGGTATCGGGGCATTCCCGCGTTGCCTTCGATCGAGGCTATCAGGGCTGTTTCTTCCCCGCACACGAATGCCCCTGAGCCCTGGAATATCTGGATATCGAAGCTGAAGTCAGACCCCAGTACATGACTTCCTGTCAGATTTGCCTTTTTAGCCTGCTTGAGGGCTGTCTCCACCCGTGCTACTGCCAGCGGGTACTCAGCGCGAACATAGATGTAGCCGTAGCGTGCCCCCACCCCGTAGCCCGCGATAATTATCCCTTCGATTACCGAGTGCGGGTCGCTCTCCAGTATCGCCCGGTCGACAAATGCCCCGGGGTCGCCCTCGTCGGCGTTGCAGATTACGTACCTTGGCGTTCCCTTAGCATCGCGGCAGTATTGCCATTTTGTCCCGGTGGGAAAGCCGGCGCCGCCCCTCCCCCTTAACCCGGATTCTTTAATTTCATCAATGATGTTTTGCGGCGGCATTTCAATGGCTTTTACCAGCCCGGCGTAGCCCCCCGCAGCAATGTACTGCTCGATATCGGCAGGGTCAATATGCCCGCAGTTTTTCAGAACAATCTTTTGTTCGTACTCGGCGCGCGGAAAGTCCTGGAAACTCGGAAGCATATCGTTAGCTTCCAGTGCCCCGATGACGAACTCCGGACACGGGTTTTCCCCTAGGATGAACTCATTAACCAGTCTCTCGGCGATGACCGGGTTGACATAGCCGTAGCATATCGCCGGATAGCCTGGCTTGCCGATGATGACGATTGGCTCGGCATAGCAGTGACCCATACAGCCTACTTCTATCACCGGGCAATCTAGATTATGCTTCTTTATCTCTTCGCGGAAAGCCTTGAGTACGTCTAAGGCGCCGGCTGCCCGCCCGCAGGTGGCTGTCCCCACCATTATGTAAGTCTTGTTTTGCTTGAGTTCACCTACGTGCGACTCGGCACGCTCCTTTATTTCCTGGAAAACGGCGGCTGCCGGGCGTTCACTTGCTTTCACTTTTCTCTTTTTCCTTCTTGCCTTCCTCGTATCCGAAGCCCAGCAATAGACCGTCTACCCTGGTTGGCTCTACCTGCCCCTCCGGCTTCCCGTCCACTACTGTTACCGGTGCCATGGTGCAGCATCCCACGCATGCCACAATATCCAGGTCGAATTCACGGTCGGGCGTGGTCTCTCCCGAATCTATTTTCAGGCGCCTTTTCCAGGCGTCCAGCGTGATATAGCCGCCCTTCATATGACAGGCAGTACCCAGGCATACCCTGATTGAATGCTTGCCGGGAGGGTTGAGACGGAACTGGTTATAGAAAGTGACCACGCTGTACACATCTATCGCCGCGATACCAAGATAATCGGCGATTTTTATCATTGCTTCCCGCGGCAGGTAGCCGAGCTTTTCCTGCACGCCCTGCAGTATAGGGATAAGATATTGCTTTTTACGGGTGAACCTCTTTAATATCGTTTCGGTTTCTTTAACAATATGTTTCCGTTCCTTTTCGTTTGCTGCTGAAGTGACTTTGCTCATGGTATATTTCCCGCTACAATTCTGGCGAAGCTGACGGCTTTTGTCAAGGAACACTATATTTTCGCGCTCATTCACATGATGTTAACACTCTGTTTATTTCTCACGCTTGAATTTTTACATTTTTTTTACGCTTCGGGGCATAGACTGCAGGTATCGAATGACTGGGGTGTTGTCTATGAAGCAGTCTGGTATCAGAAGAATATGCCCTAAATTGCTGCCAGTTCTGCTGGCAGTAGTAGTCCTTTGCCTTATTGTTACCTATGGAACGGTAATGGCCGATACTACCTGGACCCAGACCACCCAGGCGGACTTTACCTCCGGCACGCTTGTCCAGCTGGATGCTCTCACCAGCCCCGGCGACGTCAAGCTGACGCAGTGGGGCAGCGGCTATATATATGCCTTTAGAGGCAGCGAAACAAAGACCTTCTGGCGCTACGATATCGCCACCGATACATGGTCGGCCTTGGCCGACGCTCCTTATAATGTAGCTGCCGGCGGCGCTTTGGTCTCCGATGGTAATAATTATATTTACGCTCTGCACGGCAATTTGTCTGGCAACTGGCACCATGACCGCTATTTTTCGCGGTACGATATCGCCTCTAATACCTGGTCGTCTTTAGCACAAACACCATGTTCTGTTGGTGAGGGCGGTTCGCTTACGTTCGACGGCACCTATATCTATGCCTTGAGAGGTAATTATAAGCAGCACTTCTGGCGTTATGACATATCCACCAATTCCTGGTCTTATCTGGCATACACTCATGCGGGCGTCGGCGGTGGTGGCGCCTTGACTTACGCCGGGGGCGACTATATTTTTGCTCTTAGGGGAAGCTGCACTAACAACTTCTGGATGTACAGTATCTCTGGAGATACCTGGACTTACTTGACCGGGACTCCCTCCGGGGTGGGTGACGGCGGCGCGCTGGCCTCCGACGGCGGGAATTATGTCTACGCGCTTAAGGGCGTAAATACCGTCACCTTCTGGCGCTACAGTATTTCAACAGATTCCTGGACGTCCATGGCGGATACCCCGTCAACGCCGTGCGTTTATGGCGGTGGCGCTCTCGTCTTTGATAAAAACGCCAATTTCTATGCCCTGCACGGCAATAATGAGGATGATTTCTGGAAATACAGTGTTACCGGTAATTCCTGGGCGACTATGCACGATACCCCGGCGGATGTAGCTTATGGCGGCGCGCTCGCATTTAAAGAGGGAGGAGTGTATTATTCCTCCGGAAATCTTGTGTCCTCGACTTACGATACGGGAGACGCCTCGGTTTTCGGCAACCTATCGTGGACGGCCACTACTCCCACCGGCACTTCTATAAAATTCCAGGTAGCTACCAATAATGACAGTGCCACCTGGGTTTTTAAGGGGCCCGACAGCACGGCGGGAACGTATTACACCTCGAGCGGTGGCCCGATATGGTATGGTCATTACACCGACCGCTATATTAAATATAAGGCATTTTTCGACACTACCGATACCAGCCAGACCCCCGTACTGCATGATGTCAGCATTAATTACAGCCCCTGGACTTACCACCCGACCGCCAACACCTCTGCGGCTACCCTGGTGGAGGAGACTACCGCCACCCTGCACGGGTCGGTCGCTAACGATGGCGGAGAAGCCTGCCAGTACCAGTTTATCTACGGCACGGTCTACGGCGGTCCTTATCCTTACAGCACCGGCTGGACGGGTAGTGTGACTACCGGGCAGCCATTCAGTGCGGCTGTCACCGGTCTTACCGAGGGTACTAAGTACTACTTTGTGGCGCAGGTGAAAAACACCTCCGGCACCGGCAGCGGCGGTCAGCTTGATTTCCTTACCAAGCCCGACCCTCCCTTCTCCTTTACCGCCACGGCCGTTAGCGATACGCAGATTAATCTTAGCTGGACTAAGGGCGACGGTGCCTGGAAAACATTGGTGCGCCGCAGCGCTTCCGGCTATCCTGTAAATAAAAACGACGGCGTGCAGGTCTATTTTGATACCGGCACATCTGTCTCTGATACAGGGCTGACTCCGGATACGCTTTATTACTATCGCGCCTGGTCTTATGTTTCCGGCAGCGAGCAGTGGTCGGATGGCTATGCCGACGCCAGCGCGCAGACTAACCCCGGACCTACAACCACAACTCCCACCACCACTTCACCGACTACCGAAGCTCCGTTAACTATCGGCGGCTCCGTTTATCCTGTGAACAAGCTGGAGGTCCTCATGCCCTGGTTCTGTCTTGCCGGGGGCATCATGCTGATTGTGGGGGCGATTGTCTTTAGAGTAGTCAGGAGAAGGTCATCGCGGCGTAATCTGAACTAACCCCTCCGACCGAATATCCGGCTGCCGATGCGTACCATGTTGGCGCCTTCTTCCAGGGCGATTTTGTAGGAATCTGTCATGCCCATGGAAAGGTATTTCATTTCTACGTTCGGCATGGCTGCTTTCCTGATGCTGTCGAATAGTCCTTTCGTCTCTCGGAAACAGGCGTGCAGTTCTTCCGCCTGTATTGTCGCCGGACCCATGGTCATAAGTCCCATCACTTGGATATTTTCCATCCCCGTGATATCTTTTATTAGTTGTTCCGCGTTTTCCGGGTAGACCCCTGCCTTTTGCGCCTCCCGTCCGCTGTTGATTTCAATCAGTACCGGCATTATCTTGTCTATCTGACCGCATCTTTTGTCGATTTCTGCCGCCAGTTCGACGGAATCGACCGTTTCTATCATGTCGAAAAGTGCTACGGCCTTCTTTACCTTGTTTTTCTGCAGGTGACCGATGAAATGCCACTTGACCTTACTACCTACTTCCTGATAGGCTTTTTCTGCTTCCTGCAGGTAGTTCTCCCCGATTATTCCGATACCCGCCTCTACTGCTTCCGCGATTTCATCGGGCGTTCTTGTTTTTGCCGCGGCCACCAGTTTTACGCCTTCTGTCAGCTCGGCAAGTAGTTGTTTAACATTCTCCGTAATACTCATCTTTTTCTATTGTTAGTAGTAGGACAGCCGGACTAATCACATTTTACCCCACCCGAGCAGCAGTGACAAAGAAAATCACTTAAATTTTGGATAGGAAAAATATGCGTGTATGAAAAAATACGGATAAAAATAACTGGGGAAATGAGATAATCTATGGTGAGGGAACAAGAAGCAGGTTTTATTCTTTGATTGTTACCAGCTTCTTCTTTTTTGGTTTTTTAGTTACTGATTTTTGAAATATTTCTTTCATCGAGGCGGACATGCTGTTCAGCTTGGCGGCATCCGTGAATTTCCTCTGTGCGGCCAGTTCTTCCTGTGCGGTGATGCGGATTACCCGTATATCGGCCAGGACCTTCTGAATCTCCTCGTTAGCCTCGTGTATCATATCTTCGATTTCTTTCTGCGTTGCCAGGCGTGTATGCAGCACAAGCCGATGGGCTTCACTGCGTGCTTTCATGGCGGTTTCTTGCTGGTATTTAACCGCTTCCGCCTTCATCCGGCGTATTAAATTCAGTTCCTGCTGGGCTATTTTCCGTATCCGAATTAAAGAGGTTGTGGTCTCACCGGTGTCTCCATTACCATCGGATACCGGCCTGACGGACGGCTGCCTGGAGGCATGCGCCTTTTTCATGGGTGCCGCTGCTCTGGACGTCATTACTCTATTCGGGCTGTTATCCGCAGCCTGTTTGTTTTTATATGGCTCTACGCGTACTTTACTTTGCGATATTTCCATATTTTACCTTTTTAAGACAATCAGATTCCGTTCTAATCTTACATCTTGCTAGCGGTAGATACTGAGATGGGTATCACCTAATGTTGCTGGGTGTAACCCCCTAAATTTTCCTGGACTCCTCGTAGCTGGTGTGTAAAGCGTAACGATTATGCTAGAATAAAATCATTATCTGTTCTTGAACAAGGAGGTCAAACTTTGTCCCCTGCTGAATATCTGGGTATCGTCGCCGGGATTTTTACCACTTTTTCCACCGTTCCGCAATTATTACGCATATATAAACTTAAAAGCGCCCATGAGATAAGCTTTCTCTTCAATACGTCATTATTGCTGGGGGTTACCATTTGGCTGGTCTACGGTATTGTACTTAGACTCGTTCCATTAATAATATGGAACTCAATAGGCATCACTTTAAACGGCTGGCTCTTATTCGCCAAGTTCAGGTACGGTCGGGTAAAGAGTATCTAAAAAGGCTCTTCGCCGCTTGTTTACCGTATCTACGACTGAAATAAAAACATTTTCTTAAAAATCAGTTAGAAAACCATTGACCTAACGATTTAAATGGTTTACACTATGGATATATTCCATCCCTTTGTATTACGATGAAAATGAGTGTATCCATGGTTATTGCCTGTTGGTGCCTGCGATATAGCTTATCTAGCTATTCGGGGATGATGCGGAATTAATCAGTCCTCTTTCACAATTTTCTTTTATTAACTTTTGTTTATAACAGCACATACACTGGATAGGATATAATGGTATTCCTGAAAGCCTTTCTCGATGATGGCGGGGAAGCTTACGGAGGGAATTATGGCCGAACAATATAAAAAACAGCATAACCAGTTGCAGGTTGAGCACAAACGTCTCGCCGACGAGTTGGCGCAATTGCAGAATAATAAATCCACTGCGGAGGAGCGGCGGGAGGGCAGTCCCTTCGGCAAACGAGAGGAAGAAGCGACCGAGACCCTGGAACTGGAAAAGCGCTTGGCGTTGGAAAACCGCATCCGTCAGGAAATGGCTGCCGTAGAGCATGCGCTGGAAAAAATCGAGAAGGGCACCTACGGACTCTGTGATAACTGCGGCAAGAAAATCGCCCCCGAACGTCTGGAGGCACTACCGCAGGCAAGCCTTTGCTTAAACTGCAAGGCGCTGTTGGCTAAAAATGCACAAACTACACCTCCCCCGAGATAGATGGCGCGACATTATTTTCGGCAGTGTTGTCGTTCTCGTCATTGTCATCGACCAGCTCACCAAAGCGTTAATAAGGGCTAATCTTGCCATCGGGGAAATTTGGTTTGATGCCGGTTTTTTGCAGATAATACACGTGCATAATACCGGGGCGGCTTTCGGCATTTTCAAAGACCATTCCCTTACCTTTATTATCACCGCTGCTATCGGTGTCATCGTCATCTTAATACTGGCTTTCCTTTTACGCAGTCGCTGGCGCTTCCTTGAAAGCATGTGGGTCAGGGTAGGGATGGCTCTGGTAATGGGCGGCATTATCGGCAATAATCTCATCGACCGTATCCGTATGGGGCATGTCACTGATTTTATCGACTTTAAAATATGGCCGACCTGGAATGTGGCTGATGCCTCTATAACCGTCGGTGTTATCATAATTGCTTACCGGCTTATATTTTATTCCGGTGGCGCTAAAAGCGAAGCATGAACAGGGAGTATGCCTTTAAGGCTGATATTGCCGGCGTCCGCCTCGATAAGTTTGTCGGGGAGAGATGCCCGGAGCTTTCACGCACTCATGCCCGGGAGCTTATAGAGAAAGGCTTGATTACCGTTAATGATAAGGTGGCCAAACCCAGTCTCAAGCTGAATCCCGGCGATAAAATAAGTATCACTATTCCCCCCGCCCCTCAATCAAATCTGGAGGCGGAAGATATCCCCCTCAAAATTATCTATGAAGATGAAGATGTTCTGGTGGTGGATAAGCCGGCTGGCCTGGCGGTGCACCCCGCCCCCGGCCACCCCTCACATACGCTCGTTAATGCTGTCCTTAACTATCTGCCTTCTTTAGCCGGTGAAGATGATTCACTTCGACCTGGCATTGTCCACCGACTTGATAAAGATACCTCCGGGCTGATTTTGATAGCTAAAAACCGTGTTTCCCAGGCTAATCTCTCGGCGCAGTTTAAAAACCGCGTCGTGAAAAAGGCCTACCTGGCGCTGGTAAAGGGTAAACTCACGCCGGAGCAGGGTATCATCGAAGCCGCCATCGGCCGCGACCGTCATCATCGCCAGCGCATGGCCGTTGTCACTAAAGGCAGGGAAGCCCGCACGGAATACCGGGTTATCAGGTATTACGGCAATCATACCCTGCTGGAAATAAAGCCGGAGACCGGCCGCACCCACCAGATAAGGGTACACCTGGCCGCTATCGGCTTCCCCGTCGTCGGCGATGTCGCCTATGGACTTAAGTCCCCCCGCTTCCCCCGCCAGTTCCTCCACGCTGGCAAAATAGCTTTCCGTTTACCCTCCACCGGCGACTTCGTAGAATTTGAGTCCCCCCTCCCCCCCGATTTAACACAGGTTTTGGCGGGTATAAATTAATCAATTCCTTTTGCTTATCTAGAATTTACTGATATATTTCAAACCATATTATCTCCAGCACTTTCACTCTACCTGCCGCCTTTGTAATAGGCGTGTAAAGGGAGACCAAAAGGATTTTTATTTTTCCCCTGTTCTGTTGTTGATATTATTTACTTAAAAAAATATAGATAGTTTGCACTAAATGCGAAATTTGGTGTAATATCCCCGTAACGTAACATAGGTTAGTACAACATGGAAAAAAGACGTAGCATAGCAAAAATAGTTGGCGGCACTATCGTTATCGTAGTTTTCATATATTTCCTGTTACTAATCGGATCTGCGGTTCCATTATTTTTCTGGCTGGTATCGTTACTGATTGGGGTAATCATACTAGTCTTCAACGTTGCTAACTGGAAAGGCGTAAGCTGGAATCTTGGTCCAAAGTCGCTGGTTATCATTAATTTTTCAATATCAGTATTTCTGCTTGCACTATATATCTTTATCTTTGGCCTTGTATCGGGTTTACATTGGGTAGCTGTAACCTGGGGATTACCAATGTTGATTGGAATCGTGTTCCTTATCATGGACACAATTTATCTGATAAGGAAAGAAGATATTAAAAGAGGCATGCGCGGCTTCAGTTTTGGTTTGGGAGTATACGCATATACCGTGGTAATATTGATATTTTTCAGCCATTTTTTAGTAACAATGCCCCTAAATACTCCTAGTGAAATTGTAAATCAGGAAGAAAATCAAATATTTGAGCTTGTACTTAATGAGTTGTATGGTAATGATTCAAGTTACGCCGTGATTTCTCCTGAAACAAAATTGGGTAGTGGCGAATATGATAACGATTACCTCGAAAAAATAAAAAGAGATATTTTGGGATCATCCTCTATTTTTTTGCATGGCATTACTTACTATATTGAAGATAGTAATACTTCCGTTTTAATTGAGAAAACAGAATTCCAGGAGCTGATAAACAGGTTTATTGAAGCAAATAGATCTCCACATAAATTAACTATTCCGTCATCCCTCGAAAAAGGCTACTATATCGATTATGATAAACGATATAGCTGGTATCCCTTACCGGTATGGCATTTAACTCATCCTGTTAACGGACCGATAGTAGATGTATCGTCACCGGTCTATGATGAGAAATCCGGTTTAGTAATCATATATGTTGGAGCTTATTATGATAACAACATATATTTTTTTAAATATAAAAATGGTGAAATCGAAATACTTAATCATTTTGAATTATTGACTTCTTAATCATGTTTTACTGAGTTGTATCCAATAGTAAATTTATCTTTTTATTGGGCTTTTGCGATATATCTTGATATAATAAAGCCTTAACTGTAAAATGTTATTAGTAGACTGTTGGCTTTTTTAGGAGATTAACATGAAGTACCGCAGGTTCGGCAAGCTCAATTGGAAGGTGTCCACCCTCGGCTTTGGCGCCATGCGCCTTCCTATTATCGGTAGCGACCAGTCTAAAATCGACGAGCCGGAAGCTATAAAGATGATTCGCCACGCGGCGGATAACGGCGTCAACTATATAGACACCGCTTA
>CAZRQP010000048.1:0-10996 GCA_964602315.1 uncultured Dehalococcoidaceae bacterium
TGGAAGGCGCAGGAGGCGGTGGCGCCGCTGCCGACCAGCGGGACAGTGCTGATAACGGTCTCGGAAAACGACCGCCCGGCAGTGGCGGAGGTAGCCAGACAGTTCGCCAAGCTGGGATTCAAGATTGTGGCCACGGTGGGCACCCACGCCTTCCTGGAAAGCAAAGGCATCCCCTCGACGCATATTCTCAAGGAACACGAGGGCAGGCCCAACATAACCGACGCCATCAAGAACAAGGAAATCCATCTGGTGATTAACACGCCGATAGGCAAATTAAGTACGTACGGCGATTCATATATCCGCAAGGCAGCCATTAAGTACAAGGTGCCTTACATTACGACGCTGGCAGCAGCACTGGCAGCAGCCAAAGGCATATCGGCTTACATCGAGGGTAAATCGGGGGTCACCTCACTGCAAACATATCATGCCGCGATAAAGTGAGATAATCAGCTAAAGCTTCTGGCCCGTCGTTGCCGCCCCGATACGCTGGGCGCTCGTCCACTTAAGCTTCTTGCGGGTAATGACGTCGAAAAAGCTCCGCATCATTACGAAGTCGCACATCTGCTTGTAGCCCAATATAAGCAGGGGCGAGTAAAGAGCCAGTTTTTTATCCTCGCCGTCCAGCTGAATAGCCATGATAGACAGCAGCAGCTGGAGGAAGCAGAAAAAGCCGAAGGTGGGCAAGAGCATAAGGCCGTTGCCCTCCACGATTATCTGGACAGAGGCGGCGATATTCACCATGCCGGCCAGCGGCAGGAAAATCATGGAGATAACCATGTGGGGGAAGGAAAGCCGCTGGAGAAAACCGTAGCGGGAGTTGAAGATAGCGTCGCGGTGCTTCCACATGGCCTGAAAATTGCCGCGATACCACCTCAACCTCTGCTTGATGAAGTCTTTAATACCAAGCGGTGCCTCGGTATAGGAGATGGCGGAGGTGCTGGCCTGGACGACCTGACCGGATTTCAGGGCCTTGATGGTAACGTCGAAGTCCTCGACCAGGGTATCGGGGTCGTAAGAGCCGCCGCCCTTCATGACCTCGCGGCGGTAGGCGCCCAGGGCGCCGGGGACAACGGTAACGCTGCCGAACACATCCAGCGCGCGACGATAGATATTGATGCTGGCGATATACTCCAGGGCCTGGCAATTAGTCAGAAAGTTACGACGGTTAAGCACCTTGATATTGCCGGCGACGGCGGCAACCGAGGGGTCGCGGAAGGGTTTGACCAGCTCCACCAGCGTGTTTTTAGTGATTTGACTGTCCGCATCAACGATTACGATGATTTCGCCGCGGGAGAATAAAAGGCCGTGATTAAGGGCCGTAGCCTTGCCCCCGTTAGGACGATGGACTACTTTTACACCCCGGTGAGAGTAGCCTAAAGCGATTTGATAAGTGTGGTCTTTAGAACCGTCATCGATGACGATAATTTCCTTATCGGGGTAGGAAGCCTCAAGGATGGACTCGATAGTGCGGCCGATAACCTTTTCCTCGTTGTAGGCGGGGATAAGGACGGTAAGCGGCGGCGCGTACCCGGGGGAATCGAGCTGCTTTAGTTCCTGGTATTTCTGGTAGATGGCCAGAGGGATATTGAGGAAATTGTAGTACATGGTCATGGTCAAACTGATGAGCAGAACCCAGGTGATAACGGAAAAAGTCCCCCAGAAGTGCAGGACCGCGCCGAAAACAAAGGGAAGCAGGACGAAGAAGGTCGATAGGCTTAAAACCGGCAGCCAGAAGGCAACACGGCTAATCTTTCTCTTCTTAGCAGTGGTGGAAATCACGAAATTGGCCAGGATAAACAAGGCAACCGCGATGCCGAGTCCAAAGGAAAGGTAAGTCTGCTTTGAAGGAATGATGATGGCGAAGGAAATCAGCAGACAGAGCGTGATGACAGCGATGACGGTGCTTTTAACCACTTTTACCCCACGGGACGGTTATTTTTCCAGCAACACGCTTAAGTCGCGAGTGGCGTCGCCGGCTGCCTGGCGGGAGGTTAAGTCGGCCAGTTCTTCGGCGCTGATGATTTTAAGACGCTGGTATTCGGCAAACTGCCGGGCCTCTTTACTCAAGCCGGTAACGTTGAGGAGGACTTTATCGCGGATACTGGCATCGTAAGCCGCGGTGTCAAACTGCATGACCTCATTAACGTCATTGCTGAAAACGTCTTCATTGGTGATGACGCAGGCCGCAACCTTGTGATTGATAACGCCGTCGTCCTTATGCGCGTAGATGTCCAGAACATGTTCTGCGCCGGAGCGGCCGGTCACCTTGAACTTTTCGCTGACGGTATAGCCCCTGTTTTCGAGCAGTCGTTTGAGCTGTCTGCGGGGGTCGGACTTCTTCACATCCGGCCCGGTATCGGGCTTGACTTCCCGTTTTTCCTTTTTAACAGAGATAAATTCCATCAGCCGGGCTTTGCCGGCCAGTAAGACCCTCAAGTCTTCCAGTCCGTAAACCCTGATGCCCTGCCTCTCGGCGAACTTCATGGCCTCGCGGGAGAAACGGGGCACGGCGATAACCATCTTGCTGTCGATGCCGGTATCATATATCTTGCTATCGAAGTTGAAAAGCGGGTCGATGGGCACTTCTCCCTCTTCCTGTGGCGCCGCCAGAATACCGATGGCAACGGTGTGCCGGGTAATAAGGTCGTCCATGCCGGCGACGATATCGATTTTATGAGTGGCACCGGAGCGGCCCTTCACCTGAACCGATTCCTGTACATCGTAGCCCAGTCGGTCTAGATATTCGATAAGGCGTTTCCTGGGTTCGAGATCAAACTCAAGTCGCTTCCGAGACGATTCGTTGAGGGAGTAGGAAGACAGGGGGATATATTCAAGCTCCTCAAGTCGGTAGATTTCGCCTGTTTTCAGGCAGCGGCACTTGACGGTCGGGGTGGGGAATACGCCGTGACAGCTACCGCAGATATAGCGCAGGCCGGGTTTACGGTAGTCGGTACCAATCAGCTTAAGCTCGCGGCGGCACTTGGGGCAAATCTGGTTAAGCCCGTGCATAAATTCTTCTTCAAGGCCGATATGCCCGCAGGCGAAGTGCTCGATAAGCTGTCCGCGGGTTAGCTGGGAGGAGTCGCAGGCGGGGCACCTCTCCACTGGAAGCAATTGCACGGAACCGGAGGGGCTGACGAGGATTTTCTCAAAATCCTGCTTAAGAAGCAGGCCTTCCTTAGCCAGCGAGTCCAGAATCAGCGCCGTTTCCCTGGGGCTGGTGCCCATAATTTCTTCCGCCTCACGGTAGGAGAAACCTTCGTCGAGGCTTAAGTCGATTTTCGGGGACAGAGACTTGATTTTATCTTTAAGAAAAGCGCTTATCAGATTGGCGACTTTGGGCTCATGCCAGATGCCGGAGGTATTCTCCGGGGTGGCTTCCTGACGGCTTTCCTTGACGACATCTATTTCCACGTCGGCTTCCGCTTCGGGTGGGGAGGCGGGGGCGAGTTCCGGCTTTGGAGTATCCCCGTCAGACCCGGACCATTCCATCAGGCGCTTGATTTGATATGCAAGCTCGCGGGAGGACATGGGTTTCTTAAAATAGTGGTCGAAGCCGATTTCCTTGCATTTTTCCCACATTTCAGCGGGGGGCAAGGCGCCGAGGAGAATTATCGTCGCCTTTGAACTAGCGCGAAGTCGGCGACAGGTCTCGTTAACATCGACACCCCGTAGGGTGTCGTCAAGAACGATGACACCGGCATCTGGGCAGTCGGCCTGAAGTCGGGTTTCATCATACTTAGATAAAGTCGCGACCTGCCAGCCGGCCTCGGTCAGGGATTTTCCCTCTTTCTTTTTTAAAAGCTGTTTAGCCGATAATACTAGAATTTTGCCCATAGGCCCTTCTTCCGCGTACAGGTTTACGATAAATTTTTACTCCCCCGAACGTATATTAAGCATAAAAACACGTTGAAAACCTATAAACAAACTGTAAACACAGAACCAACAGCTTATAAAAAAGTTGAAAACAACAGCTAACAGACCTTATCATGGGAAAAAGGAGATACAAGAATGCTAATCGGATACTTGGTTTTTATGATTTTCATGGCCGCTATCCTGGCACTCTGGGAAATACAGATAGAGGGCAAGGAAGGCTGGGCGGCAAAACTGCCGGCGTGGCGCATCAAGAAGGGGTGGGTAGTGAAGTTCACGGGCGGACGCCCGCTGACGGGGTATCACATATTTATGACCGTATTTATGCTGGGGATAATCCACATGCCGCTTTTCTTTACGGCCTGGAGCTGGCAGCTGGAACTGCTACTATTAGGGTTTTACATGGGGATGCTGCTGATAGAAGACTTTTTGTGGTTCGTTTTTAATCCGCATTACGGCATCAAGAACTTCCGCAAGGGGAAAATCTGGTGGCATAAGACGTGGTGGGGCCCGGTGCCGTCTTTCTACTGGTTCATGATTGTTGCCGCGGTCCTGTTGATATACTTTGGACATACGGCGATTTAAAGAGAAGTACAAGAACGGTAAATCGCTGCTAAAGAATTCGCTTGTTCAGTATGGCTCTTCCCGTACCGGTCTTGAAGTAGCCTTCCAGCTTGTCAGCTTTTGCCTGGTCTTTAACGGCTATGAACGCCTCCAGTATAAGGGGCACTTTGGCTTTGGTTGCCTCGATTTCGCCGGAGTTGTGCTGGGTCAAACGGCGGCTGATATCATCCGTGGAGCCGATGTAAAGCTCTTTATCCCTGGCGCTTCTTAAGACATATACGTACCACATAATTTAAAAATCCCTCGACTCATTGAGTTCGCTCGGGGTAAGCGGAGGGGGTGGGATTCGAACCCACGGTCGGCTTGCACCGACAACGGTTTTCAAGACCGTCACCATAGGCCACTCGGACACCCCTCCGCGGATGGATTAATTATACTTGGTGGGGAATATCCCGTCAAAGGGTGAAGTTACCGCCCGACCACTGGACATAAAGAGAAAACGGCGGGTAAAATGTGACTTAAAATATTGACAAATCGTTAAAAACGTAATAAGGTATCCATTGGACTGCTGCTATTACGCAGTCGTTCGAATATCCCCGACTCTTCATACTATACCAACCAGCTCAAAGACTTAACTGAATACGTATGCCGTTCATTCGGTTGACTGAAAAGGAGGTAGCGGTATGCAATACAAACCATATACACTGCATAATTTCAGGAAACTGCCGCAGATTGCCAAGCTCTCCAAAGAACAGCAAAAAAGCATCGAGGTTGTAGGCTCGGTGTTGCCTTTCAAAACGAATAATTACGTGGTCGAGCAGCTAATCGACTGGTCGAATATTCCCAACGACCCGCTGTTCGTTACCACTTTTCCGCAGAAAAAGATGCTGAAACCGTAGGACTATAAAAAGATAGAGGCTTTATACGATTCCGGGGCGGACAGCCAGGCGATTAAGGAGGCGGCGAACGAGATAAGGCTGCGGCTAAATCCGCACCCCGCCGGGCAGCTTCAATACAATATGCCCATTTTTGAGGGCGAGAAGCTTTTCGGGATACAACACAAGTACTCGGAAACGGTCCTGTTTTTCGCGGCCCAGGCGCAGATATGCCACGCGATTTGCACGTTTTGTTTCCGCTGGCCGCAATTCGCCGGCATGGAAGAACTGAAGATATCCACGCGGGAGATAGAATTGCTGGCACACTACGTTAAAGCCCATCCCGAAATCACCGACGTGCTTTTCACCGGCGGGGACCCGCTGATTATGAAGGCGGAGCTTCTAGCGGGATATATCGAGCCCTTGCTCTCCAAGGACATTCCCCACCTGCGCACGATACGCATCGGCACCAGGGCTTTGACCTACTGGCCTTACAAGTTCGTAACCGATGGCGACGCTGATATCCTGCTAAATCTGTTCAAGAAAGTAAGGAAATCCGGCAAGCACCTGGCGTTTATGGCGCACTTCAATCACCCCGTTGAACTGGAGACCGATGTCGTCAAGGAGGCAATCGGTAAAATACTGGAAACCGGGGCGATGATAAGAACACAGTCGCCCATCCTGCGGCACATCAACGATTCATCCGAAAGCTGGGCGGAACTCTGGCGGAGGCAGGTCGCGCTTAACTGCATCCCCTACTACATGTTCGTCGCCAGGGATACCGGGCCGCAGGAATATTTCCACATACCCCTGGCCGAAATCTGGCAAATATTCAGGAAAGCCTACGAGTCTGTCAGCGGCCTATGCCGGACAGTAAGAGGTCCGGTAATGTCCTGCCTGCCGGGGAAAGTGCAGGTGCTGGGTGTGGCGGAGGTGCGGGGAGAAAAAGTGTTCGTTCTCCGTATGATACAGGGGAGGAACTCCGACTGGGTGCATCGACCTTTCTTCGCGGCTTATGACGAGGAGGCAACATGGTTCGACGATTTGAAGCCGGCCTTCGGGGAAGAGAAGTTCTTTTTCCAGGACGAACTCGATAGTATCCTGGCGCCGGGAGAAAAGGAACCAGTTTACTAGTAAGTTGATTGTATCTCCCGGATAATTATTTACGGCTAAGTGATATCTATTTCACGTTTATAGGTCGGCGGGATAGAGGGCGTTATAGGCCAGGCTGCACATGTTGGGCGGCGTGAAGTAGCGAAAGACCCATTCGTCGCCGATTTTGTGGCCGCAATGGCAGGGCTGGTCGCTGCCTATCAGCTTGATGAACACTTCATACTGTTTTGTTTCCATGAATATGCTCCTGTATTAGCTATCAAGTGTTATTATACAGGGGTTGAGAGAAATATTATCATATAACAAAAAACACCCCACCGACGGAACGGCTGTATTTAACCTTTTTCCGTCGATGGGGCATAATTCTTATTATTAAATTTTACTTATTATTAAATGTCTTTACGAGGTTTTCCGGACCAGTACCACACCAGTAATAATCAGGCCCGCGCCGATGAAGATACTTACAATACCCATCATGCGGATGAAGGCTGTGGTGCCCATGCTGGCTTTAGCCAGGCCGAGTAAGGCCCTCTGCTGACCAAGGTAGTTATACATAGAACTGGGGCCGGCTGTCTGCGCCTGTATTGCGGGTTCTTCGGCCATTTTTATCGCGTCATATTTAAGGACTACCGCGTCATATTTATCGCTTACTTCATCGAGAGTCAGGGGTGCGACAGTGTCGGCGATTTCCTGTTCGCCTGCATTTGCCTGTGGGATAAAAATAATCCCGAAGACAAGAGTTGCCAGGCCCAGAATGATGACGATTGCTCCAAGTACGCGCATTTAATGATACCTCCCTTATCGTAATACATAGAATTACTAGGTATAATATAGGAAAACATCAATTGTGTCAAGCGGAAACATTGAAAAGATTGCTGCACCATTTTTTGATGATTTCCATCCTTACAATATAATAATGACATTTTGCCCTTTACCATAATGCGCGGATAACTTATAATTAGTCGTAACCCGCCCCGGAAGAACAGGGGAGATTATAAAATTTGTACAGGCAAGGGAAAATATGGCATCGAAGTTAGATAATATTTTTAAGCAGAGAAAACAGAAGCTGGAGCGACTGCGCGGGCGAGACGTAAATCCCTACCCCAACCGCTTTACCCAGACCCATACGACTGGTGAAGCTATCGCGCTGCTGGACAAGCAAAAGGTGGGTGGGGAAGGCAAAAAGGTGAGTGTGGCCGGGCGGATTACCGCCATAAGGAAAATGGGCAAGGCATCTTTCATGGATATCCGCGACATCTCCGGCAAGATACAATTATTGTTCCAGACTGCCAACTATAAAGAAGCGGAAATGGAATTGTTCAAAGACCTGGATATCGGGGATATAGTCGGGGTGGAGGGCAAGCTGCTGCGCACCCGCACCGGCGAACCCACCATATCCGTCGCCGGGTTTACCCTGCTGGCGAAGTCGCTGCGGCCGCTGCCGGAGAAGTGGCACGGCTTGAGCGATACCGAGATTCGCTACCGCCAGCGCTATATCGACCTCATCGCTAACACGGGAGTCAAGGACATTTTCAAAACGCGCAGTCGGATTATCGCCGCGGTGCGACAGTTCCTCGACAAGCGAGGCTTTATCGAGGTGGAAACGCCGATACTGCAGTCGGCGGCGGGTGGGGCTTTAGCCGCCCCCTTTATCACCCACCATAATGTCTTCGACCGCGACCTGTACCTGCGCATCGCCAAGGAATTACATCTAAAGCGGCTTATCGTGGGCGGGTTCGACAAGGTATATGAGATAGGTAGCGACTTCCGCAACGAGGGCATCGACTCCGAGCACCATCCGGAGTTCACTATGCTGGAAAGCTATGAGGCTTACGCCGACTATAAGGACGTGATGGCGATGGTGGAGCAGATGGTGGCCTATGTAGCACAGCAGGTGCTTGGGAAGAAGGAAGTCAAGTACAGCGATGACACCATCAAGCTTTCGCCGCCGTGGCGGCGCATAACCCTGCGCGACGCCGTTAAGGAATACAGCGGTATCGATTACGTGAAATACCCCACCGCAGACGGCCTGCGTGAGAAAATGCGCTCCGTGATGAAGGAAGTCGACCCCCAGAAAAACTGGGCCAAGCTGGTAGATGAGCTGCTTAAGACATTCGTGCGGCCCAAGCTTATCCAGCCGACCTTCGTTTACGATTACCCGGTCTCCATGTCGCCGCTGGCTAAAAACAAGCCCGGCGAAGAGCGCGTGGTCGAGCGTTTTCAGCCTTACGCCGGCGGGATGGAACTGGGCAACGCCTATTCCGAGCTTAACGACCCCATCCTGCAGCGGGAGAGATTTGTGGAGCAGATGCAGGAGCGCCACGGCCATGACGAGGAAAAATGGACTATCGACGAGGATTTCCTGACAGCGCTGGAATACGGCCTGCCCCCCACCGGCGGGCTGGGCATCGGCATCGACAGGCTGGTGATGCTGCTGACCAATCAGTCGTCAATCAGGGAGGTCATACTCTTCCCCCAGTTGAGGGAGAAAGAGGAATAAGCCAATGCTCGATATAAAAATAATCAGGGAAAATCCCGACCTTGTTAAAACAGCCATTAAAGACCGCAATGACAGTACCCCGATTGATGAAGTCCTGCGCCTGGACGCCGAGCGCCGCAAGAACATCGTCAAGCTGGACGCGCTGCGACAGGAAAGGAAAGCCGTTTCCAAGGAAAGAGAAAAAGCCCAGGAAAGGGGCCGCGCCCTGCGCGCCGAGATACAGGAGCTCGAGGAAGCTGTCAAGAAAATCGATAGCCAGCTCCAGGAGCTTCTATTACAGATTCCCAATATTCCCCAGTCCGACGTGCCCATCGGCAAGGACGACTGCGATAACGTCACCGTGCGCACCTGGGGGGAGCCCAGGCAATTAAGCTTTGAGGCAAAGCCGCACTGGACGCTGGGTGAGGACCTGAAAATAATCGACTTCGAGCGGGGGGTTAAGCTTTCCGGCTCACGATTTTACATACTCAAGGGAATGGGGGCGCGGCTGCAGCGTGCCTTAATTACCTTTTTCCTCGACCTGCATACTCAAAAGCACGGCTACCAGGAAATATACCCGCCCTACATGGTGAAAAGGGAGTGCATGGTGGGGGCGGGGCAGCTGCCCAAGCTCGCCGATAATATATATCACGACGCCGAGGAGGACTACTGGTTCGTCGGTACGGCGGAGATACCCCTGACCAACCTCCACCGCGACGAAATCCTCCCCGCGGAAGAACTACCCCTTTACTACTGCGCTTATACCGCCTGCTTCCGCCGCGAGAAGATGTCGGCCGGCAAAGACACACGAGGCATCAAGAGAGGCCACCAGTTCGACAAGGTGGAGCTTTACAAGTTCGTGACACCGGATACATCAAACGACGAGCTGGAGAAGCTGCTGAACGACGCTGAAGATGTCTGTCAAAAGCTGGGACTGGCCTACCGCGTGCGGCTGCTCTGCACCGGTGAAGTAAGCTTCGCCGCCAACAAGTCGTATGACATCGACGTATGGTCGCCCGGCTGCGGCGAATGGCTCGAGGTAAGCTCCTGCTCCAGCTGCGGGGACTTCCAGGCGCGGCGGGCTAACGTAAGGTACCGTCCGGAACCGGAGGCTAAGCCCCAGTTCGTCCATACGCTCAACGGCTCCGGGCTGGCACTGCCGCGGATAATGATTGCCATCATGGAGAACTACCAGCAGGCGGACGGCTCGATTGCCGTGCCGGAGGTGCTGCAGAAGTACGTCGGGGCAAAGGTAATCAAGTAGAATTTCTCACAGGTTATTGTTTAAACTGCAGTCTTTGTTCCCTTAAGGTGTCCAGCCAGGCGGCGGACTTAACCTCTTTTTCCAGCAGGTATTTCAGGTAGCCGCTGATAACGTTCTCCATTTCCCGCTCCAGGTCGGCGTCGATTTTGACGCGGGCGGCGGCGGTAAATTCCTCACCCTGCAAGAGACGCAGGACTTTCTGGGCGTTGAGGGAGAGGGGATAGGAAAACGGCTGATTAAGATTGCAGTCGGGGCAGAGCAGGCCTCCGGCGGCGGGGCTGAAATAGTTGGTGGTAGGGTCTAAAGCGCGGTGGCAGGTTATGCACTGTCGCAGCTGGGGTCGGTAACCCGCGCTTTCCAGCAGGTGCATCTCGAAGTAGCGCAGGACAAGTTCTTTATTTTCTATCTCGCAGAGTCCGGCGAGTGTATCCGCGAGAAGTTCAAAAATATCGTAATTTTCCTGGTGCTCGGCGGTGAACTGGTGGACAAGCTCGACGACGTAAAGACCGCAGGACGTCAGCCAGAGGTCGTTCCTGAGCGGCATGAAGCTGTTGATGGTCTGCGCGCCGGTAATCGTGGGGATGTTGCCCCGCCCCCGCGAGAAAGACACGGTGCTGTGGGTGAGGAGCTCAAGATGCCCCGCCATCTTGCTCTTTGGCTTGCGCAGGCTTTTGGCGAAGCCCTGGATTTTGCCGAGGCGGGGGGTAAAGAAGGTGAGGATGCTATCCGCCTCCCCCAGCTTCGTCTTCTTGATGACGATGGCTTCCGTCTGGTATTCACGCGGGTCAGGCATAGTCTATTTTAGCGCGTTTTCGGTAAGCCAATCCA
>CAZRQP010000049.1:0-3468 GCA_964602315.1 uncultured Dehalococcoidaceae bacterium
AAGAGCCGAAGACATAATAAACGTAGCTTCCAAGTTCTACGATGAGAAATTGGTGGGACTGGGAGAAAAAGCGAGAAGAGAAGAGAGGAAAGGAGAGAGAGCAAAAGCTGAAGTGGAAGAATGGAGAATAAAGGAGGTAGAAGAGGAGGGGCGGGAAGAAAGAAAAATAGAAAGAAGAGAGATGGGAAGAGAGGAGAGAAGGGAAGCTGAGAAACAAGATAAAAGAGATGAGCTGGCAGCAGAGGAAAGGAGAGAAGCGAGAGAAGAAGCGAGAGCAAAAGCTGAAGATGAAGAACAGAGAATAGAGGAGAAGGAAAAGGCGGGGCGGGAAACACGAAAAAAAGAAAGAGAGGGCAATTAAATTTTAGTCCCAAACTCGAACCCAAACACATTGAGTTCTTGGTGTCCAAGTTTCTCGTTCATCATAATACCAAACACACAAAATTTTTCAAAATTTATGCGTTTCCTTTTTTCAATGTATTCGGATAGTTCACAACGTTTAATTAATAATGTTGTACTTTTACATAAAAATGGTTGAATTTAGATAAAATCATAAAGTTGGGTTACTGCCTGAAGATGTCCGGCAACAGAACGACGGTATAGCCGGTATTATATAGATAAGCCATCTGCTCCTGGAAATTAGCTACAGGCGTTACTGTCCCTTCGGGACCCACATCGGAGATAAAATGATAGACCAGGCATACCACGGAATTATAATCTGCCCTGCCGACGATGATTTTAAAGGTATCCATATCCTGGTCGCTGATTTGCCAGGCGGTAACATGATACCTTTCCTCCGGATCGTCGGTGTTAAGATTGTAAACATTCTTTTCGGTCCAGCCGGCGCGTCCGCAGGTATATCCGGCCTCTTTAGTGTACTCGATAACCTTATCGTTCCACGTAAAATAAGGGTAGAGCATGGTGCGCACTTCAAAGCCCATGTTTTCTAGCGCCTGCTTCGACCCGATAATTTCGTCTCGCATCTGCTCATCGGTCAGTGTCGTTAAATCGGGATGTGTTTTTGTGTGACCGCCAATATCCATGCCGTGGTCGGCTAACACCCATAATTTCTTTTCATTCATGTACTCCCACAAATCATGCCCTTTACCTATATGGTCAGTTATCACGCCAAAAGTTGCCTTGAAATCATACTCCAGTAAAATGTGCAAAGTTTCTTCATACTGGTTTGCGTAGGCGTCATCAAAGAAAAGACATACCAGCTTACTATTTTGAGGAAAGGAAGCCGGGTCTTGGTTTACGTTTTTCTGACACCCGAAGGTTGATATTAGTAACATCAGGCATAGACTTATGATTATCTTTGCTTTCATTTATCTGTCGCTGATTCACTTAAGTTTCCATAATTATAGGCTGTCAAATAGATATCATCATCGGGGCTATCTATTAAATAAAGTAAAAATACCCCTGAATTATGTATAGTTTTGGGAATACTTGGAACTACTATTACACAGAAAATAAGTATTATTTATAACCATATAACAGGGACAATCAACAAATAGAAAGTGAATTATCTAGGCTGTTGTTACCTGTAAGAATATTCTTAAAGTTCTGCGGCTTTCAATATATCCGGCACCACTTCCTCCCTGCCGATAGCCATGATGTGTACCCCGTCGCACAGGGCTTCCTTTTTAAGAGTGGCGATTGTCCTCCCTGCAATCTCAATCCCTTTCGCCAGCCTCTCTTCCTTTGGAGCATCGGAGAGCTCATCAATCATATCTTGAGGAACAAAGATGCCCGGCACGTTTTCTGTCATATATTTAGCCATACGCGCCGATGACAGCAGGACTATACCAGCCAGTATTTTGGCATTGAATTTACGGGCGTATTTCATGAAGCTGGCGAAATTTTCCAGGTCGTAGATTGCCTGTGTCTGGAAAAACTGGGCGCCGGCTTCCACCTTTTTCTCAAACTTAATAAGCTGCGGTTCAAGCGGCTGCGCCTCGGGTGTCACGATAGCCCCCATGCAGAACTCTACTGCTCCATCGAGTTCATTATCGCCCAGGTCTTTACCGGACATCAGCTGGCGGATTGTCATTAATAGCTGTAGCGAGTCCAGGTCAAAGACACCTTTGGCCTCTTTATGGTCACCTACCGGCACGGCGTCGCCGGTAAGGCAGAGTACGTTCCTGATGCCGCGACTATACGCAAAAAGAAGGTCGGCTTCTAAAGCCATGCGGTTGCGGTCGCGGCAGGTCATCTGCATGATGGGTTCACCGCCCTTTTCCTTGATAGCCAGGCACCCGCCCAGCGACGGAAAACGCATCATGGAGCTCTGGTGGTCGGTAACATTGATGGCATCCACTTTATCCTTGAGAATATCGATATGGTGAAGCATTTTTTCCAGGTTCGTTCCCTTGGGCGGAGCCACCTCGGTGGTGACGATGAATTTATCCGACTTAATAGCTTCCTCGAAACGGGATATCAATGTCTTCACCCCCTTATTCAATCTTAATGATGCCCGGCTTCAGGGTAACGTGGTGATTGCGGGGCGGCTGGTAACGGCGCATCAAATCAAGCCTGCCCTGCTCTTTGAGGCGATTGTAAATCAGTGTCCAGGCGCAGTCCTTCTCTTTGTCCACCTCGCATTTGCCGTTATTGGTGCCTCCGCAGGGGCCGTTGACCAGGCCTTTATGGCAGGCCGTGATGGGGCAGATGCCGGCCGTCTCACCGAGGATACACTGCCCGCATTGGGAGCACACCTCGTGGAAGTACCCGGGGCTTTCTTCAACCCCGATGAAAAGTGTGTCCACCGCCGGAATAACCGGCTTGTCGAGGTAGAGAGTCAGTTGGTGTACTCCCAGGGCGCAGCTCATCGAAAGGACACAGTCGGCGTTCCGGATATACTGCTCATTCTCTTTCATGCTTTCCTCGGTCATATCGTCGCAGGCTGTGGGAATCACGGTCCCGCCGGTAACGCGTTTACCCATTTCCTGAAGGCTCTCCTTCATCGCTTCAACCTGTTCTACGCCGCCGGTCTTCGTGAGTGTGGTGCAGGTCCCGCAGCCTATGACGAATACCTTGTCCATACCCTGCAGGAGATTTTGTATTTCTTCTATCGGTTTTTGCCTGGTTATTGATTTCATATCCCGCCCCCTCTGCTCGGTTTTCTGTTAATGTTAATCATCATCCTTCAAGGTCGCAGCGCAGGCACCGTTTAGCTTCGCGCCGGGCTATCTCTTCAGACATTCCGAGTTCTATTTCGGCGAAGCTGCTGCGCCTCTCCGGCAGTGGCAGCGTCTTGACTTTGGTGCGCGGCTTCGTCTCCCAGATCTCGTCAAGCTCCGCCGCCCGTTCTTCCGTCACCATGGTTTTACGGTCGTATACCTCGACGCGGGAGGTATCGCCTCTCAAATACTTGTCGATGGCAAGAGCGCTCCTTCTACCGGCGGCGATGGCGTTGACCACCATATCCGGTCCGGTGACGAAATCGCCGCCCGCGAAGATGCCGGG
>CAZRQP010000049.1:3568-10685 GCA_964602315.1 uncultured Dehalococcoidaceae bacterium
GCTGGTTACCCTTGTCGGTGTGGCCAGGAAATTGATTTTAACGCCCTCATCGACGGCTTCATCATACTCGATATCGGACACCGGCATTTCATCGCGAGAGCGGCGGTAGTATATGTTGACCTCTTCGGCACCCAGTCTTAGGGAAGTCCTGGCGGCATCGAGGGCCACGTTGCCGCCACCGATAACCGCCACGCGCCGGCCTACTGTAGTCGACCTTCCCAGCCTGATGTCCCGGAGGAAGCGCAGTCCGTAGAAAATCCCTTCGATATCCTCCACTTCTCCCGGGATTCCCAGCCGCTGGCTGCGCTGGGCTCCGGCGGCGATAAACACGGCGGAAAAACCGTCTTTCAGCAGGTGTTCGACGGTATAGTTGGTATTAATGGGTGTATTGTACTTTATCTCAACCCCCCGCTTTACGATATAGTCGATATCCTGCTGAATAGCCGACTGCGGCAGGCGGAATTCCGGTATCGCCACCGAGAGCATCCCGCCCCCCACCGGTAAAGCTTCATAGACCGTCACACCGTAGCCTGCCTGCGCCAGGAAATAGGCACAGGCCAGACCGGACGGGCCGGCCCCCACCACCGCCGCCTTTTGTTTTTTCGTCTGCGGGAAGGGCTTTATTTCGTCAAGTTCATTGATGTGTTCCGCATACCAGTCGGCGGCAAAACGTTTTAACGACCTGATTGCCACGGGGTCGTCCAGCTCGCCGCGGCGGCACCTTTCCTCGCAGGGATGGTGGCAGATACGGCCGCATACAGCAGCAAATGGATTACGCTCCCTGATGGTCTCGATAGCCTCTTTATAATCGCCGTCGGCAATATGGGCAACGTACTTCGGAATGTTTATCCCCGCCGGGCAGGTGTGCTGGCAGGGCGATATCATCAAAGCTTCACATACCGCCGCCGGACACTTTTTCTCGCGGATATGCGCCTCGTACTCGTCGCGGAAGTAATTAATGGTTGAAATAACCGGATTGGGGGCGGTCTGCCCCAGTCCGCAAAGCGAGCATTCCTTCACGGTCTTACCGATAGCCAGCAGAGCGTCGATATCTTCATCGCGACCCCGTCCTTCGGTGATACGGGTTAATATCGCCAGCATTTGCCGCGTGCCCAGTCGACACGGAGTGCATTTTCCGCAGGACTCACTCTGGGTGAAACTCAAGAAGAACCTCGCTACCTCTACCATACAGGTAGCCTCGTCCATAACCACCATCCCGCCCGAGCCCATGATTGAGCCGAGTTTGGCAAGCGTTTCGTACTCGATGGGCGTATCGATAAAACGGGCGGGGATACACCCACCCGAAGGACCGCCCGTCTGTATTGCCTTGAGACGCCTCCCCTTCGGAATGCCTCCCCCTATTTCATAAACGATGTGCGATAAGGGAGTGCCCATGGGTACTTCTACCAGACCGCTGTTGGCTATTTTGCCGCTAAGCGCGAATACCGCCGTCCCCTTGCTCTTCTCCGTTCCGATGTCGGCAAACCACTCCGCCCCCCGCTCAATTATAGCCGGAACGGTAGCTAAAGTTTTTACGTTATTTATAATAGTAGGCCTGCCGTCCAGTCCTGAATTCGCCGGGAAGGGGGGACGGGGCCTCGGCATACCACGCCTGCTTTCTATAGAGGCAATCAGTGCTGTCTCCTCACCGCAAACAAAAGCCCCGGCTCCTTCCATGATGTTTATTTTCAGATTAAATCCGGTATTTAAAATATTATTACCGAGTAATCCTTTATCGATTGCCTGCTGCAGCGCGGTATGCAGGCGCTTGACCGCCAGAGGGTACTCGGCGCGTACGTAAAAATAGCCTTCATCAGCGCCGATGGCGTATGCAGCGATGCTTAGTCCTTCCAGGACGGCATGTGGGTCTGCCTCTAGAATGGAGCGGTCCATGAATGCACCGGGGTCGCCTTCATCGGCATTGCATATCATGTACTTTTTATCCCCGGCGGCGTTATGACAGAACTCCCACTTGGTGCCGGTGGGGAAACCGGCCCCGCCCCTGCCCCGCAGGCCAGAGCGCTTTATCGTATCGATCACCTCTGCCGGTTTCAGGGAAGTAAGCGCCTTTTCTAAAGACTTATATCCGCCGCAGGCGATATATTCATCTATCCGCTCCGGATTGATATCCCCGCAGTGACGCAGGACAACCCGTTTCTGCTCCCGGAAGAACTTGATATCGGTATAACGGGGTATTTTCTTTCCGGTGGTAATATCGGCATACAGCAATCTATCAACCATTTCATTATTCTGTAAGTGTTTCCGGACTATCTCTTTAACGTCATCCTCGGTTACTTTGCAGTAAAGTATATCATCGGGCTTAATCAGTACCGTCGGCCCCTGCTGGCAAAAGCCGTGGCAGCCGGTCGGCTTGATTTTGATTTTCAGTCCGAGCCCCGCCGTCTCTTTTTTCAGGCGTTGAAGGATTTTATCCGAGCCGGGACAGCCCGAACCGCAGCAGACGAGGACTTCGCGCTGTCCGTTAGTAGAGACTGCGGTTTTTCGCTTCACCATGTCAACTCCCCTTATAATGCCCGAAGATAGCAGCTACTTTTTTAGGGTTCATATTGCCGTGTATGTTACTGTTCACCACGAGGTTAGGCGCCAGAGCGCAGACACCGATGCAGGCAACCGTTTCCAGCGTATATTCCATATCCTCGGTCGTTTCATCTTCTTCGATTCCCAGGTGTTGCTTAACCAGTTTCAGGATGGTCTTTCCGCCGCGTACATGGCAGGCGGTGCCCCGGCAAACCCGGACAATGTTTTTACCGCGCGGATGAGTGTAAAGCTGTGAGTAGAAGGTAATCACTGCCTGTACCTGGCTGGGAAATAGTCCTACTGCATATGCAACACGCGGGATAATCTCGGGCGGGATATAGCCCGCCCGTTCCTGGATTTCCTGGAGCATGGGTATCAGGCCCCACTTTTTACTGCGGCGGCTTTCAATAATCTTATCGATTTCTTTAATATTGATTTTAGGTTTTTCTTTTAGCTTGGCCATCCGCAGCTATCCTTTCTAACCGCACGGCGCACGACTTTAGCGCCGGGGTTTTAGACCGGGGGTCTATGATGGTGCTGAAAAGCTCGCGGACGGGACTCTGCGGGAAAGAGTCCGCTATATAGAGAAGTCCGTGCGGCAGCGTATCACTCACCCTGGCGGATGCAGAAATTTCTCCCTGCTCCGATATGATTTTAATTTTGCCCTCACCCTTCAGACCAAGTTCTTTGGCGTCGGCGGGATTGATTTCCAGATAAGTCTCCGGGGAGAATCGTCTTAACCTTGCGGAACGCTGGCTCCGCCCGCCGGTGCCGAAATGGTACCTGCTGGAGCCTGTTATCAACGTGAAATTATATCCGTTTTTACTTTCTTGCAGAGGTGTAAATTCCACGGGATGGAACCGCCCGAAGCCGCTGGGGAAAAGCCCTTTATAAAGGCGCCTGGTTCCCGGCGTACCTTCATCGACCTCGCTCATCTCCAGTCCCATCGTATCGGCGTCTCTGGCAGAAACCTGGCGGTAGAAGGGCACCATATCTTCTATTTCCTCCGTCACCTGGTGCGGCGACGAATAAGGCATCGGCGACCCCATTGCCGAGGAGAGCTGCGTTATAATTTCACTATCGGGCAGGCTGTCACCAAACGGCTTGATAGCCTTTCTGACCGGCTGAATTCTCCCTTCGAAGTTGGTAAACGTCCCCTCTTTCTCGGCAAAACTTGCCGCCGGTAATACTACCGATGCCAGCCGGGCTGTTTCACCGGGAAACATATCGGTAACGACGAGGAAATCAAGTGACGACAGGGCCTTTTTAATAAGCGCAGGCTGCGGGAAACTGGCGACCGGGTTTTCACCCATAATCAACATACCCTTGACCTTTCCCGTTCTGGCTGCCTCCATCATTTCCAGGGCTGTCAGGCCGGTATCGCCCGGCAGCTTGGTATTCCACCGTTCTTCGAATTTTTGTCTGTTTTGAGCGTCATTCACGCTTAAATAACCCGGCAGGAAGTCGGGTACAACGCCCATGTCGCAGGCGCCGCGGGCATTGTTTTCACGCTGCAGGGCGAATATGCCGCCCCGCTGGCCCGCATTGCCGGTAAGCATAGCCAGATTAGCGATGGCAATTACTGCGTCGGTGCCGTTAACCTGCTGGCTAACGCCGTTCCCATACACGATTGAAGTGTTTTCGGCCTCTCCCAGCAGCCGCGCCGCTGCTTGTATATCCTTTTTCGGGACACCGGTCAGCTTCTCAACGTAGCCTGCGGTATATTTTTCCAGGCTCTTCGACCAGTTATTATAGTTATCCGTCATGCGGGTAACGAACTCTTCATCGAGCTTCTTTTCACTGATAATTATTCTGGCCAGCCTGTTAAGCAGAGGCACGTCGGTACCTACCTTGGGGCGCAGCTGAATTCGGGCGAACCTGCTCAATGGGGTACGCCGCGGGTCTATAATAATGAGTTCCGCCCCTTTGAATTTAACCGCCCGCTTGATAGCATAGGATATGGTCGGCGCAGATATTTCGGGGTTGGCGCCGATGAGAAGGATAACCTGCGACCTCTCCAAATTATCAATAGAGCCGGTTGTCCCGGCGTACCCAATCGTTGCGCCCAGTCCCGTCAGACTGGCGGCGCAGTAAAATCGGCTGCCGTTATCGATATTATTCGTACCCAGGACGCTCCGGGCGAACCTCTGGAGGAGATAGTTCTCCTCGTTGGTGCACTTGGAGGACCCAAAGACCGCCAGGGAATCGGGGCCATGAGTCTCTTTTATTCTTTTTAAATTTTCAGCTACTAAAGCCAGGGCCTCTTCCCAGGTTGATTCCTGGAAGTCGCCGTCAACCTTTACCAGCGGCTTTTTCAGTCTTTCTTTGCTATGCACGAAATCATAACCGTAGCTTCCGCGGACGCACAACGTGCCACGGCTTACCGGACTTTCCGCCACCGGCCTGGTATAAATTATCCTTCCGTCTTTAACTCCCAGCGAAATGGCACAGCCGCACCCGCAATAGGGGCATACCGTCGTAACCGTCGTCGTGGCCGTGCCGGTATATGCCCTGTCTTTTTCCATAATTGCGCCGGTGGGGCAGATGGCTACACAGACCCCGCAAAAGGTACACTCCGATTTTTCCAGCGGCAGGTTATTCAGCGTGGCCGCTTTTACGGAGGTCCCCCGGTTTATATAGTCGATGGCGCCCTCAACTACCAGTTCCTGGTCGGCCCTGATGCACTTGCCGCACATGATGCACTTGGAAAGGTCGCGCTCGATAAAGGGATTGACCTCCTCGATAGTATCCGACTGGGGAATCCTCTGGTACTCGACAAACCCTATTCCCATTTCCGCCGCCAGTTTGCGCAGCTGGCAGCGGTTGCCTTTATCGCAGACCAGGCAGGAATCGGGGTGGCTGGCCAGCATGAGCTTGAGTATTTTCTTGCGGTGCTCCAGTACCCTCGGGGAGTTGGTATTAATTACCATGCCCGGAGCAATCGGGGTTACGCAGGAAGCAAGCAAAGCTCCATTGCGTTCATTTTCTACGATACACAGTCGGCAGGCGCCTGTAGGAGCTAAATTAGGGTCGTTGCACAGTGTGGGTATATATACCCCCGACTCCCTGGCCAGTTCTAAAATAGTAGTTTCCGGATAACCGCTTACTTCCACTCCGTTAAGGACTATGGTAATTGCTTCCACTTAGTTTTTCCCCTGGCCTTCAACATGCGGTTGGAGCGACTCTATCCAGGATTGGTCGCCGCGGGCCACAGACCTTATCCCGGTAAGGAGACGGGAACTGGCGGCGGCTTTGGGGATAAACCCTACTGCGCCAACCTTCTTGCTGGCGACTACGTTTTCCTGGTCGTCATACTGCGTCAGCATCAGCACCTTGGCCGCCTTGCATTTCTGGCAGATTTCTGCCGCGGCATCCAGTCCGTTCATCATCGGCATCACGATATCCATAACCACCACATCCGGCGCGAGCTCGATGGTCTTTTCCAGCCCTTCCTTACCGTTGACCGCCTCTCCGATTACCTGCATGTCACGCTGCAGAGATATCACCGATTTTATGCCGTCCCTGACTACGGCATGGTCGTCCACGATTAATATCCTGATTTTCTTGGTAGCCCGGTCCAGCAAAGCCTTGATACGTGGTATTAGGGAGGTAGATTTTACCGGTTTAGCCAGGAAATCTTCAGCGTCCATCTGCATACCTTCGTCCATTCTCCAGCCTTTGAGCAGCTGCTTTTCCGGCGGAGCGTTGATGACCATGATAGGCAGATTGCTGAAACCCAATGTCTGCTTCATCCACTTGTGGAACTGGAAGGCATCGCCGCGGGGCATGATGGTGCCCAGCACAATCATATCCGGCTCGTGGGAACGCACCATTTTTTCAGCCTGTTCGCGGTCGCAAGCGATGGCGACGATGTAGTTCACACCTTCCAGGGTTTCCTTCAGTTCATCTACAAATTCGACTTCATCATCTACAATTAGAATCGTCTGCTTTTTTACCATTTTAAGCCTCCTTTCTACGGAAGCACCTTTATATTTGTCACTATAAAGCACATTACATAGATGGGAAATAGGGAATTTACCCCGAAAATAGACAAATACAACCCTTGAATATACGAGTATTCGCTCTTAGTGAATTTTTGGATAAACGATAGAGAGGAATTTAGTGCCTCTAATTGAACCGCAGATAAAGATATGTTTAAGTTTTAGATATTTATTACACCCTTACGCAGGGCGTACTTCACCAGGTCGATTCGATTATGGACACCCAGCTTGGCCATGAGGTTCGTCTTATGGCCATCGACGGTCTTGGGTGTGATGACCAGAATCTCCGCTATTTCCTGGGTGCTGTGTCCTTCCGCCAGCAGCTTAAATACCTCACGTTCCCTTCTTGTAAGCTGTTCATACGGGTCTTGACTGGAACGTTGCCTGGCCGTTGTCTGATAGTCTTCAACCAGTAGTTTGGTAACTGACGGCGATAGGTATGAGTCACCCCGGTTGACTGAACGTATCCCGGCGGCAAGTTCGGATGAGGCCGCCGCCTTGCTGATAAACCCGGAGGCGCCGGATTCGATTACCGGGAAGAAATATTCCTTATCATCATACTGTGTGAGAACGAGCAC